>JBMCMH010000023.1:0-27458 GCA_048614515.1 Alkalispirochaeta sp. | reverse complement strand
TGCGGATCTTTATCGAGCCGAAGCCGAACGAGCCGGTAGATCGAAGCTTTCTGCCGACCCAGGGGCACGCGATGGCGATATCCGCGGCCACCTCGGACCCCGCCCGGGTCGGCGGGCTCGTTGAGAGTGCTCACGCGACTCTCGCGGGGCTCGATCCCGCCCTCGAAATGGCGTTCGCCCTGAGCCTCGGCAAGCTATTCGGCGTCCACCTCAACGACCAGAACGGGCTTCGCTTCGACCAGGACAAGAGCTTCGGCTCCGAGAACCTCCGGAGCGCCTTTAATCAGATCATGGTCCTGGTGGACAACGACTACGGCTCCAAGGGCGAGTTTATCGGCCTCGACGTTAAGGCGCGGCGGACGCAGCCGGCGGCGAGCGCCTACACCCATCTGGCAAACTCCCTCAGGATGATTCAACTCCTCGAGGAGAAGGCGCGCAGCTTCGACCGGTCAAGGCGTAGAGAGTTAATCGAGGCGCGGGACTACGAGGGGCTCGAGCTGCTCGTCATGGAGCACCTCCTGGGTGTGTGAGAGCCGGGCAGCTGCTCGCGACGTTGGACGGTACCATCGGGCCCGCGTCACCCCCTGGGCTCGGGGACTACTCCTGGGTAAATCTCACGATCTCCCGGGCGGCCTGCTGGGCGGCGGGGTCCCAAACGCCGAAGTCATCGTGGCCGATGCGCTCGGAGGATGGGAAGGTAACCATGCGGCCGTGGAGCGCCTCGGCGAACTCGCGGGTTTCGTCGATGTGGACGATCCGGTCGGCGGCACTACCGATCACCAGCGTCCGCTGGGCAACACCGTCCGGAAAGGCTCCGGTATGAAACCAGCGTCGCCGGCGGCCGAGTGCTTTGAGTTCCGCGCTCTCGTCGGCGGGGGAATCGAAGATCGCGCGTTGGATGCTCTCGGGGACATCAGGCCCGAAGAAGCGCTGCCGCATTTCATCTCGTCCGATGAGCCCCAGTGTAAACCGCAGCCGCACCACCGGCCCGAACGCCCGGCCGACGCGCCGTCCATAGGGACTCGCGATTACCACCAGATGCGATACGGTGTCCGGTGAAAGATCGCGGGCGGCGAGGGCGGCGAGTATGCCTCCTAAACTGTGCCCCACAAGGACTACTGGTTGGCAGGAGCGTTGGCGGAGCGCCCGGCACGCCTGTCCAACGGAAGCAACGCCGGAGTCCACATCGGGAAGCTCGAGATCCGGGGTTTCGATAGGGTGGAAGTGCGGTGTGAGGTGCGGAAGCAGGGCGTTCCAGAAATAGCTTCGCACGCCGTATCCATGGATGAGCAGGAGAGGTTGTGATTCCATCGGGTCTCCAAGGTATACCTGTAGTTTTCGGTCGGTCAACTGACCGGAATTTCGTTGACCGAACCATCGAGTGACATTACGCTAAACACGGTAGTTTCTATCAGATTTTTGGAACGCAATGAAGGGGAAGCGCATGGATGAGTCAGGCATGGGATTTCTTGAGGCGTTGTATGCGGGTAGCTACCGCGAAGACCTGTTACGGGCATCGGGCTCCAAGGTGGACCGGGAGAAGGTTGATCGATTTATAGAGCAGTACAACCGGGTCGTCTCCAAATACGATTCGCTGGAATTGGAACAGCACTCCCGGATTCCCGACTCGCTTATGAGCGAATTCAGGGAACTGGGAATCTTCGGATTGACGATTCCTTCTGAGTACGGGGGACTGGGATTCACCACGAGTGAGTACTTGTACGTGGTGGAGGCGATGGCGGCCTCCGATATGGCCCTGGTACTGATCCCGCTGGCGCACCTCTCGATCGGACTCAAGGGAATCGTTTTGTTCGGAAATGAGACGCAGAAGCAGACCTATCTCACTCCCGCAGCCACGGGCGAAATGATATTCGCCTACGCCCTGACGGAACCGAAGACCGGTTCCGACGCGCAACATATCGAGACCTCTGCGACTCTTTCTGAGGATGGAACCTACTACATCCTCAACGGAAGCAAAACCTATATCACCAACGGCAACTACGCCGGGGCGATGACCGTCTTTGCTCAGCTGGACCCGGAGAACCGTCCCGGATACATGGGGGCGTTTATCGTAGAAGCCGCATGGGACGGAGTGAGTGTGGGTAAGGATATGCCGAAGATGGGGTTGAAGGTCAGCTCAACCACGCCGATTCGCTTCAAGGACGTCCGGGTGCCGCGGGAGAATCTTATCGGCGAACCGGGAGACGGATTCAAGATTGCGATGACCATTTTGAACTACGGTCGCCTGGGACTCGGCGCCGCCGGAGCGGGCATGATGCAGCAGTCCGCGGCGGATATGGACAAACGAGCCGGCACTCGTACGCAGTTCGGGATGCCGATTCGGCAGTTTGAGTTGATCCAGGAGAAGATCGTCAAAGCAAAAGCGCACGCCTTTGCCGCGGAGAACATGACGCTCCTTACGGCGCGGATGCTCGAGCAGGCGCCACTCATGAATGTTGCGATCGAGAGCTCCCACACCAAGCGGTATGGAACCGACGAGGGGTGGAACACGCTCTACGACGCGCTCCAGACTGCCGGTGGCGCGGGGTTTATCCAGACAATGCCCTACGAGAAACGTCTGCGGGACGCTCGAGTGACGACGATCTTCGAGGGTACCTCGGAGATTCACGCGATCTACCCGCCCTTGACGCTCTTTCGAAAGATCGGCAAAGAGCTCAAAGGGGCGTCCGCCCTGCAAAAGCTTGCTACCCTTGTCCGATTGCGCCGACCGCTCCTCCCGAAGTCGGCGGCAGGTTCCGACCAGACGATGCAGCGTGCCCTGCGTACCGCCCGCCGCAGCGAGCGCCTCTTTCGATCGATGTTGCGCTACGGACTCACCCATTTCGGTGCCAAGGTGGTGCAGGAACAGTTCTTTTTGCGACGGATGACGCTGCTCAGTACGAGCCTCTTCTGGCTCGTAAGCTCGGTATCGGTCTTACGAACGCGCTACGGCGACGGAGATATCGGTGAGGAGAACCGAGCCCTGCTGGAATACCTGATCGCCGAGGCTCAGGAGCTCCAGGAGCGCACCGGAAAGCCCGGTGGCGGTGAGCGCGAACGCGCTCACCGGGCGGTCATGAAAGTTATGAACCGATCGAGTAAAAGCTCCGCCCCTCTTCCGCCAGTCGCGTGAGAAGCGGAGCCGGGGCAAACCGGGGCCCGTACTGATCGGTAAGCTCCCGCAGGCGATCACGGATCGCCCGGGGGCCGAGGGTGTCGGCCCAGCGTAGCAGTCCACCGCGAAAGGGAGGAAAGCCGGTGCCCATGATCATCGCCAGGTCGAGCTCTTCCGGCGACCCGACCACTGTTTCTTCGAGGGCATACGCCGCCTCGTTGACCATATTGAGCATCGCTCTGTCGAAGATGTCCTGAGGGGATAAAGCGCTTCCTCCCCTTCGACCCTCGCCGGCGGGACGCGAGGTGTCGGACGGCTGCATGTCCGAGCCGGCGCGACCGACGAGGGCGCGGCGTAGCGCTTCCTTCATCCTTGGATTGGGTGCCTGCTGCTTGCCATGGGCATAGGTGTAGAAACCGGCTCCCGATTTCTTCCCGAGAAGCTGTGGATCCTCGGCGATCGAGTCGAGCGCCGGGGCCGTCGCCATCCGCTCACCGAAGGCGTGATGCAACGTCTCCGCCACGTGAAATCCTACGTCGATGCCCACTTCGTCCAGGAGGGTGTAGGGCCCCATGGGCATACCAAACTCGGTAAAGAGTCTATCCGCCGCGGGATAGTCGATCCCCTCCGAGAGCATCACCGCAGCCTCATTGAGATAGGGGAGCAACAACCGATTGACGAGGAAGCCGGGGGTATCCGTCACGACCACCGGAGTCTTTCCCAGGCGCAGCGCCAGGGCGGTGACGTCGCCGATTACCGCCTCGTCCGTGGCCTTTCCCCGAATCACCTCCACCAGGGGCATACGGTTGACGGGATTGAAGAAGTGCATGCCCGCAAACCGTTCGGGCCGCCTCATGGCGGAGGCCATCTCATCGATAGAAAGCGCCGAGGTGTTGGTAACCACGATCGTGTCATCCGAAATGTGCTCTTCGAGCTCCGCCAGAACGGACTTCTTGACCTCCATCCGCTCCACTACCGCCTCCACCACGATATCCGGATGGCCGATCGACCGATACTCCACGGCACCGTGGATCTTATTGAGCTTGAGGTTGATCTGTCGGTCGTCGAGCTTGTGACGCTGTTTGAGCTGGTCGTAGACGTCCTTGGCACTGCGGTAGCCGGTGTGCACCGCGTTCCAGGCGATATCCTTCATCACCACCGGAATGTCCCGATTGCTGAACAACCACGCGATACGACCGCCCATGACGCCGGCCCCAAGCACCGCTGCCCGGGTGACGGGTCGGTCCGCCCGGGCGTGGGCGAGGACCTCCTGGCGCTTGGCGCGTTCCCGGGCAAAAAACAACCGGATAAGGTTGGTACTGATATCCGTTGTGGCAAGCCGTCCAAAGGCGGCCGCCTCCTTTCGATGCGCCCGTCTCCGGGCGGCGCGATTGGTGAGCGCTCCACCGGTGGTGCGGCGAAGCACGTTGATCGCTTCGAGGGGAGCGGGGTAGTGGCCGCCGGTCTTTTTCAGGACGTCCTTCCGCGCGGTACCGAAGATGATGCGCCGCCCGATTGGGGTACGCTCCAACCACCATGACCGTCGCCTGCGCGCCTTCTTCCGGTTGCCGGCGAGGTCCTGATCGCCGCCGCTTGTGACGATACGACGGAACAGGGCGCGCGTCCACTCATGGAAAAACGCCGGGGGATAGACCATATCCACCAGGCCGTATTTGAGCGCCCGGCCGGAATCGATCGTGGACCCGGCGAGGATCATCTTCGTCCCCTGCGCCCAGCCGACCGTCCGGGGCAGCCGGAATGTTCCTCCCCACCCGGGAATAACGCCGAGTTGCGTTTCCGGCAGCCCGATCACCGTCTTGGGGCTATCCGCGGCGGTGCGATAGTCGCACGCCAAGGCGAGTTCCAGTCCGCCTCCGAGGCAGCTGCCGTTGATCGCCGCCAGCGTAGGGACCGGCAGGTCCTGAATCCGGGCGAAGATCGCCTGGCCCGCCGCGGCGGCGCTCTCCCCCTCGCTGCTGTCGGTAATCGCCTCGATGAGGTGGATGTCCGCCCCGGCGATGAAGTTGTGCTTCTTGGCGCCGGCGAAGATGACGCCCGAAATCTCCCCGCCGGCGGATCGCCGCTCGATCTCGCTGAGTTGGGCGTCCAACTCGGTAATCGCCTCCCTGGTAAAGGTGTTCACCGAGCTATCCGGCGAATCAAAGGTCAGCGTTGCGATGCCCGTGTCGGACTCGACCTCCAGGGTAAAATGGGTAGTGGGTAGGGTAGTGTCTGTTGGTGTTTCGGTCCGGCTCACAGTGGTGTCCTCCTTTATGGTGCTCACGCTTTATGGTGCTCACGCCGCCTCAAGCAGCATCGCCGCTCCCTGGCCACCCCCAACGCAGAGGGTGGCCAACCCGGTTGACTTGTTCTGACGGCGCAGCTCCCGGAGCGTATGAAGCACGATCCGGGTACCGGTCATTCCTACCGGGTGACCGAGAGCGATGGCGCCTCCTTGAAGGTTCATGATAGAACGGTCGAAGAGGCCGATTTTCTTGTCCCGTCCCAGATAGGTACGGGCAAACTCGTCGGAGTCGCTCGCGCGCTCACAGGCGATTACCTGCGCCGCAAACGCTTCGTTGATCTCGAGGTACTCAATATCCGACATTTGGAATTTGGTCTGTTCCATGAGGCGGGCGGTGGCGTACACCGGTCCGAGGCCCATCCGTTCCGGCTCCAGGGAGGCGTAGGCAAAATCTCGGAGATACCCCAAAGGCGTCACATGCCGTCGTTTGGCTTCGGCCTCGCTCATGACGAGGAGCGCTGCGGCGCCGTCGGTCACCTGCGAGGAGTTTCCCACCGTCACGGTGCCGCTTCGTCGGTCGAAGTACGGTTTCAGTTTGGCGAGGCTCTCCATGGATTGCCCGTTGCGGGGGCCTACGTCTTCTTCAACCAGAGACTCGAAGTCGGGATAGTGGGGGATCGGGAGGAGTTCCTCATGGAAGAGGTTTTCCTGTTGCGCCGCTATCGCCAGTTGGTGGCTTCGCAGCGCAAACTCATCCTGTTCTTCCCGGGTGATATGAAACTCCCGCGCCAGATTCTCCGCGGTAAGCCCCATAATCAGACCGCTCACCGGATCAGTGAGCCCCTGAATCAGGCCGACCTCCGGCTTGAGCATGCGCAGGCGGAAGGAGAGGAGCGTTTTGATCCGGTCTCGTCCCGTCTTACTCCGCATGAGGCGGTTCATAAACTCGGTGTATTCCTTATTGAAGAGCAGCGGAATATTACTCATGCTCTCCACCCCCCCGGTGATATAGACCGATCCGTGGCCGGCGTTGATCTTGACGGCGGCATTACTGATCGATTCCATACCGCTGGCGCAGTTCCGGTGAACCGTATACCCAGGCACATTGTTCGGCATCCCCGCCTTGAGGGCGATTACCCGTGCGATATTCGCCGCGTGCGCCGGCTGCGCCACATTGCCGATAATCACCTCGTCTACCTCCTCCGGCGTCACCGGGGCGCGATTGATTACCTCCCGCACCACCGCCGCGCCGAGGTCATCTGCGGGGGTATCTTTCAAAACGGTTCCTGCTTTTGCCATGGGAGTACGAATCCCCTCGACTATTGCGATTCGGTTTTTCACCTGGTGCCTCCAATTTGTTGGTACATCTGTTCAATCCGGTCGCGATACATCTGTTCAATCTGCTCACGACGAACCTTCATTGTCGGTGTCAGCTCCCCCGTCTCAATGGATGCGCCGTGATCAACGATTTCAAATCTCACCACCTGTTCACAATGGTGGAGGTGGGTGTTCATCGCATCGATATGCTGCTGAAGCTCGTCCCGCAAGTGTCGGGATGCGAGGTATTCCGCGTCGGTCATGGCGACAAAGCCCCGCTCCTCGCGAACGTGCTTCACCTTTTCCATATCGGGAAAAATCAGTGCCGTCACGTACACCCGGTTGTCCGCGAAGATCACCGCCGTGTCCACGATCGGGTGCTCCGCGATTGCCTGCTCGATCGGCACCGGCGGAACGTACTCACCCGAGGATTTCTTGAACAGTTCCTTTTTCCGTCCCGAAACGGTGAGGTAGCCGTCCTCGTCAATAGAACCGAGGTCTCCGGTATGAAGCCACCCGTCCCGCAGCGTTTCCGCGGTGGCGTCGGGGTGGTTATGGTAACCCCGCATCACGTTAGGCCCACGGGCGAGGATCTCTCCGTCCTCGGCAATCTTCACCTGAACATCGGGAAACAGGGGGCCGACGGTTCCCACTTTTCGGTGCCCGGGATAGTTGACTGCGATCACCGGTGACGACTCGGTCATGCCGTAGCCTTCGTACACCTGTAGTCCCACGTTGATAAAGAAGCGCGCCAGTTCCGGCGCGAGCTTGGCGGACCCGCTGATCATGGTATGCAGCTGTCCGCCGAGGGCGGCGCGGAACTTTCGGTAGACCAGGTGATCAAATATGCGATCCATAAGCGTGGGTCGCGCGTCAACCGAACGACTCTCCGCCCGGGCAATCGCGGCCCGCGCGATCCGCCCGGCTATACCGGGGGTGGCCTGCGCCTTGTCGTTCATCTTGATGTTCACCTTTTCCAGGAGTCGCGGAACCACCGTCATAACGGTGGGGCGTACCGTCGCAGCATAGGTGGTCAGCTGCTTCGGATCATCTATGAAATACAGCGGCACCCCGCTGGTGAGGTAGAAGTACACCACCATTCGTTCAAAGATGTGCGCCAGGGGCAGAAGCGAAATCGCCACGTCCCGGTCGCGATGCAGTGTAAAGCGGTCGCCCGCCCCTGCAATCTGGCTCAGGAGATTAGACTGTGTCAGCTCCACCCCTTTGGGAAGCCCGGTAGAACCGGAGGTGTAGATGATCGTGCACAGGTCGTCGGCGCTGCCCTGTTGTACAAGCGCCTCGTAGCGGTCCGGGTCCGCTTCGGCAATCTCCGCTCCACGACGCAGAAGCTCATGGAATTTCTCATTATCCGTACAGCATCCAAAGGTAATGATCTCCGCCCGGCCATGAGCCTGTTCAACCGCCATGGGAATCTCTTCGGGGTACCCCACGAACAGGTACCGCATCCCGGAGTCACTCACCTCATGCCGAAAACTCTCGGGAGAGATCTTCTTGAATATAGGCACGGTAACCGCGCCGATACTCTGAATCGCCAGGTCGGCGATGACCCATTCCGGGCTCGGTGGGGAGATCAATCCCACCCGTTCGCCCCGGGCCACCCCGAGATCCGCGAGCCCCAACGCCAAATTCCGAATCGATTCCAATGCTTCAGCCGTTGACACGTGGCGCCAACCGCCGTCGGGTTCCGGGTAATTGAGAAAATCAGCCCGTGGCGACTGCCGAAACGCATCCAAGATGAAGACAGGAAGAGTCTGCGCCATGTAGGAACCTCCGAACGATCATAATCGGTCGGGCGACCGCCCGAAATAGGTTAATGGTAAACCGACATAGTCAGAAAATCAATGCACAATTACCGCATCAACCAGCGCAGCTGCCCACCTTCTTGAAACAAGCGGACACGTTAGGCGGGGAGTGCCCGCGGCCGTAGAGATCCTCTGATTCACGCCCGCGAGGCCGGGTTCCCCGCATCGCCGAGGGGATTACGGATAGCGTCGGACCAGGGAAGCCGTCAGTAGCCACGGATTCGGCGAACCCGCTTCCACCACGTTCGGCCCCCGCCACCAACTCGCCGTTTCAGCGACTCTTTCCAACAGGTGGGATGTAACAATTTGTTGCGCAAAAGGGGGGATGGTAATAGCATTGCACCATGGACGCACTATTTCTTATCGGCATTGTGGTGTTTGTGGTTTCGTCACTGTACTTCCTCATCACGCAACGTAAACCGTTTAATACCGCGTTCCTTGTCAGCTTCATCACGATCGCGTCGTACGTGGTCATGTATGAAGGAACCTTCGCCTCGGTGTCTACCGCCACCGTCCCCATTTTCTGGACCAGATGGGTCTTCTACGCGATCAGTTGCACCCTTCTGACGGTCGAAATATCGCGTATTCTCAACATCGAAAAGAAGAAGTCGATCTTTCTTCTCTATCTGACCGCTATCGTCATGCTCACCGGTGCGCTCTCGAGCTACTACACCGGCACCTTCATGCTTGTGTTCTACGTTATTTCGAGCTTCGCCTTCCTTCTGCTGCTTATCGGGTTCCTGTCATCCCCTTCAGAACACCGAGGCGCAGTCTCCAAGTACCTGTACTTCGGGTGGACCGGTTTCGCTGTCGTGTTTCTC
This sequence comes from Alkalispirochaeta sp., assembly GCA_048614515.1. GTDB lineage: Bacteria > Spirochaetota > Spirochaetia > DSM-27196 > Alkalispirochaetaceae > Alkalispirochaeta. Next base: position 18,137 of record JBMCMH010000023.1, on the reverse strand, counting down.
TTCTCACCGGAAGGCTTCGGGGTGATCGAGAATCTCGTCGCAGCGTCCATCTTCCTGCTGCTTGATATCTTCACGAAGATCGTGTTCTACATCGAGTTCAAGAAGAAGGCGCCGGCGAACTGAGTCCGCTACCGATAGCAGGCGTGATCGGGGCAGGAGCCGCCACGTACCGGAGGCGATGGCGAAGACGCTTCGCGCCTGCGACCTGGTCCATCCGACCGTGCGAGTGCGCGGGGCAGGCACCCGAACCGTCGAAAATGATCAACCGCTTGTGACCACGGCGGATCGAGACGACTCGCTCGGTCTTCCTACCGGCTGTCCATCACTGTATGTTTCACTGTATGTTTGGTTCCATCTTCCAACCTCCCATAGATTCACGACAGGTGGTCCAGTTTCAGAGAGGAACGCTAGACGCCGGCGAAATACTCTGCCCTCCAGATGAGGAGCGAAAGCCGTGTTGCGGTGGGTCCGATCGCGATACCGCATACCTTGCCTTAGCTCGATCGTGTGCATCTGATGCGAAAATTTACCCCGCCGAGTGTACCAACCTCGAGTAATGGCCGCCGGCAGCAAGCAATTGCTGATGAGTACCTCGCTCAACCAGCCGACCGCCGTCAATCACCAGGATCTGTTGCGCATTGCGAATCGTTGAAAGGCGGTGGGCGATCACAAAGGAGGTGCGATTTCGGCTCAGTCGCACCATCGCCTCCTGGACGATCGCCTCCGTACTGGAATCGATGTAGGAGCTCGCCTCATCCAAAATCAAAATGTGGGGATCGCGCAACAACGCCCGGGCAAACGCGACCAGTTGGCGCTGTCCCAGGGAGAGCAAGCGCCCGCGCTCTCCAACTTGCGTATCGTAGCCATCGGGCAACGCCCGGATCAGACCGTCGATGCCCATCTCCTGTGCCACCGTACGGACGTCGTCCTCCGTGGCGCCGGGCGTACCGAGCTTGATGTTCTCACTCACCGTTCCTGAGAACACTCCGGCGTCTTGAGCTACCAGGGCGATGCTGCTCCGGTACCGCCCAAGCTCCCACTCGGAGAGCGGGGTACCGTCCACGGTAATCGTGCCTGCGGCGGGCTCATAAAATCGGCACAATAGATGTATAATCGTGGTCTTTCCCGAACCGGTTTCTCCTACCACCGCGTTCATACCGCCTGGAACCGCAGCAAAACTCACGCCATGAAGCACCGGCTCCTCCGGATTGTACGAGAACGACACCTCCTCAAAGCGGACGTCCGCCGGAGCCGATGGCTCCCGCATCTCCTGCGGGCGCGCGATCCACTCCGCCGGAGCCCCCGCCTCCACCGGCTCATCCATCATCGCAAAGATACGTTCCGCTGAGGCCATAGCACGACTCACCTGGTTGAGCATATTGCTGATCTTCTGCAGGGGCTGAAAGAAACGGTTCACGTAGGAGAGAAACGCCGCGATCACACCGATGGTAACGCTACCGTAGGCCAGGAGGATTCCGCCGCCCACCAGTACAAGGGTCGTTCCGGTGAGGGCCAGCGTGGCAACGCTCTGCCAGAACCAGGCGTTCAACGGGTAGAATCGGCGCGTCTCCTCATAGTACTCGTCGTTAATCGCACGAAAGTTGGCGGTGTTCAGATCCTCCCGGGCAAACGCCCGGATTACCTTAATTCCGGAGATCGACTCGTTGAGAAACGCGTTCACCGAGGAGAGCGCCCGCTGTATACGCCGTCCCGCCCGCCGCAGACGGCTCTGGAGGCCAAAGACGATCAACACGAACAGCGGTATCGTCACCACCAGGATCAAGCTCAACCGCGGATCTAGGACGATCATCGCCCCGGCAATACCAACCAGCATGAGTACGTCCACTACGATGGTATCGAGTCCCGCCCGGAGCAGCTCCTCGAGCACCTGCACATCATTGGTAAGGCGACTCATGATTTGGCCGGTCCGATGGGTATCAAAGAAGCGAAACGACAACCGTTGCAGGTGCCCAAAGAGGTCCCGCCGCAGGTCGTAGAGCAAACGGTAGCCGATGCGCATCATGAGTGTTCCCTGGATCCGAGCGGAGACAAACAACACCGCCAGCACGACACCCATAACCAACAGGAGCTGCGGGAGCCCCTCCGGCTGACGCACTGCAACATGATTGTCGATACCCCGTTGTAGGAGAATCGGAACTGCCACCGTAGATCCCACATTAATCACCGCCATCGTATACATCACCGTGAGACGCAATCCATACGGTTTGAGATACGCCGTTAGGCGGTAAAACACCGACCAGTCAAACTTCGCTTCGCTCCGTTCTTCCTGAAGCGGAAGATCCCGCGTGCTGGAACGAGTAATCATCGGGAGGGCTCCTCTCCCGTCTCGACCTCGGCCGCCGCTCGCTGCTGATGCCACGTGCGACGATAGAGATCGTTACGCTCGAGGAGCACGTCGTGGGACTCCACATCCTGCACGGTTCCGTCGTTGAGTACGATGATGCGGTCCGCCAACGATAGCGTCGACAGTCGCTGGCCTACGATAATCGTGGTGCGGTCGTGCATAAGTCTCCGCAGTTGGTCCTGAATGTGCCGCTCAGTCACCGCATCAAGACTGGACGTGCAGTCGTCGAGAATCAGTATCCGTGGGTCCTGCACAATGGTGCGGGCGATTGCGATCCGCTGACGTTGTCCACCGGACAGTCCCACCCCATGTTCACCCACCAGCGTCTCATAGCCGTCCGGCAGGGATTCGATGAAGTCGTGAATCTCGGCGGCGACGGCGGCGGCGGCGATCGTATCCATGTCGGCATCCGGCCGTCCAAAGCCGATGTTCTCCCGGATCGTCGCCGAAAACAAGAACGTCTCCTGGAGCACCGTCCCCACCTGACTCCGCAGCGTCTCCAGCTCCCACGCTTCTATCGGAATCCCATCGATTCGGATCTGGCCCTCCGTGGGCAAGTAAAACCGGGGGATCAACGAAATGAGGCTGCTCTTGCCGGAACCGGTAAGACCAAAGACCCCCACATGGCTTCCCGGGGCCAGGGAGAAGCTGACATCGTCCAGGACGCACGGACCGCGCTCGTATCGGAAGGAGACGTGGTCAAAGGTGAGCCGGCCGGCGATTGCGCTACGGCGCGAACCGCTGTCGTGGCGCAACTGATCCGGCAGGCTGAGAATCTCAGTGACCCGGTCCGCTGCGCCCCGGGCCAGATTCACCATGGCGGTATTGAACGCAAGAATGCGCAACGGAAAGCCCATGATTCCCAGATACGCCACGAAAGCCACCAGCGTTCCCAGGGGGGTCTCTCCGTTCATGACGCGCATCCCCCCTACCGCCAAGAGCACCACCGATCCAACCCCCTCGGTAACCAGGAGTATCGGATTCAGATACGCCTGCGGCAGCGCGGCATCAAGGTCCCGGTTCAACATTGCGGAGTTCTCCTGATCAAAGCGCTCCATTTCTTGGTATTCTACCGCGAACGCCTTAATCACCCGAATCCCCGTGACACTCTCCTGCACGCGGCTGTTGAGTTGCCCCATCTGCCGCTGTTGGTGCGCCACCGCCTCGCGCATGCGGGTACTATAGTAGAGTATCGCCCCGACAAAGACCGGAATCACGGTATAGACCGCCAGCGCCAACCGCCAGTCCTGCCATACCATCAGCCCGAACACCGTCACGGATATGAGGATTATTCGCACCCGATGCTCGATACCGAACGCCAAAAAGTTGCGAATGAGCTGAATGTCGTACGTCGCGCGGGACATGAGATCACCGGTTCGCGCTCGATCGTAAAACGCCATATCCAGGTGCTGCAGCTTGAAATACAACGCATTCCGAAGGTCGCGGACTACCGATTCGGCGAGTGACCAGAAAGAACGGATCATGACGTGGACTACCACGCCCCGGAGGAGCGCCGCCGCCAAGAGCGCCGCCCCGATGTACCACAGGAGAGGTAGCCTGCTCGGATCGGAGGCGATCGTGGGATACACGTTATCCGTGACATAGCCGATCGCAATTGGTACGCCGTAGGCGATCACATCCACCAAAATCATAGCGCCGATCGCCACCACCAGCATGCGCGCATGGGGCGCCAAATACCGAGATAGATGTCGAAAAATGGGAATCACAGCGACCACCCTACACCGGAGCCGCTGCGCGTGTCTCGACCGCGACCATACGCCCTTGCCCGATCACGGTTCCCAATAGCTAAGGTAGTCAAAATGAGCCGGAAGGCGGCGGCCGGAGGTATCATAGACACCCACCCCTACAAAGGTACCGGTAAACCCCAGAGGAACCGCATAATCGTCCGAGAGTTTCCCCGGGTCAAAGGTGGGACCGACCTTCCGCCACTCGTCACCTGACCGCCCCATGCCGTCATCGCCGCCGGTGGACGTATCGGGCTCACCGGTCCGCCACCGGAACTGAATCCCGTGCTCATCCGCGTCAACTCCCAGTTCCACCGGGCCCGGGCCCAGGGCGATCTCGTTGTCTCCCAGGGGCATCCTGAGCACTCCCCGATCGTATTCGAGGACTCCCAACGTCCGTTCCCCGGTATCCGAGCGCGAAATCCGCACCAGGAGCTGGGTAGCCTCGTCATAGCGGACAACCATCCCCGCCAGCTGCTGAAAGTCTTCCGGCTCAAACACTACGCGCGTCTGCGCGGCCCACCGAAACGCCTGCACGCGCCGCGCAAGTACGCTTTGTCGGAATCGACTGGTGGGAGACTCTCCTCCGAAGAGTGTGAGATATCCCGGACGCACGTCCAGTCGCGCCCGATCAGCCAGGGGTTCTCGGATCGATTGGAGCTCCCTGGACCAGCTCGACCCATCGAAGTGTTCGGTCCACACGTCGTCACCGTGCGCTCCCGCGCCGGACGAATCCGATCGGCGAGCACCCGTTCGCGGGAGCCCCGAGAAAGAAACGGTCTCCGCCGGCGTGGCCGCCGCCGTCCACGGCCAATCATCCCGCCATTGCACCCGTTGTAGTGCGGTTTCTCGTCCCAGTGGGCAATACCACGTACCCGGTAGGGGACGTCCGCACAGATGGGCCATCACCCATTCATCATCGGTAATCGGGGCCAGCGAGGCGTGCCCGGCTTTCTGCAGGCCGGAATGGAGGTGCGGTCCAGGACTCTCCCCGCGAGCCAACGCGCGGTCGTACCCCTCTCGATCCACCACCGAACTGAGAACGGGGGTGCGCGGGTGCAGTTCGTAGGGTCCTGAGAGGGATCGGCTCCGAGCTACGGTAACGGCGTGTCCGTATTCGGTGCCTCCTTCCGCTGTAACCAGGTAGTACCAACCGTTGCGCGTGTACAGATGAGGGGCCTCCGTAAAGCCCACCGACGTACCGGCGAAAATCCTCTCAATTGGGCCGGTCAGCTGCCGGTTTTGGCGGTCGTATTCCTGGAGCACGATTCCGGAGAAATTGTTCCGTCCCGCGCGGTAATCCCAGCGCATGTTGACCAGCCATGATCGCCCGTCATCGTCATGGAACAGGGAGGGATCAAACCCGCTACTATTGAGGTACGTAGGTTCACTCCACGGTCCTTCTACGGTGGGGGCGGTGACCACGTAATTGTGCGCGTCCTTGAAACCCGCGTTCGTCCCGTCCACCGAGCCTACCCAGTTACGAACGTTTGTGTAGACCAGATAAAACCGTTCCCCGTCGTGCGACAGACAGGGCGCCCACACACCGCCGGACGGCGGGTTACCGGCCATATCGAGTAACGCCACCGTGTCCAACGGAGCCGACCGTAGGGTCCACTCCGATAGATCCCAACTACTGTAGATCATGACCCCGGGAAACCATTCAAAGGTGCTGGTGGCTATGAAGAACTCATCACCCACCCGACAGATGGAGGGATCCGGATGGAAGCCCCGCAGTACCGGATTGACAATTTCCATACCTTACCTCCCCTCTACCAGGAAGATCTGTTCGCATGGCTGCGCCGCGCCCAGCTCGATGCCGCGGGGGCCCGGTGAACAGTTGCCGACGGAGATCGTCCACTCTCCGCCGGGGTACCGAGGAACTCCCTCATCGTCATACAGCACCCACGCCTCCGGCGGCAACTCAATGGTGACCTCTTGCTCCTCCCCGGGGGCAAGCGCCACCTTCCGGAATCCCCTCAGTGTCGCGCGGGGCGTCGGAAATTCCTGAGGAGGTGGGATGAGATACAGCTGGACGGTGGCGATGCCGAAACGCTCTCCACTGTTGGCAATCCGCACCGTTGCCGAGATCGTTCCGTCGGTACCGCGACCCACACGGAGATGAGAAAACGCGAAGGAGGTGTAGGTCAGGCCGAAGCCGAAGGGATACAACGGCTCACCATCAAAGTAGCGGTACGTGCGACCCTCCATACCATAATCCTCGTACGGAGGGAGGTCGGACACCCCTTTGTAAAACGTAACCGGCAGGCTTCCCTGGGGCGCAGTGTCGCCAAAGAGGATATCCGCAATCGCGTTTCCCCCCTCCGCCCCGGGGTACCACGCCATGAGCACCGCGTCGGCGAGCTCATGAATCTCCCCGAGGGCCAGGGCGCTTCCACCGGTGACAACGGCAACCACCGGAGTCCCCCGCTCCTTGATGCGTCGCAGGAACGCCGCCTGGCCCTCCGGCAACCTTAGGTCTGAGCGATCACCCTTTTCGGTGGAGGCGATCGCGTCTCCCTCTTCTCCTTCTAGGGTTCCGTCGAGCCCCAGGAACACGATCGCCACGTCGCCGGCGGCGGCTTCAAAGACCGCCCAGTCCACCGGATTCGGCTTCTCCCGATCCAACAGCGCCCCGCGGCGGTAGTCAACAGCGACTCCCGGTGGCACACGATTGACGATCCCTTCCACCGGCGTCACCACCGCGGCGGTGAGGCCGTAATAGTTCCCCAACAGCGCCTCGGGATTGAAGGCATTGGGGCCGGTCACGTAGATGCGAGAAAGATCCTCCCGGAGCGGCAGCACGCCGTTGTTCTTGAGCAGAACCATGGAGGCCACGGCGGCTCGGCGCGCCACGACGCGGTGCCGGGGAGAGTCCACCGCGATTTCCGCAAGTTCCGCCCAGGGGTCGCCGTCATCCCCGGCGATTACCGCGGTACCACCCGCAGATGAATCCCCGCGTTGGTCCAGTATGCCCAACTTAAAGCGGGTAATCAGTAGCCTGCGAAGCGCCCGATCGATCGCCGCCTCCTGGAGCAGTCCGTTTTGCACTGCCTCCAGCGCGTACCGATAGGTGGAACCGCAGTTGAGATCGCACCCCGTGTTAATCGCCAGCGCAACCGATTCCTGCGGGGAGCTGGTCGTCCCGTGGTGCTCGTGGATATCCCTAATCGCCCAGCAATCGGATACAACATGGCCGGTGAAGCCCCACTCCTCCCGGAGAATCGTTTGTAACAACGTTGGACTCGCGCAGCACGGTTCCCCGTTGGTGCGGTTATAGGCGCCCATCACCGCCTCCACCCGAGCTTCCCGCACCAACGCCTCAAAGGCGGGCAGGTACGTTTCTCGCAGGTCCCGCGCCGTCACTCGAGCATCAAACTCATGCCGCAGGGCCTCCGGTCCGCTGTGGACCGCGAAATGCTTGGCACAGGCGGCGGCCTTGAGAATCCCGTGCCGCATCTGCTGGATTCCCTGAACAAAGGCGACACCCATGCGGCCGGTGAGGAACGGATCCTCGCCATAGGTCTCCTGACCGCGGCCCCACCGGGGGTCCCGAAAGATATTGATGTTTGGTGTCCAGAAGGTCAGCCCCTGGTATTGCCCCCGACGGCCGGCGGCCTGGGCGGCGTAGTACTTGGCGCGCCCCTCGTCGGAGATAATTCCCGCCACTTCCCGCAGGAGTTCGGTATCAAAGGTGGCAGCCAGACCGATCGCCTGAGGAAAGACGGTAGCTCTCCCGGCGCGGGCAACGCCGTGCAGGCACTCGTTCCACCAGTTGTACTGCGGAATGCCCAGCCGCTCGATGCCGGGGCTTTCGTGAAGGAGTTGCCCCGCCTTTTCCTCGAGCGAGAGACGGGAGATCAGGTCGTCGGCACGTTCTTCCGGGGTGCGGGTGGGGTCCTTCCAGATGTGTTGATCATTGCTCACGGTGTATCTTCCTTTCTGTGGTTTCCGGGCCGCTTCAGCCTTTGATTGCTCCAATGGTTAGTCCGCGAATGAGCGCTTTTGAGAAGACGACCACCACGATGAGAATGGGAATTACAGAGATGGTGATTCCCAAGTAGATCGCGCCAAAGTTGGTCTCATACAACCCGCGAATGTTGGAAATCACCACGGGCATGGGAAATCGACGTTCGGAACTGAGCAATACCAGCGGTGTAATGAGATCGTTCCATTTGAAGACGAAGGTGAAGATCGACATCGTCGCCACCGCGGGCATCGCCAACGGGAGGATGAGTCGGGAGAACGTATAGAACTCGCCCGAGCCGTCTACGATCGCCGCCTCGATGAGGGAGTCTGGAATACTCGCCTCGATATAGGAGCGAACAAAGAACACCATGCCCGCATTGGCAATCATGGGTAGAATGAGTGGTGGGTAGGTATCGATCATGCCGATTCTCACCATAAGGTCGTGGTAGCCAATCAACCCCAGTTGTTGTGGAATCATGAGGGTCGCCAGCACAATCCAGAATAGGAGTTCTTTAAAGCGAAAGTTGAACTTGGCGAAGCCGTACGCCGTCATCGCTCCAAAGAATGCCGAGAGGATTACCGACGGCGCTGTGATGATCACGCTGGCGTAGAATCCTTGCCAGATGTTTACCTTATCCTGGATGATCTCATAGTTCCGCAGGAGTTGGTCGCCGGGTGTCAGCCAAACCTGTTGTGAAATCTCGACGTTACTCCGGGTGGCATTGATAATCATCATATAAAAGGGAACAACGCAGAGTACCGCCAAAAATAGGAGAAACCCGATGAGGACCGCCCGGGTTAGGGGATTTCTCTTCTCGATCATCATGGTCGCATCCTCCTGGGTTTACGCTCATAGTTAATAGCCTTGAAGGCGATCACCGAGAACACGAGGATCATCACGAACAATGCGTACGCCACCGCCGACCCGTAGCCGATGTTGAAGTTTCCAAACGCCTGGTTGTAGAGGTACAGCACCATCGTGGTGAGGGCGTTATCCGGCGCGCCCCGGCCGTTTGTGAGTACCCGGGGAATGTCGAAGATCTGCAAGCCACCGATCAGCGATGTCACGGTTATGTAGAGCATAGTAGGACGCAAGAGGGGCAACGTCACCTTGCGGAAGAGCTGAAAGCGACTTGCTCCGTCGATATAGGCGGCTTCGTAGAGTTCCTCGCTGATGCCGGTGAGCCCGGCCATCACGATAATGGTGGTGTATCCAAACCACTGCCACCACTGAATAAACGAGACCGTCCCCTGCGTGACCAGCGGCTTGCCCAGCCAATTGACCGGTTCATCCAGAATACCGAGATCGATGAGGACGTGATTAAGGGTTCCGAACCGCCAATCCAATAATACCGCGAACAGCACACCAATTGATGCGGCGGTCACCAGGTTGGGCAAGAAATAGAGCGTCCGGAGCGTCTCTCGCCCGCGAATCTGCCCTTCGCTCAGCACGACTCCCAGAAACAACGCCAGGGCGATCTGCGGTATAAAATTCACCAGCCAGATGTACCAGGTATTGCGAATCGCCTGATAGAACAGCGGGGTAGAAAAGAGCCGCCGGTAGTTGGCAAGTCCCACGAACTCGCTCTCGAACATATTGATCGGTGTCTGGAGGCTGAGCACGAACGTGTAGATCATGGGATACAATTGCAGCAACAGAAACGTCAGAAAATACGGCAGAATAAACAAATATCCGCGATTATCGCGCGTATCGAAGAACCGCCTGCGATCGCCCACGGTCGCACCTCCCCGGAAGCAAGTATCGAAACCGGCGCCGGGATCGCGCCCATCGTCCACGCGGGGCGTCCCGGCACCGATCGGTGATCAATCGCGAACGTTATGGTCGCTCAACCACAACTTCGCTGATATTGGGCACGACGTCACGGATCGCCACCGAAAAATCTTCGATCGCCTCGTCCATCGTCTTATCCCCGTTGGCGTAGAGTTCCACCTGGTCACCCCACTGGTTTTGAATCTGGAAATCCCATGGTCCCACATAGGAGACATCGATCTTCTGAACCTCGTCGTAGAAATAGTCGTAATGGTTTTGGCCATTGAGGAACGGCTCGGAAAAATCGTCCTTGATCTCCTCGAGGACGGTGGTGTTGGAGACAAAGTCTCCCGTTTCCAACGCCCATTCACGCTGCATGTCGGGATCGCTTCCGATGAATTGAACCAGTTCCCACGCCAGCGCCTGCTTTTCGGAAAACCGATTCACTCCGATCCACGTTCCTCCCCAGCTGTAGGGAGCGGGCGGAACGGCAAGTCCCCAGTCTCCTGAGTACTCCTCATTGCCCTCGTGCGCCTCCGGCTCCGCGTTGGGTTTCAACACGTAGTGCAGTCCCCAGGTCGGCAAAATATAGGCGAACACCGATCCGTCGGCCATGGACGAGAACCACGGCGGTTCCCATGTCTGCGCCCCAGCCTCGATTCGGTTCTCTCGCATTCGGCGAGCGACTTCCATATATTCCACCAGACTCGCGGGAATCACCAGCTGATCACCCTGGACATAGGGCTCACTGCGCTGGTTAAACACAAACTCGGACATATCGGTGTACCCGGCGACCAGAAACCGTTCCCCGTCATACCGTTCCTTGATCATCTCCCCCAGTTCATAGAACTTCTCCAGGTCACTGGTCCATTCGGACACTTCGTCGGGATCGTCGGTGCCGAGCACCTCCTCGGCGATACTCCGGCGATAGAACAATCCTCCCGGCGTAGCCTGCCATGAGAGCGCGGTAATGTCCCCGGCGCCGTCTCGTGACATTTCAACTACGTAGTCAACCAAATCACCGGTGAGCTCCTCGGCGTTAAACGGCGGCTGGGACAACGGCTGCCAATAGCCGGCTTCGATGAGCTGGCGGAACCACGCGCGTTCTCCGGTGAAGACATCGGGGGTCTGCGAGCGGGAGCGCATCGTGTTGTTAATGCGGTTGAGATACACCTCGTCCTGGTTGGGAAACACGGTGAACTCAATATCCACGTTGGGGTACTCGTCCTCGAACCGCTCGAGCATATCGCCGATTTCATCGGTAAACGACCACACCACCAAACTTCCGGATACCTCCTCCGGTGATCCCGCGAGCGGCGCGGAACCCTGCTCTTGCTGGCCCCCGGCAAATCCAGCGACTCCCCCGCTTAGGATGAGCACCACCGCCAAAAAGCGCCTCATGATTCGTACCATACAACCTCCTTTGGTATGCAAATGATACCATACCTATTGGATAATTGGTATCTTTATCCTGAGAGTATCACGGCTTATTCTGGTCGTAAAGCAAAAATATGAAAGAATTATCCGCATGATAGCCGATGATTACCATACCAATTAGTTACGATTGAGCGCTTGACGGAAGGCTACCAATTGATATGCTTTTGGACATGAAACTAGGGAACGGCCTCAAGTATCTGCAAATTCGTGATCTCTTGGTGGACCGCTTCAAAAAAGAGGAATACACCTCCGGACGCAAGCTCCCTACTGAGCAGGCGCTCACCTTTGAGCTGGGCGTGAGTCGCTCCACGGTGCGCCAGGCATTAGATATCCTGGAGTCCGACGGAATCATTGTCAGAAAACATGGGAGCGGAACGTTCTTCGTCGGTCACGCGGAGCCCGATCATTCGGGGAAGACCGGGCTCATCGGCCTGATCAACTTTTTTTTCATGGATTACATCTATCCTGAGATTATTCGGGCGATAGAAGATACGATCTCCGCTGAGGGCTACTCGTTGGCGTTGACTAACTGCAATCTGGACCCTCAACGAGAAATTGAATCGGTGGAGCGCCTCGTTGAGCAAGGGGTGAAAGGGCTCATTCTCGAGCCGTCCCGCAACTCTCAGATTGATGAAACCCATCCCATGCAACGGTTGATCTCCGACCTGGAGATCCCGATCGTCACGACTCATTGGGGCATATCCAATGTACGCGTCTCCACCGTCACCGTGGACGACGTCCGCGCCGGCTATGAGGCAACACGGTACCTCATCAACGCCGGCCACCGTGAGATCGCCCTGGTCTACAAGCGGGAGGTGCAAGCCGGCGAGGACCGTTTCACCGGATACCGTCGCGCATTGTCCGAGGCGGACATCCCGTACCGGGAAGAGCGAGTAGTATCCTTTAACAATGCAGAGGAGGCACAGAACTTTCGCCAGGGTTACGAACTCACCAACCTGCTTCTGGAACGCACGCCCCGGCCCACCGCGATCTTCTACTTCAACGATCATATCGCCATGCAGGGATATCAGGCGATTCAGGAGCGGGGCCTCGCGATTCCCGACGACGTATCGGTGATTGGATTCGACAACTATGCTCCCACGGCGCTCCTTCATCCCCCATTGACCACGTTTGAGCATCCCAAATATGAACTCGGCAGATGGGCGGCTAAACTCCTCTTGGATGAGATAGCCCAGCCGCGGGCGAAACGCCTTCCCATGAAGCTCGTATTCGAGTCAACCCTTGTGGAGCGCGCCAGCGTCCGCCGGCGATAGCCGCGGCGGGTTCCTGTTACTCCTCCGGCTGGAACGCCTCCGCCCCCGGGAAATGGAGTCGTCGGCGTGCCACCTCCGGCGCAAAGACGGCGTAGGTGCAGCGGGCCGTGCTGAAGTGTCTTCCACCGGCGCCGTGAATCGTCACTTCAATAATCACGTCCCTCCGCGTCTCCTCCACTACCCGCGCCGCAATCTGAAACGGCCCGTCCGCCGCGCGAGCCGGGTGGTGGTAGGAGATCTGCAGATCTCGCGTCATGCCTGCGGTACCCTTGACCACGTGAATCAGCCACCCACCAATCTCATCCGCCAGCGTCGCTTGGATGCCACCGTGGATCACCCCGGGATATCCCTCGTGCTCCCGGCGCGGCTCCCAACTACTGTGGAGCGTCTCCCCCTCTTTGGTAAATGAGAGTTGCAGACCCGCGTCATTGTGGGGATCACAGCCAAAACAGTGGTAGCCTTCATGGCCCACGTACGGATTGGGAACGCGTTTCGCATCGTCACTCACAGTCGGCAGAATAGGGTCTCACCGCGAAGGTGTCCACCATCTCACCGGGCCCTTCGTGCTTTACCCGAAACCTACTCTGGTCGAACCGAAGTACTCACGGATATGATTCATCCCATGCCACCACTTGCCTGCATTACCGGCGTCGGCAGCGGCAGCGGGCGTTTCGCACCAGGATTCAATCCCGATCGCCGCAACCCGATTTCGCCCCATTAGTTGGTCTAAGCCCTCAAATGACGGCAGGAGGTGCGGTCAGCACCCCGCCGTCCGTGAAACTGCAGGGTAGGGCGCCTGTTCCTCGATCCTATGAGACCGGGGCAACAGGGGGTGATCCTAAGTCGCCGGCCTCTTGCCACTCTTGTCGATGGGATCCGGCGTTTGCTATACTTTGGGTTGAAGGAGGAATAGCATATGATGATTGATGGAGTCGGTAGCTCTTACATGACCAGCAGTATGCAAGCCCAGGTCGGCGTAAGCGCGGAGAACGAATCCGCCGGAGCTGTTCCTGAAGCTGATGCGATGCAGATGGCTGCTCAGAACGATCAGACCCGTTATATGCAGGTAGAACCGGCCAATCAGGAGCCCGGCATGCTTGCAGCCTACCAGGGACAGAACGTCGACATGATGGCGTAGTCTTCGCGTCGGCGCCCTCACCTCAGGGGGGGCGCAGAGAGGAGACGTTGCATAACGGATATAGTGATAGATCTCATATAGAGGGGAGAGGCATTGCGCCTCTCCTTTGTTTTTTCCTGCTGTCCTCCACCCTGGGGATGGTGAGGATCACCTCTAAACCTTGGCCGTAAAGACCACGACTCGCCCTCCACCCTCACTGTAGGGGGTATCCGAGAAGCCTGCAGTTGTTTGAATCCCGGAAAAGCCCGAGTCCTCGAGCATTGCGGTAACCAGAGACGGAGAGAGACCGAGTAACCGCTGTTCGATCCGTTCCGGCTCTCCCTCCGGCCGATGGAGAAGGGCCTCGAAGTGAATCTCCTTCGCCCCCTCAAGAGACGCTCTCCCGATGGTGTAGCTTCGTTTCATCCGGGCATCCTGCCCTTCGAGGGTCTCCAGCGGCAGGACGGCGCCGTGATCGAGGTCGCTTACATCGATCGTCTGGAGGATTATACCGCCCTCCGGCATAAGGGAGGTGCGGCACGCTGCGAGGAACCGTGCCACATCCCCGGGGAGGGGTAGGTGAGAGAGCGAGTTACCGATGGAGTAAATCAGGGAGAAGGGACGGGCGGCGTGGTCGCCGATGTTTCGCATGTCCATCCGGGAAACCCGATCGGGGCGCCGCATTTTCGCGATCTCGACCATCTCCGGCGAGTAGTCGATGCCATAGACCTCGAGGCCGTGCCCCTCGAGGGCGATGAGATGGCTGCCGGTACCGCAGGCGACATCGAGAACCGGTCGACCCGGAGTAACTCTATCCCTGATAAACGAGACCGCCTGCGGGTCTACAGGAAAGAGTTGGTCGTAGAGGGAGGCGAGTTCACGGTAGAAGAATTGGCCCTGTTCCATGGTTCGAAGGTACAACCCTCGAAACCGGGGCGTCATCCCGCCGCGGTCGCCACAAGCCCGGGTTACGGGCGCGGTGAGTCGATGGGCCGGGTGCGGCGGCGCGGCGTAGGTGAGAGCGCAGGTCCAGAGGCGGGAGGGCGCTACCCCACGAGGCTTTTGCGTTTGAACTCCGAGGTGTAGTGGAACTCGATCTCCGGATGATCGCCGATCATCGCGTTGAGCAGCCACTGGGACCTCGCGAGGTAGACCGGCCGCTCGTCCTTATCGTAGGCAATCTGCGTCTCCCGGAGCCGGATAAACTCATCCACTTTCTTTTTGTCATGGGAGGTAATCCAGCACGCCCGCTCGAAGGCGAGGGGCTTCAAGGTGCAGGATGCTCCATACTCGTGCTCGAGGCGGTAGCGGATCACGTCGAACTGAAGCTCCCCGACGGTGCCGACGATGAGACGGTTGCCCTTCTGCTGGGTAAACAGCTGGGCGAGACCCTCCTCGGTCAACTGACGGATTCCCTTGTTGAACTGCTTGGAGCGAAGAGGATCTGCGTTTATGAGCTCCTTGAATATCCCGGGGGAGAAGTCCGGGATACCTTGAAAGGATAGCTCCTCCCCCTCGGTGAGGGTGTCTCCTATCTTGAGGTCTCCCCGGTCATAGAGGCCGACCACATCCCCCGGGAACGCCTCATCGATAATGCTCTTTCGCTCCGCCATAAAGGAGTAGGGGGTAGAGAAGCGGATCTCCTTGCCCTGCCGGACGTGGAGAAACGCCTTGGAGCGCTCGAACCTGCCGGAGCAGATTCTCAGGAATGCGATCCTGTCCCGATGTTTGGGATCGAGGTTGGCGTGGATCTTGAAGATAAAGCCGCTGAACCGCTCCTCCGACGGTTCTACCGCCCTGAGGTCCGCCACTCTCGTCTGGGGTGGGGGGGAGACCTCGAGAAAGGTTTCGAGAAGCTCCCGGACGCCGAAGTTATTGAGGGCGCTCCCAAAGAAGACCGGGGCGAGGCGACCGGAGCGGTACTCATCTACGGAGAACTGGTCGTAGACCCCGTCGATGAGCTCCACCTCCTCCCGGAGCTTTGCCGCGTCAGTTCCGAGCTCCCGGTCGAGGCGCTCGTCTGCGAGATCATTCACCATGATCCGCTCCTCTTCGACCACGGTCTTGCCCGGCCGAAAGAGGTAGATGTTCTTCTCGTGGAGGTTGTACACCCCCTTAAACCGCTGACCCATATTGATGGGCCAGGTGAGGGGGCGCACCCGGATGTCGAGTTTCTGCTCGAGCTCATCGAGGAGGTCGAAGGGCGACCGGCCCTCCCGGTCGAGCTTGTTGACAAAGATAATGACCGGGGTGTCCCGCATTCGGCACACCTCCATCAGCTTCTCCGTCTGCTCCTCCACTCCCTTTACCGAGTCGACGACGAGGATGACGCTGTCCACGGCGGTGAGGGTGCGGTAGGTGTCCTCGGCAAAGTCCTTATGCCCCGGGGTGTCAAGGATGTTTATGAGGTGGCCTTCGTACTCGAAGCTCATCACCGCCGTGGCAACAGAGATGCCACGCTGCTTCTCGATCTCCATAAAGTCCGAGGCGGCGCTCTTTTTGATCTTGTTCGACTTGACCGCCCCGGCCTGACGGATGCCGCCTCCGTAGAGCAGGAGCTTCTCGGTAAGGGTGGTTTTTCCCGCGTCGGGGTGGCTTATGATCGCAAAGGTGCGGCGACGGGCGATCTCACGTTCCAGAGGCATACGGTCTTCCTGTGTTTGTTTATGGTTGACTCGCCGCGGAACTCCCCTGAGGGAGCGGGGCGCGGCAATCGAGCGAATTTGCGGACACTTCTGATGAGAGAGTACACGAAAGGCCGCGGGCCCGCCAAGGGTCCGCCTCCTCGCGGTCTTCCTACCCCCTTCCCCCGGGAAGGTAAAAGGTGTAGAAGGTGACTATGTCCTTTGT
Organism: Alkalispirochaeta sp.; assembly: GCA_048614515.1. Lineage (GTDB taxonomy): Bacteria > Spirochaetota > Spirochaetia > DSM-27196 > Alkalispirochaetaceae > Alkalispirochaeta. The sequence goes on along the minus strand of JBMCMH010000023.1, from coordinate 1,609 downwards.
CGACCGGCTTCTCCGGTCTTTTGGAGAACTGCCCACCGCTGCATGGCTTGTTCCGGTGATCGTTCTGATTCTCTACCTCATAATCAGCCGGAGTCTGAGAAATCGCTCGGAGTCCGCCTGGGTACCAACCCTGGTGCTCCTCCTCGACGCGATCATCATGCCCGCCTTCTTCTACACCCTTAATTTCCTGGTAGTAAGCAGCGCCGGCGCCTTTGCGGGGATCGACACGCTCAGCCGCGCAATCTGGTCGCTCTTCTGGCTTTCGGTCGCCTGGATCACCAATCGGATGCTCCGGCGCTTTCTCTGGCGGCGCTATTTCATCCGGCAGTACGGGAGGGAAGCTCCTCGGATCCTGCAGCACATCGTTGCCACCGCCCTTTACGTCGCCGCTCTCGGGGTCCTGCTGGTCCTCGTCTTTCAGCGTCCGGCAAGCGGGGTTCTCGTCTCCACCGGCGTCCTTGTCGGTGTGGTCGGTCTCGCCTTGCAGAACATTCTCTCGGACCTCTTTTCAGGCGTCAGCCTTACCCTCGAGCGCCACTTTACCGTGGGCGACTGGATCGAGCTGCCCGACGGAACCCTTGGGGAAGTGACCGACATCTCCTGGCAGGCGATTCACCTGCGCTCCCTCAACTCGGCCCGGGTAATCATTCCCAACGCCCACGCCGCACGGAGCGTTATCCACAACTACTCGAAGCCGACAAAGGCTCACGCGATCTGGCTGACGGTAAAGGTCGACGCCGCTCACGACCCCGGGACCGTCCGGCAGCTCCTCCTGGAGGCGGCCTTGAGCTGTGCCGCGGTTAAGCAGAACCCCGCGCCGGTGGTAAACCTCTCAAACGGATCGGGCAACCCGTATGAGTACGTCGTCTACGTCTACTTCAAGGATTATGGCGCCCACTTTGCCGGGCGCAACGACCTGTACATGAACATTCACACCTACCTCACCCGGGCGGGTATCGGCACCGCCGCCGACACCTTCGAGGTCGCCACCCGGGGCGCACCGGAGCGGGTCCTCGAGCTCCCGACGGTGCGGGACGAGCTGCGCCGGGCCGAGCTCTTTTCAATCCTCACGGACGAGCAGATCGACCGCCTCGCCGACGAGGCGATCGACCACACCTACTTTCCCGAGGACGTCATCGTCGAGGAGGGTACCCGGGGCGGTTCGCTGTTTATCATCACCTCCGGGGCTGTCCAGGTAACCAAGCGCTCCCCTAAAGACGCGGATATCGAAGTAACCCGCCTCGGGTCAGGCGAGGTGATCGGCGAGATGTCGCTGCTTACCGGTGAGCCGAGGTCAGCAACTGTTGTCGCCCTGGTGCAGACCTCGGTTATCGAGGTTACCAAGGATAACCTCACCCCGATCCTCAAGGAGGTGCCGGAGCTCACAGACCGCTTCGCCGAGGTGATGCTCGACCGGCGCCTGGAGAACGAGCAGTTCCTCGAGAACATGCGGCGCAGCGACAAAGCTAACAGCGATTTCCTGAGCGACTACCTCGAGCGCACGGTACGGCGGATGCGGCGGTTTTTCCGGTTGTAGTGCCACGGGCATGGGGGGCGGGGGTTCAACCGATGGGCCCACGGCCGATTGCGGGTTTCCGCCACGCCCCGG
>JBMCMH010000022.1:0-27575 GCA_048614515.1 Alkalispirochaeta sp. | reverse complement strand
ACTGGTTCTGCTGGAGCACGGCGACCCGCTCTCCCTTTCCCACGATTACCTCTCCGGAATCCGGCTCCAAATCGCCCGAGAGAATTTTGAGGAAGGTAGACTTCCCCGCCCCGTTGGCGCCGATTACCCCGTAGCAATTACCGGCGGTGAATTTGATATTGACATCTTTAAAAAGCGGCTGGCCGCCAAAGGACAAGCTTACGTTCTGTGCACTAATCATATGTGTATAGGCTAAGTATACCTGTTAGCGGGTCACCATGACCAGATCTCTCCCGAGGGTGTCGCCGTGGGTCCCAGCAGCAAGTAACTCATAACCCGGCCGTCATCATTGATTCCCAGCCCCGCGCTCAGCTCACCCAGGACGGTATCAAGACTCATGCCCACCTTAGCCCCCATTCGGGGCACCTCAAACTTCGCCGGTTCTACGATATCGGTGACGTTTCCGCTCCACACGCGCGCTCCGTCTACTCCCGTGACGACATAGGCCCACTGGCCGACGCCCAGGGGAAGGCGAATGGTTCGTAGTCGGACTGCAAGCCCAGCGGATACCGCGTGCTGCCCGGCGAGTTCCCCAAAATAGAAGCCTGAGATACGCTGCATTCCGCCCTCATAGAACTGATCCGCCGGCGCGATATTGGTGCCGAGATCGCTCGCCGCCGAGAGTGTGAATTCCAGCGTAGTACTCGGTGTCACCGGCGCGTACGATCGGTGATCCATCTCCGCCCGGACGCGCGGCTGAACGACCTGAGGCTCCCACCACAGCCGTCCCACCACACGCGTCTCGGTTCCTCGAGTAGGATGAACCCCGCGGTCCAGATTGTCGTGGCGCGCGAGCGCGGCGACGCCCAGCCGCAGCTGTCCCTCATCGTCCAGTACGGACGCCCCTTGAATGCGATCAACCCACGCCCATTCTCCAAACCCTGTCAGGTCAAAACGCCACTCCCGGCCCGGCTGAAATTGAACCCCCAGGTCCGTGCCGGCGGATCGCTGAAAATAAAGCGCCTCCACCGTTGAGGAATCATAGAACGGCACCGGTGTCGAAAGTGAGTACATGCGACCGCGAACTCGCAGCGACGGCGCCAGGGGAACGGAAAGTCCTACCCGGGCACTGGCCACGTCGCTAATCCACGCCTCCGCATCAAAGCGGGGGCGTCGATCCAGTTCTCCGCCCAGAACAGCCGGCGGCGCGAGAGCGGTGCGAAAATCTGCATACAAAATAGAACGGACATAGCTACTCTCAAACAGTTGGGTCCGCACGCCCGCCCCAACTCGGAGTTCCGATGCGGCCCGATCCCGGGGCATGAGATAGACATCGAGGTCAAACTCGTTCCCCCCCGCCGGCACCAAGTCATAACCCACGGAATAAAAACCGCCCGTATCGTACACGCCGTACACCGCGTGTTGCACTGCCTCCACCGATGTCTCGCCGTCGGGCAGTTCCTCCTCAATGCGCCTCTCAATCTCCGCGCCACCGCCAAAATCGATATAGTCGGGAACCCGGACCCGGACCGAATTGATTTCCACCGGCACATCATCTTCCGGTCGAATCGAGCGAGACACCTCGTGGTCTGCGGAATCCTGTTTGATCTCGAGCAACTCCGGAAGTACTTCCAACGCTGCAGCGCGCCCACGCTCGACGAGAATTGCCCATTCTCCAAAATCTGCCGGAGTATACCCGGTCAGGTCAGGTTTAATGACCACGTCGGCCCGGGCGAGGTTTTCCTCAATGCTCACCTGCCGGACGATCCGAGACGACTGATTGAGAATACTCGGGATATCTTGCAGGTCCTCAGCACCCACATTCAGGAGGTTAAGATCCACCGCGATGACGTAGTCCGCTCCGTCCGTTCGCGCCACATCCACGGGGGTGTTATTGACCCACCCGCCGTCGATCAGCAGGGAGTCGTCATAGAACACCGGTGTAAACGCCCCGGGTACCGCCATACTGGCGCGCACGGCGTGTTTCACGTCTCCGCTGCGAAAGACTACCTCTTCCCCCGTAACCAGATCGGCCGCTACCACCGACAGCGATCGGGGCAGGTCGTGAAAGTCTTCCACCGGTGCCGCGCTGCGTAACAGATCATCGAGCACTTCCATGATCGATTGCCCCGCCGATGCGCCACCCAGAAGCTGGAGCTGGCCGTTCGAAAAGGAGAGGCGCCCCCGGGACAAGCGGTCCGCCCGCCGATCGTCGAACGTTGATTGGCGGCGATTGATCTCGTCAAAGAAGATACCGTTCCAGTCAATGCTCTGCGTCAGAGCAAAGATCTCCCGCGCGGAGTATCCCGCTGCATAGAGAGAACCAACGATACCTCCCATGCTGGTGCCTACAACCACTTCCGGAGAAATGCCGTGTTCCTCAAGTACCATGAGCACGCCCACGTGGGCGAATCCCAACGCGCCGCCCCCGGCCAGCACGAGCCCCAAGGTACCGGGGGAGGCGGACTCCGCATCCGTCTCTTGCGCGGGTGTTGCCGGCGGCGGAACGACGCAGGAGAGCACCACCCACGTCATGAGTACCGCCGCCCGAACGGTGAACCTATTCAACCGTATTACGTTTAATCTTCTTGGTAGAGGTCATTTCCATCGCCTCGTCGCGCACCGTTACTCGGGAGATTCGTTGGTATGGCTGAAGACGCTTGTTTACTTCCGCCACGATCTCATTCACGCGCGCCTCAATGCGGTCTGGGGGTGCCGCATTGTCCCCTTTAAAGAAATCCTCATTGGGATGCACCAGCGCTTCAATTTGCTCTACTCGATCGTGGCGGTTTTTCTGGTAACCGCGAACCATAATCTGGTCGATCTCCTCGTAGAGTTGAAACTCGTTCTCAATTTCCTCGGGATAGACGTTTTTGCCGCCCTCGCTGACAATGAGATTCTTGGCGCGGCCGGTCAGGTACAAGTAGTCTTCGTTGTCCAGATACCCCACATCACCGGTTCGAAAGTACCCGTCGGCGGTAAACACCTCCGCGGTCTCCTCCGGCATCTCGTAGTAGCCTTGCATCACCATGGGCCCTTTGACGGCGATTTCCCCCGCTCCTCGCTGATCCGGCTCGAGAATCTTCATATCTACCTGCGGAATAAGGCGGCCCACCGACTCTTCCTTATAGTGATCGATCGGATTTAAGGTGAGAATAGGAGAGGTCTCAGTGAGACCGTAACCCTGAACGAAATCGATTCCCAGTTGGTTGTACGTTCGAAACACGCTTGGTGCCAGCGGCCCACCTCCGGAGATACAGATCCGAATCGTTGCCAGCGAGGCTTTATCTAAAACGGAGTGAAACAGCTTTTTTCCGGGGTTGATGCCGGTGAGCTTCTTAATGAGTCCGCTAATACCCATAAGCAGGCGAATCACGCCGTACACCACGAGTCCCTTCTCTCGTACGCCTCGAAGGATACCGGCGATCAGTTTGTTGAAGAGCAGGGGCACCCCCAGGAACATCGTCACCCCGGCGGTCTTGAGGTCATGCATGATCTGGGTAATCGCCATCCGCTTGCCGAACACCGTCTCCGCTCCTACGGAGAAGCTTTCAATGAACACCGCCAGCATGCTGTAACTGTGGTGGATTGGGAGCAACGCATAGAAGACATCGGTATGGTAAATGGAGAGGTTTGCCTGCGCTAGAAAACAGTCCGCCACGAAGTTCTCATGCGTCAGCACTACCCCTTTTGGCCGCCCGGTGGTGCCGGAGGTGTACAGAATCGCCGCCACGTCTTCCCCTGTTCGCGCCACGGGAACCGCAGGCGGCAGTGACGCCCCCCAGTCCTTCGGCGCACGTTCTTCGGCGGTCTCGAGGACATAGTCCTCATAGTCAGGAGCGAGACTCAACACGCGTTCCACCGGAAGCGTCGCAAACGTGCTGTACCGCTCCGAGTCCACCGCCAGCATCCTCGCGCCGGAGGCCGTTACCAGCGTCTCGATTTCGGCGTCATGAAGCTGGTAGTCGATGGGAACCACCGTGGCGCCGGCGAACAGCGTAGCGAGGTAGGTAATTGCCCACTCGGGACTGTTCTTTCCGGTAACGGCAATACGATCCCCCGGCGCGATACCGGCCGACACAAATACCTCCGATAGGCCGAGGATACACCGCAACGCCTCTCGATACGTCAAGGTTACCCGGCTGGGATCATACGTAGTGAAACACGCCCGATCGGGGTACCGGATCGTCGTGATACGAAACAGCTCCGGTAGCGTCGGCCACGTTCCGGAAAAGGCCTCCCCACGAAAATCTTCGAGAAATTCCCACGGAGCAGAGATATGGTTCTGATCAGTTTCCATAGTGACGAGTATACTATAGCTGCAGCGGTTAATCGACCGAATTTTCACCGTGCACGGTAGCTGCCGGCACCTCTACTCTCATCAGATAGTCCCCGTCGATGGTTGGGGACTGAGCGACGCGCTTACCATCATCATCCACCACGAACGCCGGCCCCTGCCAGAGGTAGTCCAGAAAGCGCCCATTCAGACTGGTACTCAATCCCAAGGGTACGTCGCTGCGCGCGATCCGCTCAGGTAGGGCAGTATCGAACCGTCGTCGCACCGCGGGGGAGTATTCCTCTCCGTTTGCCCGGATATCGATCCACGCGTCGGCGTCGTTGAACCCTCGCTCCCAGTCCTCAAAGTAGGAGTCCCGACAGATCGTCACCGCCAGTTCAATCCCATCTACTTCAAACGTCTCAGCGTCGCTCACGGAACCGGGTATCACCCCTAGCTTCTCGCGCTCGAAGACGGTGAGAAACACCTTATCCTGGTGGTACACGATCTCTCCGGATCGATCGAACACCCAAACTCGATTGTAGACTCCCTCGTCGGCAGCCGGCACGAAACCGCTTCCCGCAAGAATCCACACACCGTGTTCCGCCGCCACCGCCGACCACATCTCGACAATCTCCTCCGCGAATCTCTCGGCATGGCGGCGTACAAATCGATGCGCCTTATTTGGCACGAATTGGGATACATCGGAATCGACCCGCGGTATCACATCGTGCGAGACCTCATTCACGAGAACCTCGCCCTGCGAATTGATGAAATCTGAAAACAACGCGAACACCGACGTGTACTCGGGAAATATGATCAAATCCGGATCAGAACCGGCCATCGCCTCCGAAACGATCGCGTCGATCCGCTGGTGAAATTGCTCAAGGGTGGTGAAGTGGGATGGATCCACCGCAAACTGGACCAGCACCGTTTCAAGCGCATCCGGCGGGTCCGGCTCGTTCGCCGCGACCCATGGCGACCCCACCCCCACCAGAGCGATCAGCGATAGCACAAAAAATCTCCATGACATCACGAGCGTCAGGGTAGCGCACATATTTCCAATCGTCCACTCGACCTTGACAGGTTCCCGGGATCCCCCCTACGCTGACATCGTTCATTGATGTGGTCAGTTTAAGCCGGGTCAGGAACCCGGCTTTTTTTTGGGCGTGTCGCTCATTGGCCACACGAGGAGGAAACGAACATGAATATTGAAAACGATGCGGTTGTGACGATCGCCTACACCCTGAAAGACGATACGGGAGAGGTTATTGATTCTTCCGAGCAGCACGGCGACCTGGCGTATCTCCACGGTCACCAGAACATCGTGCCCGGCCTGGAAGAGGCGCTTGCCGGTAAAGCCGAGGGTGAACAGGTGCACGCGTCCGTGTCACCGGATCAGGGATACGGTGAGCGCCAGGACCAGCTGGTGTTTGAGGTACCTCGAGAGCGACTTCCGCAGGATGAGGAGTTGCAACTGGGTATGCAATTTCGAGCTCAATCCGCCGAGGGTCAGGAAATGGTCGTTACGCTGGTTGAAATCGGAGATGAGCAGGTGACGCTCGACGCCAACCACCCCCTGGCGGGGCAGACCTTAAACTTTGACGTAGAAGTGAAGGGCGTTCGTGAGGCCACCGCGGAAGAGCTCGATCACGGCCATGTCCACGGTCCGGACGGCCACGAACACTAAATCGCCCATGGAGGACACCGGCTCCGCGCCGGTGATCCCCGCGCCCCTCATAGACGAGCTCGCCTGGTATCTTCGCGACCGGGATACAACGATTCTCACCGGCGCAGGGATGAGCACCGATTCCGGAATCCCCGACTATCGCGGGCCCCAGGGCTCGTTAAAAAAACGCTCCCCAGTAACGATTACCGAATTTCTTCGCTCGGAGGATAATCGGCGCCGCTATTGGGCGCGATCATGTCTGGGCTGGCCGTTTATGGTGGAGCGTCGGCCCAACAGTGCGCACCATTCTGTTGCTGCCCTCCAAGCGGCGGGTCTCGTCCATACGGTTATTACACAAAACGTAGACGGTTTGCACCAGGCGGCAGGGTCGCACTCCGTGATCGAACTCCATGGGGGGTTAGCCCAGGTAGTCTGCCTCCAATGCGGAACTCGCCTCGCTCGAGACACCGTTCAAACCATGCTGCTCTCCACGAATCCAGGATGGATGGATCACGCGGCAGAGATGGCTCCGGATGGGGACGCCGAGCTTCCTCGGACGGTGACGGATCGCTTTTGGGTGCCGCCGTGTCCGAAATGCGGCGGCATACTGAAACCTGATGTGGTGTTCTTTGGGGAAAACGTCCCTCCGCCGCGTGTGGCGGAAGCGTTTCGCACGGTAGATGCCGGAACGGCACTGTTGGTGCTGGGTTCATCATTGACGGTGTACTCCGGTTTTCGCTTTGCGGAGTACGCGGGGCGGCGGGGTATCCCGCTTCTGATCGTTAATCAAGGACCCACGCGAGCAGATTCATTGGCGACGCTTAAAGTGGATGCGCCCCTGGCTCCCGTGTTGCACATGCTGACTCAGCGCCTTATCCCCCGGCCCTCGCCGGCACGCGCCACCTAACCAGGAGCGTACCAGCCCACACCGCCGCGCCAATCGCTACGGCAGCAAACGCCACCCACCGCCGCTCCGGCCCCAACACCTCCAGGACTCCCCCCGACACCACATAGCTTATCGGTGCCACCAGTGACGTGGCGGCCTCGAGCATCGCGAAGAGGCGCCCGTGAAATGCCTCGTTGCTATGGTGTTGAATCCACGTGATCGTGTACAGATATACGATCGCCGCTGCGCTGCCGGTGAGCGTGGCCACTACCGCCACCCCTGCCGGCGTGATCTGCATGGCAACGAACGCAAAACTCCCGGCGATCGCCCCGTACGCGGCGATGGGTAGTCGCCGTCGCAGGAGACGATCCGCCGAGACCCCCCGCAGCGCAAGAAACACAGCGATGCCCCCCGCCAGGGCAGCCGCAAAGTACAGCCCCAGCGCGTACTCTCCGAGCTTGAGCTCATCGATCACGATAAAGGGAAGCGTCAGCATTACCACGGGAGAAATCGCGAACAGTCCCGCTTGGGAAATCATGAGGAGCCGTAGACTGCGGTCCGAGCGCACCACCGAGATCCCGTTCACCGCCGATGAAAGAATGCCCCGCACGGACGCGCTTCCCCGCGGCATCCCCGTGAGATCCGCAGACTCGTGGCGGGGATCCGGTGGTACCCCAGGCCCAGACGATCCATCACTGCTGATGAAATGCTCCTGCCAGGCCGACAGCAGGAACGAGATCCCATTCGCAATAAACAACAGCGGAGCTCCCACCAAGGCGTACAGCGCACCACCGGCGGCGTTTCCTGCGAGATTTGCGGCCTGACTCGCCCCAGCCCGCAATCCGTTCGCCGCCGGCAGATGATCCGGCGGCACCAACGACGGCAAGAGCGCCTGAGCCGCCGGCACAAAAAACGCGTGGCCAACCCCCGCCGCCAACGACAGGGGCAGCACAACCGCAACCGATCGCAATTCGGGAATCAACAATGCGGCCCCGCCGCCTACCATCAGAACCCCCCGATAGAGATCCGAGAGGATCACAACGCGCAGCCGAGAGGTTCGGTCGATCAGCGCCCCGGTGACGGGACTCAGGAAGAACCCCGGAGACAGCGCCAAAAACTGAAACACGCCCAAAACAAACGTCGATTGCGTGAGCTCCTTGAGCAGTAGCGTCACGGCGATGAGATACAGAGAATTGCCGAAGGTGGATACCGCGTTGCCCGCCACCAATCGGTGCACATCACGGGAACCTCCGGGATGTGGCCGCGACGGCTGAGTATCACCGCTGCTCCGGCTCATCACCGCGGCCCCGAAACCCGCAGCGCTCGGTACTGAAGCGCCAAATCCCATCCAAAGGATACGACCTGCATCGTGAGGACGGTTGCCAGCGCCGCGCCGCGCACGTCGTCCGGGATGATCGGCACCGCCGAAGCGATCAACGTCACCACGATCGCCGCGGCGGTCGTTTTAGCAAACCATTTGTATGAGGAAGGGACACATACCGGATCTCGGTGAAAGCGCCACACGAGTACATAGACATACCGCATGAGCCCCAGAAGCAACAAGACGGGAGCCACGTCGTACCGAATATACACCAGCAGGGAGAGACTCAGAGTGAAGAGCGCGTCATTTTCCATATCCCACAGCGCTCCAAACGACGAGGGACCAACGATACGCGCTAGTTTTCCATCCAAGAAATCGGTTACTTCCACCACTGCCAGAACCGCCACCACGATCCACATCGTCTCTTCCGACCATCCCTGGGCGGCAGGGAGCATCCAGAGTAGCCCACCCGCCGTCGCACCGCGTACCGCGGTACAGAGATCTGGAAGCCAGTGACTCCGGGCACGCCCGGTTTTGGGTCGCCGTCGATCACGGAGACGCGCCGCTCCATACAGACCGCCCAAGGCCACGACGCCCCACCCCGCAAGAACCCGCAGAATCGTTCCCTCGGCGACCGGCACCAGGGCGGCTCCACCAAGCTCAACGGGCACAACAACACTCGCCACGGCCGCCAGAATTACCGCAGCGTGCGCGAGATTCCACCACTGGTACGCTCGGTCAAAGGTCATCGCTGCACAAGAACATCGATCTGGTGCGCCTCAAAGAGCAATGCGCCGCGCCGGAGCTGCTCCCGGCGACGATCAATCCACCGAGAGAGATCGGCCTCCGTAATCGAACTATCACCACCGCGGGCGATCTGTTCCGCTACCGACTGGTTCATCATGTCCAGAATCGTCTCCACCAAGACCCGTTCATCATCCCTCGGCCCACCGTGCCGGGGGGGAATCACCCAGTCCGAGCTTCCAATCTCGCGAATGTGAAATCCAGCATCATGCAGCTGCCAGACCTGGCGGCGGCCGAATCCCTGCGTCATCGATCGATGGTACAACTGCAGCACTTCCGCATCCACCGCCGGCTCAATCGCCGGTTCCATGAGCGTTACCCCATCAAAGACGATGGACGCGTACAGCAATCCGGTGGGAGACAGGAGCGACTGCACCAATGCGACCGTCTCCTCGGGCGCAAAGAGGTCCAGTACGGCATTCGCGATCACCACATCAAACGAGGATTCCTCCGTCCGCGCTCGTACATCGCCAACGTGAACCCGCCCGGCATCGATCTCCGGACTATCGTCCAACCGCTTTTGTACGTACGCGGCGGTGGCGGGATTCATCTCCCATGCATCATATTCCACCCTTCGACCGCGAAGAACGGCGGAATCAAATCCGCCCCATTCTCGCAACCGATCGATCATCGTGCCCGTACCGGCGCCAATTTCTGCGATCCGCAGGAGATCGCCCTCGAGGTCTGATACCGATTGCACCATGCGGTGCCACACGGCGGGATTAATCGAACGATCATCGATCGTCCGTTTCGCTTCTAGATAGGCTGCGTGCATTATTCCAGAACGTACCATTTCCTGACGTATCTGTGCACAGTTCTGTGGAGAAAACGCTCGCCCCCGGCGCCGCCGGCGGGTACACTGGGCGCCATGGAACAGCTGAGCCGTAAAGTTAAGGCGGGATACGGGGTGGGAGATCTCGGGGGCAACCTCTTCTTCACCATGGGCGGATTCTATTTTCTGTTCTACCTTACCGATGTGGTGGGGCTGGCCGCCGGCCTGGCGGGAACGGCACTCATGATTGGAAAGATCTGGGACGCCGTTACGGATCCGGTGGTGGGATTTCTATCGGACGGAACCACCAGTCGCTTTGGTCGGCGCCGGCCGTGGCTGTTTGCCGGCGCGTGGATCGTCTTCGGCGGAATGGTCATGATGTTCTATCCGCCTCTGGGGGCCCCCTTCGTGTGGGCCCTGACGGCAACTCTGATTCTCAACACCGGCTACACGCTGATTAACGTTCCCTACGGCGCGCTGACACCGGACCTTACCGAGGACTTTCACGAGCGCACCGTGCTGCAGGGGTGGCGCATGAGCTTTGCCGTGGTGGGGACGTTCATTGGGGCGGGAGTGGTACTCCCCCTGGTAACACTCTTTGGGGGCGGAACGGCAGGGTGGACCGCCATGGGCGTTGTGATTGGGGCGATTATCGCAGTCTCTGCCTTGATCGTAGTCCTCACGGTTCGGGAAAGACAATTTGTACCGAGCGGCCCGCCCCGAAACATTCTCACATCCTACGGTGAAGTCCTCACGCAGAAGCCGTTTCTGTTGGCCCTCATTCCCTGGTCACTTCACATCACCGGGGTAAATATCATTCAGGGGGGGATGCTGTACTACTTCCGCTTCGTCTACCAGGACGAGGCGGCGTTTCAGATCGCCTTGCCGATTCTCCTGGGGAGCGCGATCCTGTGGATACCGGTATGGGTTCGAATCTCCCGGAGCATCGGCAAGCGAGCATCGTACAACATCGGGATGTCCATCTTCGCCGCCAGCGTGCTCGTGTTCTTCGTAATCGGTCATCTCTCGGGACCGCTCATCGCGTACATCATTATGGCGATCGCCGGCGTGGGATTTGCAACGCAATACGTCATGCCCTTTTCCATCGTTCCCGACGTGGTGGAATACGATTACGCTGAGAACGGCACTCGCCGGGAGGGCGTGTACTACGGATTATGGACGTTTATGTCCAAGATCGGCCAGGCGTTCGGCATCGCGTTGAGTGGATTCGTTCTGCAGGCGTTTGGATACCGCGAGACGGTGGCGGGGGTGTTCGTGGAGCAGAGTGACGCCGCGGTGATCGGAATTCGGTTGCTGGTTGGTCCCGTGCCGGCGTTCTTTTTTATCATGGGAGTGATCGTTCTTCGATTCTATCCGATTACCAACGAGTACTATCAGCGGATTCGCGCCAAGGCGGAGGCTCGCGCCCACGCGGAGCGCGCAGGATGAGTCTGCTCCAGGGAATGGGCAACTGCCCCCCATGAACGGAGCCATGGAGGATCAGACTCCCGACCCCGTGCGGGCGCAAGGTATGGTAGGATAGGACTACTCAAGGAGTGTGCTGATGGATACTGCTATAGCTGGAACCGGGTGTTCTCTCATGGATTATCTTTCCACCGGCATCGATTTTTCCGGGCCCGCCTTCGCACGGTACCGGTCGCGGACTCCCGGGGACGGAGGACTGGTACCGGGACAGCTCGTCTTTGCCGAGGGACTGGAGCGATTCGCGGGAATTCCGTATCAGGACGTCTTGGATGAGATTACCGGAGGCACGCCTCCGGCATCCAAAAACCTCGGGGGCCCCTCGGTGGTGGCGCTGGTGCACGCGGCGCAACTGCTACGTCCGGCCGGTGTGCCGGTCAGTTTCTATGGCGTCCGGGGCGATGATTCCGTTGGGGCCGATCTGGCGGGTATCGTCTCCAAAACCCCGCTCCATTGGGACCATTACCTGCAAGAACCTGGTCACACCCCCTTCACCCACGCGCTGTCCGACCCCACGTGGGATAACGGAGCCGGAGAGCGGTCGTTTGTAAACAGCACCGGCGTTGCCGCCGATTTTCGGGCCGCTCACATCGACGCCTCCTTCTTTGACCACGCGATCGCCGCTTTCGGCGGTACCGCCCTGGTGCCCGCGTTGCACGCCGAGCTCCACGCGCCGGTCCGCCGCGCCCGCCGGGAGGGCGCGCTCACCGTGATTAACACAGTCTACGACTTTCTCAATGAGTCGCGAGATCCGCACCATCCGTGGCCGATCGGCGACAGCGAGGAGACGTACCGTAATACGGATCTCCTCATCGTAGACGCGGAAGAGGCGCGGCGGTTGAGCGGCTCCGACACGCCCGAGGGCGCCGCCGGCCGATTTGTTGAGGCGGGCGTCACGGCGGTAGTGATCACCCGGGGCGCTCAAGACGTGTACGCCGTGAGCCGGGGCGGACGATTTGCCCCATTGGAGCCGGCATGGTTTCCAGTGAGCGCGCGAGTCGGACAGGAACTTCGCGAGGGTGCGGGCGCGCACGGTGATACCACCGGTTGCGGTGACAATTTCGTGGGGGGCATGCTCTACGCCCTGGCCGAACAGCTTCGGTCCGGTGAGCGTCAGTTGGATGTGCACCATGCAATCAGTTGGGGCGTCGCCTCCGGTGGGTACGCATGCTTTTTCTTGGGAGGTACCACCATCGAACAGCACCCCGGTGAGAAACTTGCGGCGGTTACCGAGTACGTTCGGGATTATCGGCGGCAGTTGGGGGCGGTAACCAACGATGCCTGAGGCCGCTTCACCCCAAATGCTCATCTTTGGGGCGGGAAATATCGGGCGCTCCTTCGTGGGGCAGATTTTCGGCCGCGCCGGATTTGCCCCGGTATTCGCCGACGTGGACCACGAGCTGGTGGACGCACTCAACCGGGACGGACGGTACGCGGTAGTCCATCGGCACCCCGACGGCCGGGAGGAACGGCTTTCTATACCTCGTGTGTCGGCGGTCTACGCCGACGATCCGATCGCCGTAGGAGATGTACTGCGACGGGTGCGATTTGTAGCTACATCCGTGGGAGCCGCGGTTCTCCCCAGAATACTGCCGACCTTGGCACAAGAAGCGGCGCGTCGGTATCACACCGGTCAAGACCCCTTTGACCTCATCCTTGCGGAGAACATTCATGGTGGGGGTGAAATGGCGCGCACGGCAATCCTTGCCGCTATGCCCACCCGCGATGAGAGCGTACCAGACGTGTACTACGAGGGTACCACGCCTCACGGGGGAGTTCCCGGAGTCGTTGAGTGTAGCGTCGGGAAAATGGTGCCCATCGTGCCGGAAGAACTTCGTCGGCGGGAACCTACCACCGTATACGCCGAAGCGTTCAATACCCTCTTGGTTGATGCCGAAGGATGGGCCGGCCCCCTCCCCGATATTCCTCAGCTTCGGCCCGTCAAACCGATACACGCCTGGGTAGACCGCAAACTCTACGTTCACAACCTCGGCCACGCCGCAAGCGCCTACTTGGGCTTTTTGCACCTCCCGGACCGCACATACATCGCAGACGTGATCACAGACCCCGCGGTATCCCGCGAAGTCCGTACCGCCATGGAAACCTCCGCCGCCGGCCTTCAAGCTGAATACCCCGGCGTATTCTCCGATGACGACATAACCGGCCACATCGAGGATCTGGTGTACCGCTTCGGCAGCCCGATTCTGGGTGATACCGTGTTCCGGGTCGGTCGCGACATTCGCCGCAAACTCAGTTCCGGGGACCGAATTGCGGGCGCCCTCCATCTCGCGCGGCGCCACCATCTTGCCACCGAACCGCTGGAACGCATCTACCAAGCCGCCCTCCACTTCCGCGCACGGGACGAGGACGGCAATCTCTTTCCCGAAGATGAGCGATTTCACCGTGAGCTTCAGACTCACCCGGATCCAACTACCTTCCTCGCCGAGCTTTCAGGATTCGATCCGCGCGACGACCACCCCCTTCTCGAGCGGCTCTTGGGGCGGCGATAACTATTCTGGCACAATACGCATGATGGGCGTATGATTGAGGAATGAACACACGACGAAACACAGCGGCGGTCGGGCTTGTGCTGGCGATTGCACTCCTGGCCGGCTGCACCACCATCGACTCTATGGTAGGGGATGCGCTGGGCACTGCGGTCACCGGCCAAGCCGAGAACGGCACGCGCAGTTCCGAGGCTTCCCGGCAAGATGACGATTCCGAAAGTCCGTTTGGAGCGGGAGACGGCTCACTGACGATGTTACCTCCGGGCGCCGCCTTTCAGATTGTTCACGCCCAGACCACGTTCTTTCAAGGATTCAGCGAAGATGATGCAGACTTTGAACCGGGTGAGGGAGTTCTCTGGCGACTCGTGTGGAGCGACGGTGACGGCGCTCGCGATGAGGCGTTGAGCGAACACGCCCGCTTAACCGAATCGTCCGATGGTTCCTGGTGGTATGTGCGGATGGAGACCGACGACTACTGGGTGGAGTACGAGTACTTCTTGCAACCCGATGGAATGGTAGTAGAACTCAAGTATCGAGATAGTGAGAGAAGCGAGGCCCGCACCGCTGACGTGACGGTGAATCTGAGGGCCTACGACGATGAGGAAGAGTACGGCTCGGTCTACGAGGCCATGGAGGCGGATGATTCCGGTCAATACGAGGTGCGCCGCAGTTCCGAGCGAATCAGCGTTCCCGCGGGAGAATTTGATACCGAACGCATCGATGTCACCGGTGTAGATGATGAGACCGGCGACCAGGTGGACATTACGTGGTGGCGCGTGCCGTCGATTCCGGGGGAGACGGTCCAGTTTAGTTTTCGTGACGACGAGGACGGTCGCTACGACGGTGAACTCATGGAGTATCGACAGGACTATTCTCAACAACTGTGATCGCGGAACGGTGACTGAAGTGTAGCGCCTCCGAGGGGGGCGCCGGAGTTTCCTGGTGCGGCGGAAGCTGTACCGCCAACCGCGCAGCAAACTGGACATCACCGCATCGTCGCGATACATTATGGGTATGATCGAAGCAATGACATCAGCGTATATGGGTATGCAGCAAGCGCAACTCCAGCAGGATGCGGGTACTGCCGTTCTCAAAGACAGTATCGATCAGGCGGCTCAACAGGGCACCGAGACGGTCGGGCTCATCGAGAGCGCCGGGGGAGGCTCCACCAACGCCACCGACGCGCAGATTCAGGAGGGCCTCGCCATGACTGATCCGGATCTTGCCCAAAACGTAGATCTCCTGGCGTGACCGAGACGGAGGAGTAACCGGGGATACGCTTGAGGTGTCCGGGAGGCCTAACGGCGCCGGGCACTGCACCCAACAGTCCAGGTGCGTTTAGGGGTCTTCGGGTAGCAGTGAGAGCGCGGCTACAGTTGGGCCACGCCCGATCGTCAGATCGCACCCCCTTCTCCCCATCAGAGCCATTTTCTTCGCCGAAACAGCCAGATCATTCCGGCGGCTCCGAAGAGCATACCGCCCAGTACCACCGGGTATCCCCACGGCCACGTCAGTTCCGGCATGTGTTCAAAATTCATCCCGTAGATTCCCGCAACAAACGTCAATGGAATAAAGATGGTGGCAATAATCGTCAGCGTTTTCATGACCTCGTTCATTGCTGCCCCGGAGATTGCCGTATACAGCGGAATGAGCGACGCTGCCTGTTCACGACGTGTTTCCAGGCTGTCTTGAATCATCTCGGAGTGCTCGCGGACATCCATCGCAAACGGCACAACGGCCTCCTCGAACACCCGGGCCTCTGGATTGACCGCGGCGGTAATTTCGTGTTCGAGATTGGACATCAGCCGCCGGACCCATACACTCACGATGCGGATATCCTGAATCCAGCGGAACAATGCGGGATCGGTGCGTCCGTCAAGGATTTGCTCCTCCATGTCTTCTAATTGTTCGAGAAGAAACGCCGATACACCACTGTGCGTGTCGACTACCGCGTCAATAACCAGGTATGCCACGTAGTTTGCGGACATCTGCCGCACGCGCCCCGTACCCCGCCGAATGCGCTCCAACAACACGTGCACCACCGGGGTTTCCGCGTCGTATAACAACACCACCGTCCCGCCACATTGTGCTAAAGAAATGCGGCTGTGAACGATTTCTCCTTCAACCGCTACGGCAAAGGGCAGCAACACCAATGCGCCGGCTTCGGGGGCGGTTGTGCCCTGCGCCAGGGGTGCAACCTTTACCTGATGTCCGACACTAAACAGGTCCTCCCGTTCCAACGCCGTGAGGGGAATCAGCGACGCCGCTGCATCATGGGCCGGCCCCAGCGGACGCCCCGCTACGGCAATGAGTCGCACCGTGGCCGGCGCTTCGGCTTCCAAAGGAGGCAGGCGGCGAAG
The DNA here is from genome assembly GCA_048614515.1 of Alkalispirochaeta sp. Classification (GTDB taxonomy): domain Bacteria; phylum Spirochaetota; class Spirochaetia; order DSM-27196; family Alkalispirochaetaceae; genus Alkalispirochaeta. Next base: position 11,519 of record JBMCMH010000022.1, on the reverse strand, counting down.
GCGCTCTGCCGAGAGCTCCTCCTCACGATATAATCCCCCCGGTCCGAAGTCGTAGACGGTCGCGTGCGAAACCCCCTCATGGGTGGTAGCGGCCTCTCCGGGTGGTGTATACTCGCCTCGCCACTCCACGTGACGCTTTCTAAACAGTCGTCGTATTACCACGGTTCGGCTCCTTTCCGGTCTTCGTCTTTTTGGTCGAGAGGCAGGCGAGACCCGCCGATACATAAATGAATGAGAAGGTCACGAAGGGCTCGGCTCTCCATGCTCGTTCGTACCGGTCGGAACATGTCCTGGCCAGACGACCGACAAATATGATAGCAACGGTACCCGAAGGACGGAAGAAAGGTAAGGCGCGCTGCATGCCGGCCATTGTAGCGTAATTGGGTGGAAATGGGACATCTTCTGCTGGTAGACAACGATCCGGACATCCTCGAGCTTCTCGCGATTGGGCTTATGGAAGACGGCTACGAGGTGGTTACTGCTCAAAGTGGAGTAGAAGCACTTCGAGCCATTGAGGCATCCATCCCCGATGTGCTGATCACGGACCTCATCATGCCTAATATCGATGGGGAAAAACTCTTACGAATTGTCCATTCCATGCCGGAGTGGCACACGATTAAAACGATCGTCGTTTCCGGCGTGGCAATAGAGGCACCGGACCTGCGAAAGCGAACTCCGTGCGACATTTATATCGCCAAGGGTCCAATCGCCTCTACCTTGCAATACATCCGAGATTCGCTCCGCAACTTTGAGCGGATGACCGAAATGGCCCGCACCAATACAATTGGTCTCGACGGAATTTATTCTCGGCACATCACTCGAGAACTGTTGGATTTCAAGGAGGACGTGGACCAAATTCTAAACCACATCTCCGATGGTGTATGCAAGCTCAATGACTCCAATGTGGTAGTATGGTTAAACCGCTCGTTTGCTCGCATGGTGGGAACCACCGAAGAGGCGATCCTCGGGAAGCCGCTCTCGGCGATTTTGGAGGAACGGGAAAACGAGGCGGTGGTGAATCTGGCGCACAGCCCACCGGACAGCGAGCATCGCGTGATCGAAGTCTCGTTGGATCGCACACGGATCGCGAGAGCCACCTTGCTCTACTCGTTCGACGAGGACGCGGGCTACGCGGCCATTCTCTGGGAAGATGTGACGGAACGCCTATTGCTTGAAGAGCAGTACGAGAATATCGTGGAAAGCGCCAATGATGTTGTGTGGACCACCGATCTTTCCGGGGTATTTACGTATGTCAGTCGCGCCTCGCAACGGATTATCGGGGTAGATCCCCAGGAACTGGTTGGAACGTATCTGTGGGATGCGGCGCACGAGGAGGATCGCAACGGTTTGTCTCAAGCGATCCAAGATCTGCTGACTCGAGCGCGGGAAGGAGACCTCGACACGCTCACGGTCTCCGATTGGCGCTTTCGATCATCACCACACTGTACCTTCGCGCCGACCGCCGTGCGGTGGGCGCAGTCCCGAACGTCGGCCCTGAAAGACCGCGCCGGTCGGACCATCGGTCTGCAAGGAACACTCTCCGATACCACCGATCAGCGCGCTCTTGAAGATGAAAAGGACGCGTTATTGCACGAGGTGCACCACCGGGTTCGTGACAACCTGCAGCTCATTGGGAGCTTGACCCGGCTTAACGATCCCGATGCATTGGAATCACGAATATCGACTTTGGGAGAAGTGTTTGACGAGCTGTATCGAGAGCGGTCCTTCTCGGAAATTTCAGCGCGCCCGTTGTTGGAGCGCGTGACCCATACGTCTATCGCGAACTCACGATGCACGTCGGTTGGTCGGACTACCCTCGAGATTTCTCTGCCCACGATCGAGATGCGGCGCGCGGTGCCGCTGGCACTCCTGGTGAATGAACTCGTGCAGGAGCTCTGTGATGCAACTCCCGAGACTCCCGTTCACCATCTACTGGTGGGCCTTCGGCCGGAACGTTCCGGCGGCGTACTGACTGTGGAGATATCGCGGAGCGGTTTCGATGCGAACCGGTTGCCCGACGAGGATACCGTCACGTCCCTGCAAGATGATCGGCTCGCGTTTCTTCTGACTGAGCAACTCCGCGGGAGCGCAACATATCACGAGAGGAACGGCACGGGCCGCTACATCATCACGTTTCCCTGATTCTCTTTAACCACGTCGCGATATCGGCGCTCCACCATGCTGTGGAGATGACGTCCTAAGCGTGTCGTAAAACGGGAACGACTCGTCTCAAAAAACTCATCCATTCGAGGATAGTCGGGAAACGCCTCAACACCGTCCGTTTCCTCGTAGCGGTTATCGCGCTCATACAGAAACGCCTGCAACGTCATATCGATCAGATTCATATCGCGAACAAAACGAGCCGATGCCGACGTGGCGGACTCATATTCTTGCCACAAATCGTGAACCATATGCAGGCTCACCGATGCCGCGCTGTCGTCCGCGACACCATCCGTGGCGGTGAGGCGCATAATTGCCGCGGACTCCAGCCGCGACTTCTCGCGGGTTGCGTCGGGTTTGGCGTCGGGTGGAGCAACATCCATCCGTCGCGGAATGTCACCCACGTGGACCTCGGCGAGATCGTGAACTAACGCCATAGAGACGGCGCGATGGGGATCAATCTCGGAGAGGTCAGGGTCGATCGTCGCGTATGAGGCGAAGAGTAAACAGAGCTGGGCTGTTCCCCAGGAGTGGTCCGCTACCGACTCCGGATCCTCTACACCACGGAGGACCCATCCGGTACGCTCTACCTCTTTCAACTCGGTGAACTCGATCGCTCGGTCTAGTAATTCCCCGAGGCCGCCATGCAGGTGTTCCATGCCGCCACGCTACACCCCAACGTTCAGACAATCAATAGACTCCGTTTAAACTTTGTTCACACCTCTCCGGTAGCTTACGGCATATACCAAATACGCAGGAGGCGTACGATGAAAAAGACGACTATTATCGCAGTCAGCATGGCCGTACTCGCAACGATGCTGGTAAGTGCCCAGGCTTGGAACGGCCGAGGGCCGGGGATGACGGGAGATCAGACCGGCATGCATGGCGGCTTCGGCCCGATGCATAGCGGTCAAGGCGGGTTCGCTGCGGGAGATCTGGAGGAAGAGACCGTGTCCGGACGAATCCAACTGCAGGAGGGCGAGCTTCCCTCGATCACTAGTGGGGGCACTACCTACTCGCTGCATATTCCATGGGTTCTGACGGAGGAGCTCGCAATGAGCGACGGCCAGCAGATTACGGTCGAGGGGTATGTGACCTCCGTCCAATCGTTCGATCTGGTGAATGAGGAGACGATTCTCCGCGTTCGTGCCGTCGAATCGGATGGAACGCGGGTAGTATTGCCTACCGGCACCGGCGGTCGTCCAGGTTCTCAGGGCGATTTTTCGTCCCGCCGCACCCCTTTTCATGGTGGGCGCCGATAGGTGGAGAATTGGGCTGTATCCACAATGCTGTTGCAGCATAACGCCTATCTCCCCTCAACAGCGGGAGATAGGCGTCTCCCATCCACTATTCGAAATGGTGGACGCCCAATTCGTTACACACTCGACCCGTGCTCCAGAAGTTGCAACATGATTCTCGATACCCCCCCCGGCTGATACAATGTCTTCAATGCCGAGGATACTAGTCGTAGAGGACGAACCCGACCTCAACCAGATGATCGCCGACTTCCTCGCACACAAGGGCTACACCACCGCCCAGGCATTTGATGGGAGCGCCGCCATGAGACTCCTTTTCCAGTCTCCACCCGACCTGGTGATACTTGATCTCAACCTTCCCCACGTAGACGGTCTGGACGTAGCCCGTACGATTACGAGTCAAACGAGCGTCCCCGTGATTATGGCTACCGCCCGCGGCGAGGAAGAAGACCGTCTCCAAGGGTTCCAAGTCGGAGCGGACGATTACGTGGTGAAGCCGTTCAGTCTTCCGGAGCTGGCAATGCGGGTAGCCGCGGTCTTGCGCCGCTCCAAGATGCAGAATCCACACACCGATACCTCCGGCGATCCCCTGGTAATCGTTAACGACTTAGTCATCGATACGGAGCAGCACGCCGTTCAGATCGCCGGTCGCCCCGTCCACCTGACCGCCGCGCAGTTCTCGATTCTCCTGCGTCTCGCCCGCAACCCGGGCCGCGTCTTTTCGCGTCTTCAACTCTTGGAGAGCTTCCAACATGACTCCTATGAAGGGTATGAACGGACCATCGACGTCCACATAAAGAATATCCGCAAGCTGATTGAAACAGATCCCGGCCGTCCTCAGCGCATCGTTACCGTCTGGGGCGTAGGCTACCGTATGGAGAGAACCTCGTGAAAGCCGGCATTACCCTGCGGGTTGCTGCGAGCCACGTGGTGCTGGTGGTCATTGCCGTAATGGTGTTCTCCGGCATCGTCATAGCCGCTACCGACAACGAACTGACCGCGACCGGTACCAACGTGGACCGCGCCACCGCCCTCCGGATCGCTCCCTGGATTGAGGAGGTGTACCTCCGCAGAAATAGCTGGAGCGATGTTGACCACGCCCTTCACAGCTCAGCGATGGAAGGCCCCCAACGCACCCGCAGAACTCCCATGATGATGGATAACCGAGGCGGCATGATGCGTCCCGGAGATCGGGCGGCGGCCCCTTTTCTTGAACGAGAGGTGGTGGTAGTAGGCCGGTCCGGCCGGCGCCTCGCCGCGACCCCCGCTACCCAACCACCCCAAGCCCTCGATCTGGATCGGGGTGTACCCATCGGCTCGGGCGGCTCCACCGAAGCATGGGTCTTCGTGGGGTCAATGATATCTCAGGATGACAACCCCATCCGTCGAGCGATCATGGACAGCCTGCTTCGCGCCGGCTCCGCCGCGGCATTGATCATCCTGTTTGGAGCAATAGCGGTGAGCGCCGCGTGGTCCCGCTGGCTCCTTAATCCCATCCGTAGCATAGAAGCCGCGAGCCGTGCCATGGAGCGCGGTACCTACACCATCACCGTGCCCGAACCCCGTGGCGACCATGAGCTCCGCACGCTCGCCCGGAGCTTCAACGCTATGGCATCCGAGGTAGCAAAACAGGAACAGGCCCGGCGGCGATTCATTGCTGACGCCGCCCACGAATTGCGAACCCCGGTGAGTCTGCTATCCGGGCGAATTGAGTTACTCCGAGACGGTGTATATGAAACAAATCGGGAGCAATGGGATGCACTTCACCAGAGTGTCACGCGTATCGCCACTTTGGTCGCCGATCTCCAAACGATCGCCCGCCTCGACGCCGGTCGGGTGACCCTTCATGCGCACTCCCTCGACCCGGTGCGATTGATCCGGGACGTCGTGGAAGAGTTTAGCCCCGCCGCCCACGCCGGTTCGATAACCCTATCTGTGAATATCCCTGAATACGAAACGGTCCCGCATGACACCAGCGGTTTCATCGGCCCGATCACAGCAGACCCCACAAAACTCCGTCAAATTCTCACCAATCTCCTCTCCAATGCGGTGCGGCACACTCCCGCCGGAGGTTCGATCGTGGTATCGGTTGCACCCATTTCCGCTACCAGTGCCACCGCACCACCGCCCGACGCGTCCTCGCCCGCGCACGCCACCACTCCCCCGCCACCGGTATCGCGCACCGGGATAATTCTCTCGGTGGAAGATAGTGGCCCCGGTATCCCCCCGGCAGAACGACGGCGGATCTTCGAGCGGTTCGTCCGGCTTGATAGTGATCGGGGCCGAACCCGGGGGGGAGGAAATGGTCTCGGACTCTCCATCACACAGCGACTTGTCGAGCTGCACGGTGGAACGATCCGCGCGGTGGAACCGACAGCAGCGGGTGGCGGCGCACGATTTGAGGTAGAGTTACCACAATGAACCACGTGACGAATCCGATACTATGGCGCCACCCCGCTCCGGAGACTACACCGTTGCACGCCTTCGCCACGGCCGCAGCTATCGCGGCATCCTCCGGTGACTTCTCTTCCTATGAGGTTCTTCACCGGTGGTCGGTGACCCACCCGGAGGATTTCTGGCGGCTGTGGCTCGCCCATTCCGCCATCGCCCATTCGGGAACCACTGATCTCGTCCACGACGGAGGACCGTTCCACCGCCGCGTCTGGTTCCCACATGTCACGCTCTCAGTCGCAGGCAACCTCCTGCGCCACGGCCTCACTGAGCATGCCGATCGGACGGAGGCGCTCGTGGCGTATCGGGAGGCTTCCGAGCCGATCCGTATTACCTATGGCGCTCTGGTAGACGCGGTGCTCGCCCTGCGGGCACGGCTGGCGCCGATCCTATCCCCCGGCGACGCGGTGGCCGGCGTGGTCCCAAATGGAGTAGAGGCGGTGGTGATGATGCTGGCATCGGTTTCATTGGGTGCCGTATGGTCCAGCGCATCCCCCGATTTCGGTACGGAGGCGGTTATCGATCGGTTTTCTCAGGTCGAACCCAAGGTTCTGCTGGGATGCAGCGCATACCGGTACGGCGGCACCCGGTTCGATGTGCGACCACGAATGGAGGCGATTCTCAACAAACTGCCGTCGGTGGAACTGGCGCTGGCCATTCCTTCGGACGAGGGTGATCCGGAACCGCGGGGGTTTCACCCCCTTCGGTTGGACGACTTAATCGACCGGCAGCGCTTGGCCGACACACCACGACCGGCGACGAAACGAGTCGAAGGGGACACACACCGGACGGATAGGGCGCGACAAGAGGCGGTGGCCGCGTTTCCCGAGTTCCCCTTCGATCATCCCCTCTACACGATGTTCAGCTCCGGCACCACCGGCACCCCAAAGGGGATCATCCACGGCGGCGGTGGAACCTTGCTGCAACATACCAAGGAGCACATTCTCCACGGCGACGTAGGTCCCGGCGATCGTATCCTGTACTTCACAACCTGCGGCTGGATGATGTGGAACTGGTTGGTATCCGCCCTGTTTACAGGAGCCACGGTGGTACTGTACGACGGCTCCCCCATGTGGCCCACCGGTACGCGCCTGTGGGAAATCGCCCGGGACGAGCACCTGACCCACCTCGGCGTGAGTCCGCGCTATGTGGCGGCGTGCCGCTCACGGAAGGTGGACGCTCGAGCGCACACGGGGACGTTGCGCGTTCTCTTTTCCACGGGAGCTCCCTTACTGCCGGAAGATTTCGACTACGTCTATGAACGTCTCGCACCACACGCGCAACTCGCCAGCATCTCCGGAGGCACGGATATTATCAGCTGTTTCATGCTGGGAGTCCCAACTCTTCCCGTTCGCCGTGGTGAGATCCAAGCCGCCGGCCTGGGAATGGATGTAATTGCCGCCGACGGAGACGGCCGACCGCTCCTGCGGCGGCGCGGTGAACTGGTGTGCCGCACCCCCTTTCCTTCGCGGCCGATCGGATTCCTCGGTGATGACGTCCACGACTCTCGGTTGCGACGCGCCTACTTCGAGCGCTTTTCCGGCTGGTGGACCCACGGCGATTATGTCGAGATTACCGGCTCTGTGGGGGAAATCGGCGGCATCATCGTCTACGGCCGCAGCGACGCCACCCTCAACCCCGGAGGCGTGCGTATCGGCACGGCCGAGATCTATCGCCACGTGGAAGCGCTCCCGGAGATCGAGGACAGCCTCGCCGTGGGACGGCCGGTAGAGGGAGATGTGGAGGTGGTGCTCTTTGTTGTTCCGGCCGGCGGATTCACCGTAGACGATGCCCTGCGTCGCCGTATCAGGGACTCCCTGCGGGAGCACGCCAGCCCTCGACACGTACCGAAGCATATTCTCGCTGTCTCAGCGATTCCCTATACCCGCAGTGGGAAAAAGGTTGAGCTGGCGGTGCGAGATATTCTCCACGGTACTGAGCCGACCAACGTAGAGTCCCTGGCGGACAGCTCAGTTCTTGACGAATACCGACGAATCGCGGTGCACCTGTGATCGACCCTGCGGTACTTCTGATCATCGCCGCCGGTGCGCTCGTCCTGGGTGCCGCCAAGACGTCGTTCCCGACCGCCGCGATGTTGGTGATTCCAATTCTCACGCTGCGCCTGGACGCCCGCATGGCCCTGGGAATCCTCATGCCGCTATACGTCTTCGCCGACGTCGTGGCGATCACCTCCTATCGCCGCGGCCTCAACATCGCCACGGCGCTGCGGCTCCTCCCCGGCGCGGCGGCGGGGATGATTATTGCCGTGGTGGTAGGCCAACAACTCAGCTCCGAGGTCTTCAACCGCGTGCTGGGCGTTCTGATCTTAACCACCGTCGGTCTTACTGTGCTCTTGCGCGCTCGCTCCGACGGAGTCGCCCGGAATCTCCCGCGGTGGAGCATCCCAATTATCGGCGTTGCCGCAGGATTCGCCACAATGATCGGAAACTCCGGCGGACCACTGGTCAGTATCTACCTGGTGCTCGGAGGTCTGGCCAACCAGAGCTTTGTGGGAACCGCCAGTATCTTCTACCTGATGGTCAACCTCACCAAGATTCCACTACACCTCGCCGTGTGGCAGTCGGTCACCTGGCAGCAGATGCTCTCCGTGAGTGGGCTGGTCTTTCCCGCCGCAGTGATCGGAACGTACATTGGGCGTTGGATTCTGCCACGCGTACCAGTGGATACGTTCCGCCGGATCGTGCTGGGCCTGACGGCCATAGCAGCTCTCCGATTGGTGATGTAGCTACCCCTCGTCGTTGACAAGCGTTTCGTCGGTCTGGAGTCGGCGGTAGAAACAGCGGCGGCGGGCGGTACCCTCGGCGGTATGCGTGTGACAGACGCCGGAGCCCTCCAGGATAACACAATACAACAGGGCGTCCTGATCACAGTCCACCCGAATCTCCTCCACCCTGAGACGGTCGCCGCTGGTCTCGCCTTTGGTCCAGAGGGTGCTCCGGGAAGTACTCCAGAACGTTGCGTATCCGGTGCGCTGCGTTTCCCGGACCGCGCGATCGTTGGCATAGCCTACCATGAGTACGTCGCGGGAAACATGATCCTGCACAACCACCGGTACCAGACCTCCCCGTTTGCGTGTCTGCAACATGAGTACGTCGCTTTCCTCAATTACCGACGGGAGTACAGGCACACCGCCGATATCGGTGCGGTAGCGCATGCCGTCGAATTGCACGAGTTGCAGGCGAGCATATGCCCGTCGCCGCGCCTGCTCAACCGTTGGGCCTACACCACTTGCCGAGAGGACTCGGCCCCCGGCGGTAACAAGATCCGCTCCGTCTTCGTCGGCGGCGGCCACCCCGGCGCAGAAGATTTCGGTTGTTCCGGTGAGATCACTGGACTCCGGCAGAGCCGTCAGTTCGATCTTGTCTCCCCTAGAATAGGGTCCGGGGTACCCGCCGGCCGCGGCGACCACCGTACAGCTTGCCCCGGAGCGCACCGCAAACCCGCTCGTCCCCAGGGCATCAGATAGCCGACCTCGGGAGAGGCCCTGCAGCAAGATACCAAAATCACCGGCCACCAGTGGCAGAATCGCCTGCGCCTCGGGATCGCCGAACCGGACGTTGTACTCGAGCACCCGGGGATTGTCCCCATCAATCATGAGTCCGATGAAGAGAAAGCCCCGGAAGATCCAGTCGGCGCGCTGCACCGCGGCCACACTGGGCTGCACAACGTCCGCGTCGATCCGCTGCCAGAGCTCCTCACTGATCGCCGGGTTGGGGGCCACCGCCCCCATTCCCCCGGTATTCGCGCCGACGCCACCCTCGCCGATCTGCTTGTGATCCTGAGCGGTGGGAAAGATGACGTGCGATGTTTCGTCGAGCGCAACGATTACCGACGCCTCGAATCCGGACAGCTTCCGCTCCACCACGACCGTCTCGCCGGCTTCGCCGAAGAGGCGCTCCTTCATGATCGTTTCGATGGCCGCCTGCGCCTGTGTTTCAGAGTCGCACACCGAGACGCCTTTTCCCGCGGCGAGTCCATCCGCCTTTATGACCACCGGAGCGCCAAACTGCGCCACGGCGGCACGCGCTTCCTGTACGGTATGGCAGACGCGGTACTCCGCGGTGGAGATTCCGTGTTGGTCCATGAAGCGCTTGGCAAACGCCTTGCTCCCCTCAAGGTGCGCCGCCGCGGCGGAGGGGCCCACCACGTCGATTCCCGCGCCGCGGAGCTCGTCGGCAAGACCTTCGACCAAATGGGCCTCCGGGCCGATAACCACGAGATCGATGCCGTGATTGCCGACGAGCGCCGGCGTGACGGGACCGGGAACGCACTGGAGGTAGGCGTCGCGGGCGATACCGGCGTTTCCGGGAGAGACGAACACCTGAGAGACACTGTCGCTGTGGGCGAGGCGCCACGCCAGGGCGTGCTCGCGTCCGCCGGATCCAACCACCAACACGTTCATATAAGCTCCTTGGGGAATCGCGATTCTATCAAAGGTTCGGTGCCAGCGTCAGCAAGGCATCAATCACCGCGCGGTGTTCGATTGGGCGCAGTCGCCGCGCCAGGGAGTCCGGAGTGTCGTCGGGAAGTACCGGGATCCGTCGATGGAGCAGAATCTCGCCGGTGTCGGTGCCGGCGTCCACATAGTGCACCGTGCAACCCGTCTGCTTCCGGCCGGCGGCGATCACAGCTTCGTGGACACGGCGGCCATACATGCCGGTGCCTCCGAAATCGGGCAACAGCGCCGGATGCAGATTGATCATGCGCCGATGAAATCGTGTCAGGAGCGGCTCGGCAATGATTGAGAGAAAACCGGCCAGCAGCACCAGATCGGTCTCGCGGGGAATAATGCGGTCCAGTTCTGCCGACAGCGCCGCACCGCGATACCGGGCGCGGTCTGCCAGCTTAACCGGAACCCCCGCAGCGGCAGCGCGCCGGGCAGCCCCCGTATCCGGGCGGTCCACGACCAGCAGGTTGAGGCGGTACGGCAACTCCCCCGCGGCAACCGCATCCAACACCGCCTGGAACGTAGTACCGGAACCGGAAGCAAGCACTGTAAGGACGGGAACGGCGCCGGTGGGCCCCTCCTCGAAACGCGGAGCCTTAGACTCGTCGGGTGGCATCGTTTCGCTGGGGGGGGTGCGGTGGTCACTCATGCGCGCCGCCGCCACGTGCCGGGAATGCCGGTGATCTCGATCGCTGGATCGCTGCCGGGCCGGTCGTCGTCCGCTGCGTCTGCGGCTTCCGGTACGTCGCCGGCTTCCGAGGCCGTCGCGCGCTCGACCTCCACCGTGCCGATCTGCCACGCCTCAACCCCGTGGTCCGCGGCGATCCCAATCGCCCGCTGAACCTCCGCCGCCGGAAGCGCCAGTGCCATTCCCAACCCCATGTTGAAGGTCCGGTACGCCTCGGCGGGGCTCACGGCGGTATCGGTCAGTACGCGTATCGGACCCGTCAGCGGTACCGTCGCAGCATCAACCACGAGTCGCAGGGAAGGCTGGGCCGCCCGATCCAGCTGGACCGGTTGTACCATGGCGGCGCGCCGCGTTCCCAGCAGCCGCGGCAGGTTTTCCCACCAGCCGCCGCCGGTGACGTGGGCAATTCCTGCTATCCGACACCCGGCGATTAAGTCGGCCAGCACTGCGGCGTAGATGCGCGTGGGAGTGAGGAGGTCATCCCGAAGAGTGCCGG
>JBMCMH010000021.1:0-27763 GCA_048614515.1 Alkalispirochaeta sp. | reverse complement strand
TGAGTATCCGGATGCTGCCGATCTCCACCAGCTTCTCCCGCTTTCGTCGTCTCGTGCGCGATTTGTCCCAGGATCTTGGGAAATATGTTGATCTCGTCACCGAGGGTGGAGAGACCGAGCTGGATAAGACGGTGATCGAGCGCCTCCACGATCCGTTGGTCCACATTATTCGCAACAGCGTGGATCATGGTATCGAGCCGCCTGAAACGCGCAGGGCAGCAGGGAAGGATCCCACGGGAACGATCACCCTCCGCGCCCGTCACGCGGGCGCCAACGTAGAGGTGCGTATCGAAGATGACGGCGGAGGGCTCAATCGCGATCGAATCCGTGAACGCGCCGTGGAGCGAGGAATCATTAGCGCCGATGCCCAGATGTCTGAGCAGGAGCTCCTCGATCTCGTGTTTGCCGCGGGCTTTTCCACTGCTGGATCGGTGACGACGGTATCCGGTCGGGGAGTTGGAATGGATGTGGTCCGCAAAGAAGTGGAAAACATCGGCGGCACCGTGGCGTTGGACTCAGTCGCCGGCGCCGGCACCACTATCGTGATTTCTATTCCTCTCACATTGGCAATAATTGATGGATTATTGGTGCGTATCGGCGATGAGCGGTTCGTGATACCCCTTTCGAACGTGGAGGAGTGTATCGAGTTTCACCGTACCGGAGGCAACGACGGCGTGGTGACGAATCGCGGTGAGATGCTCCCTGTCGTAGATTTGCGACAGGAGTTCGGCATCGGCGGCGAACGCCCTTCGATCGAGCAGGCGGTCGTGGTGCACACCGGCATCGGAGATGTGGGCTTTCTGGTTGATACCGTCATCGGAGATCATCAGACGGTGATCAAGAACTTGGGGCAGATGTACCGTAGTACAGAAGGAGTGAGCGGGGCGACCATCCTCGGTGATGGAGACGTTGCCCTCATTCTTGATGTACAGCGATTAGCTGCGGGAAAGACTCATGAGCTCCGTCTCTCTCAGTGAAGAGCAGTTTCGCCGCCTGAGTCGATTTATTGAGACTGAGGTGGGGATCAAGATGCCCCCGGCTAAGAGGATTATGCTCGAAAGCCGGCTCCAGAAGCGACTCCGGGCGTTGGATTTGGGCAGTTTTGATGAGTATGTACGCCACGTATTCGATCACGATGGGGATGAAATCATCCATATGATCGATGTGGTTACCACCAACAAGACCGATTTCTTCCGGGAAGCAGACCACTTTAGCTTTTTGCGGGATCATATCCTACCAGAGCACGTTCCGGAAGGTTGGGGCGAGCAATCTCCTCTAAAAGCGTGGTCTGCCGCATCCTCTACCGGTGAAGAAGCATACACGCTGGGAATCGTCCTTGCCGAGTTTCAACGGCTCAACCCCCGTTTCGATTTTCGGATTCTGGGCACCGACATCTCCACGGCGGTGTTGGCCACGGCCCGTAAAGGCGTGTACCCCATCAGTAGAATCGATCCGGTGGAGCAGGCGCTGCGAAAACGATACTTCCTGCGGAGCCGCGACACCGCTGCGGAACTGGTTCGGGTGAAGCCGGTATTACGTCAGCGGACCTCCTTCCACCGCATGAATCTTATGGCTCCTACCTTTCCCATTCGCGATCGTTTTCATATCATATTCTGCAGAAACGTGATTATTTATTTTGAGCGACCCCGCCAGGAGGAGCTGTTGCGCAAGCTGTACAACTACCTGTTACCGGGCGGTTTCCTATTTCTTGGACATTCGGAGACTTTGGCCGGCATCGATTTGCCGGTAGAATCGGTCGCTCCCACCGTATATCGGCGTCCCGTCAAGGAGATTTCTCAGTATGCCTGAAAAGATACGTGTCATGGTGATCGATGATTCGGCGGTGGTTCGCCAGACGCTGACCGCACTTCTGGAGGAAAGCGCAGATTTTGAGGTAGTAGCAACAGCAGCAGACCCATACATCGCCGCCAAGAAGTTGACCTCGGTTGTGCCGGATGTCATCACGCTGGATATCGAGATGCCGCGCATGGATGGGCTGAGCTTTTTAAAGCACCTCATGCAGCAGCACCCGCTCCCGGTCGTGGTGTGCTCATCCATGGCGGAATCTGGTTCCGCCAACGCGCTGGCGGCGCTCGACTACGGCGCGGCGGAGATCGTCGAAAAGCCCAAAATGGGAACAAAACGGTTCTTAGAGGAATCGCGGGTTGCCGTCTACGATGCGGTGAAAGCGGCGTACGCCAGCCGCCACGGGTTGAGAAAACTCCGAAGCAAGGAGATCTCTGCCGGGGAGCGCGCTCCGGCGGCCCCACCCCCAACTCCCGCTCGGCCCCCCGCGGCGCGCAATCGGGCCACACCGGCACAGGGTTCAGCGGAAATGCGCGAGGTGGAGCCTAAACTCAACGCCGACGCCGTCATACCACCGCCCAATGGTCGCGCGGTACCGGAGACCACTGAGAAGATCGTCTGTGTCGGAGCCTCCACCGGTGGAACGGAAGCGTTGCGCGAATTTTTGGAAGCGATGCCCCTCAACGCCCCGGGAATCGTGATTGTGCAGCATATGCCGGAGAAATTTACCGCGGCGTTCGCCCAACGGCTCAATAGCATTTGCGAGATCACCGTAAAAGAGGCGGAGAACAATGACTCCGTCCTGACCGGCCACGCGCTCATCGCCCCGGGAAACCGACATATGCTCCTCAAGCGTAGTGGCGCGCGGTTTTACGTAGAATTGCGCGATGGACCATTGGTAAGTCGCCATCGGCCGTCAGTGGACGTTCTCTTTCGATCCGCCGCTCAATTCGCCGGGCCCAACGCGATCGGAGTGATTATGACGGGAATGGGCGATGATGGTGCCATGGGCATGGCGGAGATGCACAACGCCGGTGCGTACACCATCGCCCAGGACGAGGCGAGCTGCGTAGTATATGGCATGCCCAACGAAGCGATAAAACGGGGAGGTGTGGACGAGAGTGTTGCGCTGGCGGGAATCGGAGAGAAAGTTCTGAAACGGGTGGGGCGATATGGCCACTGACGTTCTCATCGTTGAGGACGAGAGCATTGTCGCGCTGGATCTGGAGCACCGGCTCACCTCTATGGGGTTTCATGTGGTGGGGCGGGTAGGAACGGGGGCGGCGGCGCTGGAGATTGTTGACGTTACTCCTCCCGATGTAGTGCTCATGGACATCCAACTCCGAGGCGACTTAGACGGAATTACTACGGCTGACCGCATTGAGGAGTCGTACGACATCCCGGTGATCTTTCTCACCGCCTTTTCAGATGCCGAAAGTCTGCAGCGCGTCAAGCGTGTCAACGCGTACGGATATCTGCTCAAGCCGTTTCAGGAGCGGGAACTCTCAATTGCGGTGGAGTTGGCGCTCTACAAACACCGCGCTGAGCGAGAACTACGGGAGAACCGTGCGCTGCTGGATATCACGCTCAACAACATCTCCGAGGCGATCGTGACAACTGATCGATCAGACGAGATCTTGTTCATAAATCGGGCTGCAGAACGGCTGACCGGCTGGACCGCGGCGGAAGCGATCGGTACCGATCTTGGTGCGGTGGTCCGGCTTGATGAGGAGACGGATGCGTCCAGCTCCTCCGAACAATGGAGGCGACTATCGCCGCGGACGGGCCGATCGCCGCGAACCGTGGCCGTTTCTCGGCGTGAGTTGGACCGACCCTCCAGCGGTGGTGCTGCTCACGTCATCGTGATCCGAGATGTTACTCAGGAGCAGGAGTACCGCGAGAAATTAATCGCCGCCAAAGAGGCGGCGGAGAGCGCTGCTCAGGCGAAAAGCGATTTTCTCATGCGAGTCACCCACGAGCTGCGAACGCCGCTGAATAGTATTCTAGGCATGGCCGGTCTACTGAAAGGCGGCGCGGATGCCCACGCGACCGCGGAATACCTCGACATTTTGGATGTGTCTTCTCAGCAACTCTCCGGTCTCATCTCCGATATCCTGGATTACGCGCGTTTTGACACGGGACGATTGGTGCTCCAGAATGAGCAGGTTGATCCGGTAAGACTGGTAGAGCGGGTAAGTCGGAGCTTTGCGGTTGAAGCGGGGAAAAAAGGCGTGCGGATAATAACCGTGGTCGATCCCGCCGTACCCCGCTCGATCTACAGCGATGGAATGCGAGTTGGTCAGTTGTTGCGGAATCTGATCTCCAATGCGGTCAAGTTTACGTCCGCTGGGTATGTGGAGATCTCCGTGAGCCGGGGTGAAGCGGAGAACTGCATATTCCGAGTGACTGATAGCGGCTCCGGCATCCCTGAGGAGCACCGAGATCTCATCTTTCAAGAGTTTAGTCAAGTCGAGAGCCCGGCAACCCGTACAGTGGGAGGCGTCGGCCTCGGGCTCGCGCTGGTGCGGCGGTTGGTAACCGCTTTGAATGGAACCGTGGAGCTGGAACATTCATCCGAGCACGGATCCACCTTTACCGTGGATATTCCCTGCACGTTTGCCGAGGACGAGGGAGGGGCTCTTCCGGATGAAGCCCCTGCGGTTCAATCAGTGGCCACCGATGATCCGCTTATCGCTCGGTGCTGGGAACCTTGGTGTCAGGCCGCCGGGGTGCAATTATCGCGTGTTCCATGGGAAGAGATACGTAGCGATCCGGCGGCGTACGACCGTATTGTGACGGGTGTAGACCGCGCCCAAGAGCTTCCAGATTATGAAACGGTTGTGGTCGTCCGCGGGTTTCCCGCGCCTGATGCACGCTCACCATCCGAACAGCGACCAAACACCGTGATCCTCGAGCCGGCCACCACCGACGCAATCTTGGCTACGTTGTACCATGTGGGTTCTCCAATCGGAGCCGACGCGTCTGATGATCGCGCCGCACCATCCGTAGCCGAGAGCCTCGCCGTGCTCGTGGTGGATGACGATCGAAGCAACTTGGTGTTCCAGCAGAAGCTGCTGGAAGCGTATGGACATCGGGTGGTTACCGCCGCGGGGGGGGATGCCGCGTTATCGTCGTTGCGGAGTGAACCGTTTGACGCGGCCATTCTTGACATCGAAATGCCGGAGATGGACGGATGGGAGCTCGCCGGCAAGATACGATCAGGAGTGGCCGGTGATGCCTGTCGTGACGTGCCCCTGGTAGCCCTCACCGGCCATGATGCGCGCGAGATCGCTTCGCGCGCCAAGGGGGTCGGCTTTAACGATGTGCTCACTAAGCCGGTGCAGGTTCAGAAAGTGCTGCAGGTATTGCACAACATCGCTGGTGATTCAAGCGGCGGCGCCGCCGCCGGGAGCGTGCCGACCGGCGAGATTCGTGAGGCGATACGTGCTGGAGATACCGACCGAGTAGAACAGATCGTGGCCGACCTCAGGCAACAGCCGCTCCCCACCGGTGCTGCGGAGATAGTATTTCGCTTGTTGCTGGCCCTCCGACGCAGAGATGGCGATGCAATAAGCCGACTCACGATTGAGCTCGAAAAGGAGACCGAATTATGAAAGCAGATCAGCGCGTTCGCGTCCTGATAGTGGAGGATGATTTCGGCAGTCGACGGTTTTTGCAGTCGATCTTGCGCGATCGCAGTCGCAGTGATGTGGTAGTAGATGGTCAGGAAGCAATTGATGCGTTTAGTCTGGCCTGGGAGGAGAACGATCCATATCGGCTGGTTCTGCTGGATATCATGATGCCGAATGTGGACGGGCATTCAGCACTTCAAGAAATCCGCGCCATTGAAAAGCGAATCGGAGTTCAGCCGGCGGACCAGGCAAAAGTCGTAATGACCACCGCCTTGGAAGACCCAAAGAACGTGGTAGACGCGTACTACAAGGGGGGCGCCGATTCGTATCTCGTGAAACCTATCGATCCGGAAAAACTGTTTCAGTTGATTCAGGAGTTGGGTCTTTCGATGTGAGTTCTTCCAACGAATCTCCCGCCCCGGAAATCCTCATCGTTGAAGATGAGCAGATCGTCGCGCTCGACATCAAAGTCCACTTAGAGCGTTTGGGGTATACGGTTGGTGGATCGTACTCCGCCGCTGAAGACCTGTTGGAAGAGTTGAAAGCTCGCCGCAATGGTGCCCGTCTGCCCAGTTTGGTGCTCATGGACATCCATCTTGATGGTCAGATGGACGGAGTGAGTGCCGCCGGGCTGGTGCGAACGCAGTTTCAAATCCCCGTAATTCTGCTCACAGCCTACGCCGATGATGCGACTCTGGACCGTGCTAAAGTGACCGAACCATACGCATACATCATCAAACCGTTTGACGAGAAAGAATTACGAACCGCAGTGGTATTGGCGTTGTATCGGAATCGAATGGAGCGGGCCGTCCAGTCGCGGGAGGCGCTCCTCTCTCGTATTCTTGGATCAATCGATGACGGCGTGTTGGTCAGCGATCGGACTGGAGCGATTCGCTACGCCAATGCGCAGGCGTGGAGCATTCTCCACACCGCGGGGAGTGATCAGGGGACGATTGCCGACCTGATCCCGGAGGATATTCGAAGAAATGCCCTCGACCAGGAGCGCGCGATTCGGTGGAGTCCGCCGAAATATCCCGGGGGAATCGTCGATCTGAGGGCCGCAGTGTTGAGCTCCGACCATCCCGAAGCGCCCGATGAGTTGACCGTGTGGGTTCTTGCGGATGTCACTGAACAGATGAACCGCGAATCTGAGATTCGGCGCAAGGATGCTCAGTTGGCTCATGCGGAGCGTATGGATGCCATCGGCCGAATGTCGGGTGGGTTGGCTCACGATTTCAATAACCTCGTGACCGTGATGATGGGGTACACCCGTCTTGTTCTAGATGATCTGGACGAGCTGGATTCCCACCCCGAATCAGAGCTGGAGACGATCCGCGCGAACGTGCAAGGCGTATACGATACCGCCCGCCGATCCGCGCACCTCTCCCGACAACTGCTTGCGTTTAGCCGCACTCAGCCCCCCAATACGACCGAGCTGCGACCGGATGAGATTATCCTGGAAAACCGCTCTATGATAGAGGGGCTCATGCCGGAATATGTTAAACTGGACGTCTATCGCCGGGCGGGTGAGGTGTTAATACGAATCGATCGTACCCGGTTTGAACGAATTATCCTCAACCTTTTACTGAACGCCCGCGACGCAATCCAGCGAGGCGGAGAGATATCGCTCTCTTCCGAGGTTATCTCGCTCGCGGCCCCGTTACCTACCATGACCAAGACGGTGAGACCCGGCGACTACTACGTCCTCAGAGTTACCGACAGCGGATCAGGAATCGCGGCGGAACACCTACACCACGTGTTCGAGCCGTTCTTTACGACAAAAGAATCGGAACGAGGGAGTGGGTTTGGGCTCGCCACCGTCTATTCGGCCGTCACTGAAAGCGGCGGCGCGATCGATGTGACCAGTACGCTGGACCAGGGTACCACCTTTACCGTCTATCTTCCGGTAGCCTCCATGACGACCGCCGGACAGGAGGCTTTTCCGGTGCTCACCGAGCGAGGCTCAGGGGACGAGCGGATTCTCGTGGTCCAGGAGGAAGAGGCGATGCGCAGCCTCATCAGCAACGCGCTGCGCTCCCGAGGATTCATTCCTGTGATTGCCCGCTCAGTGGGAGATGCGCTGCTCGTCTTAGAGCACAACACCGAAATAAAACTCATCGTGAGCGACCTGTCGGCACCCGTCCTCGATGCAGCACAGATCGTGTCGCGCTACCGGGCGATCACCCAGGCGCCGGTTTTGCTCATCGTCACGGGAGAGCCGGTAGCAGCAGGTCAGCACGCTACGGTGCACAAACCGTTCGAACTGGACGAACTCCTATCCGCGATTCGCACCACGATCGATCAACCTTGTTGAATAGTCTCCGTTCTCCGTAGTACAACGAACGCTCATGAGTTCACCTGTAGCACGCGAATACGTTCGAAATTTTTCCATCATCGCTCATATCGACCACGGCAAGTCCACATTGGCGGATCGTTTTATCCAGCGATCCCATATTGTCGAGGACCGAGATTTCCACGACCAGTTGCTGGACTCGATGGACATCGAGCGGGAACGGGGAATTACGATCAAGAGTCAGGCCGTGACGATGCCCATGGATATCGGAGGGCACGAGTATCGGTTGAACTTGGTGGACACCCCGGGACATGTGGACTTCTCCTATGAAGTGAGTCGTGCAATAACGTCCTGCGAAGGAGCGATTCTCCTCATCGATGCCGCGCAGGGAGTTGAGGCGCAGACGCTGAGCAATCTCTATTTGGCGCTGGAACACGACTTGGAGATTATTCCCGTGCTCAACAAGATCGATCTCCCGGCCGCCGATATCGATATGTGCCTCCACCAAATCGAGCACGATCTGGGTCTTGATCCTGACGATGTCATCCACGTGAGCGGCAAGACCGGGTATGGCATAGAGGCGTTGCTCGAGGCCCTCGTGGAGCGCATACCCCCGCCGGCGGGAGACGAGTCCAGCCCGCTCCAGGCCTTGGTGTTCGACAGCAATTACGATCCGTACCGGGGAGTCGTGGTGCACATTCGGGTCTTCGATGGGCGTATTCGTCCCGGAGATACGATCGAGATGTGGTCAAACGGTGCCAAATATGTTGTGGAAGAGACCGGTAAGTTCAAAATTAAGTTGGAACCGATTCCGGAACTGGCCGCCGGGGATGTGGGCTACATTATCGCGGGCATCAAGACGATCCGGGACGTGCGGGTGGGCGATACGGTCACTCGGCCGGAACATCGCTGCGCGGAGCAGCTCCCTGGATTTCGGGAAGTCAAGCCGGTAGTCTTTTCGTCGATCTATCCCATTGATAGCAACGACTACCAGGAGCTCATCCGGGCAATGGATAAGCTGAAGCTCAACGATGCATCTCTCGCCTTTGAGAAAGACAACTCCGCGGCGTTGGGATTCGGGTTTCGGTGCGGGTTTCTGGGAATGTTGCATCTTGAGGTGGTACAAGAGCGGCTGGAACGTGAGTTCAATCTGAATCTGGTCATCACCGCGCCTTCGGTTCAGTACCAGGTTGATCTTCACGACGGCCGAACGATCACGGTCAATAGTCCCTTGGAGTTTCCGGAGCTGGGTGACATCAAGGAGTCTCGAGAACCGTTCATTAAGGCGTCTATCATCACTCCCGATGCGTACTTGGGGCCGATGCTCACCCTATGTAATGATCGCCGGGGAATCCAGAAAGATATGATCTATCTCGACACGTCCCGGGTGGAAGTGGTGTTTGAGATGCCGTTGGCGGAAGTCCTATTCGACTTCTACGACAATTTGAAGTCCCTCTCCCGGGGCTACGCCTCATTCGACTACGAAATGCTTGGATATCACCCGGTCGATCTCGTGCGGTTGGATATTCTCGTCAATGGAAAGGCGGTGGATGCGCTGTCCATGTTGGTGTATCGCGGTAACGCTGAATATCGCGCGCGAGCAGCGTGCAAGCAGCTGAGAAACGAGATTCCCCGGCAGCAGTTTAAGATTCCGTTGCAGGGAGCTATCGGCGCCAAAATTATCGCTCGCGAAACGATTCCCGCGCTCCGCAAAGATGTCACCGCCAAATGCTATGGTGGCGACATTTCGCGGAAACGAAAACTTCTCGAGAAGCAGAAAGAGGGGAAGAAGCGTATGAAGATGGTGGGCAACGTTGAGCTCCCGCAGTCGGCGTTTCTGTCAGTCTTGCGCGGAACGCCGGAAGAGTAGCGTCTCAACCCGCCGCCGATAGTCGCGCACGGACCGCAGAATGCGCAGTCGGTGAAGGCTCATCCACTCCGGGGACAGGGTCATCAGGGGCCACTGGGGGAGATCAACGAGCACAAAATCGAGGCCGGCGTCGAGAATTGGGGGAGTCGTATCGGACTGCAACCGGTCCTCCAGCACCCGGAGTCGATGAAACAGCGCCTCCAGCGCGGTGACGCGGACGGCAGTGGTTGGGGGGTGCCCCTGCACGGAGGCGGGGGTGGACGTCGGGGTGTTACTCCTATCGGGGGTATGCCCGGAGGCGGAGGAGCTAGCGGTGTTCCACCATGCGGCTACTTCCGACGGAGGGATCGATTCCGCACCGATATCCAGACCCGCTGTGGGGACTTGTACGATGCGGGCCGCGGAACGAGTAACCACGTCCCGGGTGAGCTGCGCGTGATCGTAGAGGATTGCATCACCCACCGTCCGGGTACCGTCCTGTAACTGGATATCGCGCACCGGCCGCGCCGGTGCGCGATCATGACCATCTCGGTGACGAATTCGTGCCGTTGCCTTTTTGAGCCAGCGGTCGGAAGAGCTCATCCCCGCATGGCTCTTGGGAGGTCGATACCAGAAATCTACGCCCACCAGCAGGATCTCGGATATTCCCATAATATTGGAAAGGATATGGATTGCTGAGGGAGCTACCGACCCCACCGGCGGAATTACCGGAATCCCTGCGAAGAGGGCGCTCAATTGCGGATCTGTGAACAGTTGAATCTCGGAGAACCGGGATACAAACCAGTACCGGCGGGATGTACGAAATCGGCGCGGAATGCTGAAATGGGTGGTAGCATCGGCGATCACCGCGATCGAGTCCCACTGCCACGGCAAAAAATCCTGTGCATTTACGAGCTGACTATCCATCGTCACCACAAAGTCCGGCTGAATATTGGCAGCGGCCAACGTAGGTAAGGCAGTATCGATCGCAACGAGGATTCCGCCGGCCCGATCGGCCGTTCCCGGACCGGAAGATGAGAAGAGCCGCGATAGCATCGAGAGGTGAAGATCGAGGCTAGGCCCGGCCCCCACTAGAATGGCGCGGCGGGCGCCGGATCCCCGGAGTACTTCCACCGAAGATCCCTCGAGCGCGACATTGCGAAGGAGGTTGGCAATCCACCGGCGGTGGAGGCGAATCTGCGTTCCGCGATTCGACCAGTACCGTTGAATGATCGCGGCGATCTGGGCTTCGAGCTCGTGATACGCGTCCCGGTGAAGATGGCTACCACCGGAGAGGTGGACTGTCCGCACCCGGCGTGAGGCGTGCCGAGAGATCAGGCGGTCGGCGGCCCGAACTGCGTCACCCCAGGACGTCACCGCCACGATGCGGCGGTGATGAGGCCATGTGGCGATTTGTGGCTGGAGTTGGGCTAAGTCGGGATCCAACTCCACCAAGAGCACCGTGCATGAGATCGGGAGGTCGCATATCCACGGTGACAGGCCAAATCCATGCAAGGGCGAAGGAATGAGAAACAGCGTCTGCGGTAATACGCCACGGGGATCCGGAAGGCGCCGTGGCATCGATAATGCCGGGTCCGGTCCGGTAAGCGGACGCCCCTCGGCATACACGACCGCTCCGGCAGGGCCGGAGCGGTGTTCTATACGCAGCGCGCGGTCGTCCACGGAGGAAGGTCAATTGGAGCCGGCTACGTACCGACTGAACGCCTGCGCGAAGTTATCCTGAAGAAGATCATCGTCGATGAACGCCGACTCGATGCGGTCGCTTCGAAATTCCCGCAGGAGCGTATCGTAGTATTGCTCCGTAAATTCGATATCATCTTCCCGGGCGGTACGCTCTTCGCGAAGCTGCAGGACCATCACCGACTGCCGCAATGCTACCGGTTCACTCACGTCGTCTTCCTGCAGCGAGAAGGCGGTCTCGAAGAAGGATTGCCGGAATGCGGCATCCGCAAGGTCGGGGATCTGAGAGCTTTCCAAGCGACCAAAGACCTGCAGATTGCCGTAATTGATCGGAAAAAAGGGCGTGGTCAGTACGTCGTGACCTTCTTGGTCGGCGAGAGCCGCAAAACCATCCGCCCGAGCCTCTTCAGCAAATTGGCTCGCTTCTGACTGCACGTAATCCTGGATCCTGCCCTGTTCAAAATTCTCCAGATAGCTACGAACAACTTGGAGCGTTTCGTCGTCGGAAAGATCCGGCGGGTCCGACGGGCCGAGCGCTTCATAAAACGCCCATCCCGCGGTCGTCTCAATGGGCTCACTGATGTCTCCCGGCTCGAGGTCCAACAGCACATCCACGTCGTCAGGGTTGATCATTTCTTGTTGTAGTTCATACGCGAAGGAGCTCCCGATTTCACCATCTTGATCAGCATAGAGATCGCGGGAGTACGTTCGCGCAAGGTCGCCCATGGGATTGCCGGGCTCGAGGGCTTGCTCGCGGATCTGTTGCGCCTCTTCCTCGTTTGCGAGCGTCACCACCGATAGGTCGAGCTCACGAAAGAGTCGCTCGTTTTCTTCCGCAAAATCCCGCACCTGAGCGTCGGGAAAATCGGAGAATGGAAATCGAACCACGTTAAACGAGCGCTCCGGGTTGCTCATATCGGCCACGAACGATCGCTCCGCGTCGGCCGTTTGTATACCAGTAAGTACGTCGGTAACAAACTGGTCGAAAATTGCCGATTCCCGGTGAAAATTTCTCAGGGAAAAGCGCTCCTGACTCCCAATCCGCTGGTACGCGGCGGGGTCAAATCTACCGTTGTTCTGGAACCGGGGATCCGCCGCGATCAACTCGTCCACGCGCTCGGAAGAAACATCCATACCGGCCTCCTCCGCGTGGTGGAGAATCGCCGTATGTAGCACCGTTCGATTGAACGCTTCTCGCCAGGCGATGCGCAGTTGGAGGTCAAGGTCGGCGGTTTGCCCGGAGTCACGAATCGATTGGGCGATCGCTTCATACTGACGGGCAAAAAAATTGCCTTGCTGATATCGGATTTCTTCGCCGGCGTAACTGCCGAATACCATCTGGCCGCTGCCGCCCAGAGTGCTTATGATGGGGGCGCCCACAAACGATACCACTACGATAATCAATATGATGAGGCTGCCGATATACAGGCGGCGATTGCGGGCACTGGTTGCGCGGGACGCCTTCTTCTCTTCTTGGGACTCTGCCATTATGTGTCGATGTCCTTCCTATATGGTACTTTGTAGCGGGCAAACGGTAGCATGTGGCCCCACGGGTGTCAACGAAATGGGGTTGACCAGCAACTGGGGTTCTGCTATGTTGCCGTACGCATTTCGGGCTGTAGCGCAGGGGCTAGCGCGCGCCGTTCGGGACGGTGAGGTCGGAGGTTCAAATCCTCTCAGCCCGACTCCATCACAGTTACTGTGTTCGTAGACGGAAGCCGCAGATGACACCATCTGCGGCTTTTTGCGTTCGGTATGTGCGTGATCTCTCAACTTCTGCCGGCTCCCTGTCGACAACGAAGAAGGAAGAGTCGTATGAAAAGAACACTGATCTGTCTTGCACTCATTGGGGGAGTGATGGCCACCGTCACCTCGGAACAACTTCAGCACGAGGTTGAGGACGGCGAAACGCTATACGCCATCGCTCGAAGCTATGAGATTACCGTTCAGGAGTTGATGGACGTTAACGACATCGAGGCTCCGGAACTCCTCTTGCCGGGAACGGTGCTCACGATTCCAGGACAGTATACTGTGCGGAAAGGTGATACACTCTTCGCGATCGCCCGCCGGCACGATATCAGTGTGGACCAACTCCGGTCTCTCAACGACTTGGACGAAACGCGAATTGTGGCCGGCCAACGGCTTCGAGTTCCCATCTCCGCGCAGCAGGACCGCATCGCCGAAGATTCCTCCGATTCAAAACCCGACTCCGACTCCGACTCCGACTCCGATTCCGCCTCTGATTCAGAACCGGAAATCACCACCGTGCCGGATTCCGGCTCCAGCGTGGTGCGGTCCATTCCAGTGGCGGCTTCGGTGGTGCAGCCGCTCAGCTATGATGAAGGTGGGGCCTGGCCGGTTGCCGGGGATCGACGCCGGTTGGAGGGCAAATTCCCGGGGGTCATGATTGAAGCAGCCCGCGGCTCACCGGTGGCAAGTATTAGCAGCGGCCGGGTAGTGTACTCCGGTCCTCATTCGAGCTTCGGCAATGTCGTCTTTGTTCAGTCTTCCCAAGGCTATATTTACGTCTACGGGGGGCAAGAAACGGTGAACGTTGCCGTGGGAGACGAGATCGAAGCGGGTAACGTGCTCGGTTCGGTGGGGGTTACCCCCACCAGTGACGGTGCTGCCTTGTATTTCTCGGTGTGGCGTAACAATTCGTTTATCGATCCGGAAGTTGCCCCGCGCGGATAGCATTCTGCCGATTCCCTTTGGATTCTCCGGGGGGACGTGGTACCATATTGATTAAAAGTACCAGTTCAGGGGGCAAACGATGGCAGGAACTTCCTCGCGACAGTGCAACAACCGCACAGCCCACCATGTGCATGGATCAACCACCGGTTTGGATGAACAGGCTGGTGATTCCGACCCGTTGTCTTTCTATTTGAAACAACTTTCTACGTACGCGTTGCTGTCGGTTGAGGAAGAACAGGTGATCGGCCAGCGAATCCAGGAGCTGAGGGCACAACTACAAGAGCTTCGGGAGCCGCCGTCCGATAACGGTGCAGGGTCCGCAGCGGAGCAAGAACTCGTCGCCCTTGAAGATGAGCTGCGGCGGTCCAAGACGCGTATGATCAACGCCAACCTGCGCCTGGTCGTCTCAATTGCAAAAAAGTATCAACATCGGGGACTCTCACTGCTTGATCTGATCGACGAGGGTAATATTGGGCTCATTGAGGCGGTGGAGCGCTTTGACTATACCCGCGGGTGCCGGTTCTCAACCTACGGAACGTGGTGGATTCGGCAAGCGATCATCAAAAGTCTCGCCGATAAAGGGCGTGTTATTCGTATTCCCGTGCACATGTTGAACACCATTAAAAAGTGCTTCTACGTGGCCAAGCATTTGACGCAAGAGCTCGGACGTGACCCCTACAGTGGTGAAGTCTCGGAATACATGAATCTCTCATCCCGCAAGGTTGAGGAGATTCAACAGTTGTCGCAGGATACCACCTCGCTCGATATTCCTATCGACGATGACAGCTCCACTCGCCTGTCGGATGTGATTGAGGATGAACAGCAAGCGCAGCCGTTTGATCTCGTATTTCACTTGACGTTACAAGACACAATTGAGGAAGTTCTCGACCAGCTCAGTGAGCGGGAAATGCGCATCATAAAGTTGCGCTTTGGACTGGGTGGAGAAGGACCCTACACCTTGGAAGAAACCGGGAAGTTCTTGGGGATTACCCGGGAGCGGGTTCGTCAAATCCAGGAGAAGGCGCTGGGGAAGTTGCGGGAGAACGTAATCATGCAGGATTTTCATGAGCAATACTGAGGAAGATACCCCGGTACGAACGGGTGGGGGCGATGATGGTAAGAGTTCGCTCATTGACGGTGACCGGCGATTTAAGGATGACATCGCGTTTGAGGCGCTCGGCACGATCGACGAAGCGCAGGTTGCCTTGGGCGTGTGCCGCAGTTTGCTTCCCGCCGGTGGACGGGACTACAAAAAGCTTGCCGAGGACTTGAGCTGGATTCAACGCCGGCTCTTGGTGGCGGGTGGGGTGATCGCATCGCCCCTGGGCTCGCCGTTTCTCGAAACGATGGAGACGATCGACGACGACGACCTGGCAATGTTGGAATCGATCTTTACGCGGTGGCGAAAGAAAATTCACATTGAGCCCCGCTTCTTCATCGGTGGAGACACGCGGCTTGGAGCTGAATTTGATCGCGCCCGCACGGTGGTTCGGAGGTCGGAGCGGGCGGTGGTCCGGGTAGTACGGGAGCGCGGGGGCCACGAACACGCTCTGGTTTCCAGGTTTTTGAACATGCTCAGTGACTTCGGATTCGTCATGGCCCGGTGGGCGGACACCCACCCTCCTAAATAATCAGACGCGGCCGATATGCCGTGCTCCGGTGGCAAACCGGATGTCCCACGTGAGCATGCGGTCTCCGTCAAACGCCATCTCCGCCTCCACATGGTCGCCGGTGAGTACCGGCGGCAGCCACCATGTATCATCCTCCCACATCTGGTGGTACGGAATGTCCGAAGTATTCACCCAGAACGGTTCCGCTTCTTCGGTTTCTACCAGGGAACCGTGCCAATGGGATGCAACGTATACGTAGACTTCCAGATAGTACCCGTCGGTGAAGGCAAAGCGCAGGGTGCCGTAGTGAATCGGGTCCATCGGCGTCAACCCAACTTCCTCCCACGTCTCACGAATGGCGGCATCAACCGGGCGTTCCCCCGGTTCCGTCTTTCCTCCCGGTCCGTTAACTTTTCCCGCCCCGAGGCCGCGCTTCTTCCGTATGAGCAGTACCTCACCGTCACGCTGCAAGAAGCACAGGACCGCGCGGTCCTGTGGAGTATATGCGGCCCAAAATGTCTCATCAAACGTATCGTTGCGCGTCACTTCCTGCTAATGATACCATATGTGCCGAGGTAGATAGAATAATGCTTGGATTTTTAGCTGTAGCTGTCGTGGCGGCTTTAGGATATGCCGCCATAAATTTTGTGGCGGTTCGACGTCTCGACACCGGTACCGCTTTAATGGGAGAACTCGCCGGTGCCATTCAAGATGGGGCGGACGCGTTTATCAAGCACGAGTATAAGATCATCTTTACGATCGCCATATTCATCATGGCGGCGCTCATGATCATTGTATCCTGGTACACCGGAGTCGCGTTCATTCTGGGAGCAACGATGAGCGCGTCCGCGGGCTGGATCGGCATGAAGATTGCCACGTTGTCCAATGTCCGCGTGGCAAACCGCGCCCGGGAAACGTTTGACGTGGGCGCCACATTGAAAGTTGCCTTTCAGGGCGGCAGCGTGATGGGACTGAGTGTCGCCGGTTTCTCCGTTCTTGGGCTCGGACTTATATACGTGGTCTTCGGGGTGTTTCTGGAGCAAGTATACCCGCAGAACCTGGTAATCATAACCAACTGGCTCGGGGTCAACTTCATTCCGTTTACGATGACTGTGTCTGGGTATGCGTTGGGGTGCTCAGTGATCGCGATGTTTGACCGCGTTGGTGGAGGTATCTATACCAAAGCTGCCGACATGGGCGCTGATCTGGTTGGCAAGACGGAAGCGAACATCCCGGAGGATGATCCCCGCAACCCCGCCACAATCGCCGACAACGTGGGAGACAACGTAGGAGATGTGGCCGGTCTGGGAGCCGATCTTCTGGAAAGCTACGTCGGCGCAATCATATCGGCGATCGTCTTGGCAGCATACCTGTTCTATACCGTGAGTGATGCCGCCGTCTCAATCAGTCACGAGTTGGTGGCCAAAATGGTGAGCTATCCCATGTTATTCGCCGCTGTGGGAATTATCGCGTCCGTTCTGGGAATCAGCACTCTCATCATGAAGAAACCCAGTGATAATCCGCATCGCGAGCTGAATGTCGCGACCTGGACCAGCGCAATCCTGACGCTGGTGGGTACGGGGGCCGTCACCTGGTGGTTCTTTGAGGATCTCGATGTCTCCGCCGCCGGTTTTATGTTGGGATGGGCGTCTCCATGGTTGGCGGCGATATTGGGAATTGTCAGCGGCATTACGATCGGGCAGCTCGCGGAGTATTTTACCAGTTATGAGCACCATCCGACGCGAACCATTAGCGAGGCCAGCCGCCAAGGATATGCTCTGAACATCACCCAAGGGCTCGCGGTAGGGATGAAATCGGTATTCTATCCGATACTGGCCTTGGCGGTTGCGGTGATAGGAGCTAACGCCATAGCAGGGTTGTACGGCGTAGCCATGGCTGCGGTGGGCATGCTGAGTTTTGTTGCGGCAACGGTATCAGTTGATACGTATGGGCCTATTGCCGACAACGCCGGCGGCATCGCGGAGATGGGGAAATTAGACCCCCGCGTTCGAGAAATCACCGACAAACTAGACAGTGTGGGCAATACTACCGCCGCCATCGGCAAGGGGTTTGCCATTGGTTCGGCAGCGTTAGCGGCGTTAAGTCTGTTTGCCAGTTATCTGTACAGTCAGGCGGGACCGGCCAATACGCAGGGTGAGTTCCAGTTGGTCTTGGACATGGTTAATACGCTCACACTGGCGGGGGGACTCGTGGGGGCGGCGTTGCCGTTTTTGTTCTCCGGGATCCTCATTGAAGCAGTTGCCAAGGCGGCTCGGAAGATGGTGGATGAAGTGCGTCGACAGTTTCGGGAAGATCCCAAGATCCTTACCGGTGAATCTCGGCCTGATTATCGCCTCTGCATTGAAATTTCCTCTGCCGGTAGTCTCAAAGAGATGAAGACTCCCGCGTTGATCGCGGTGCTTACGCCCGTTGTAAGCGGCTTCTTGTTGGGTACCGAGTTTGTCGGGGGCTTGCTTATCGGTACCACCCTCTCGGCAATCATGATGGCGCTGTTTACCGCTAACTCCGGCGGGGCATGGGACAACGCCAAGAAATACATTGAAGACGGGCACCACGGAGGAAAAGGTTCCGATGCGCACGCCGCCGGCGTGGTGGGTGATACGGTTGGAGATCCCCTCAAGGACACCGTGGGACCCTCCCTGGATATCCTGATCAAGATTATGGCGGTCGTCTCCTTGATCAGTGTCTCGATCTTCCAGCGCTACAACCTGTTGGATGTCCTGTTCTAACCACGAGGCTCGGGCGGAAGAAATCATAGCCGATGTGTACGGCGCGATTTCTCGAGTCCGGGATTCGGGAAGTGCGGTGACCGCGATCGTGCTTCCCGTGCCCGTGTACCGTACGATTCAAGAGTATCGAGCAACGCTCGGGGAAACCCGGGAAGGGCTTCCGGACTACCTGGGAAAGTATGATCTCTTTGGTATTCCGATATATACTGATGGAGGTACGGACGTCATCATCAAGACCGGCGCGCACGTGCCGACGGGTGGATAGGGGAAGACATGTGAAGCGGCTATTGGTTCTGAGTATCGCGGTCCTGGCAGCGGGTAACCTGGGGGCGCAACCGGTAGATCAACGCCCGGGAGAGGGAATCGACCGGATCGTGGTGGTGCCGTTCGTAAATTCCACGGATGTAGACCAGTGGGACAACCTGGCGCGTGATATGACCGAAACGATTCGACTTACCTTGTTGCTGGGGGAGCGGTACGACGTCGTGAACCCCGACTTATCTGAAATCGACCCGTATGCCCCGGACGGACCGCTCACGCTTCGACGTATTGCTGATGACCGGCGAATCGAAGCGGCGGTGATCGGTCGGATTTCGGAGACAGACAATGGCCGAGTTGAACTGGAAGCGTCCGTCTGGAGCAACGCCACCGGTCAGATTGTCGGGAGCCAGAAACGGGAGGCGTTCGGCTCGTTCGACATCCTCGATGCGGCTGACGAGCTTGTGGCGCTCGCTACATCTGCTCTCCTTGGATACGCCGTTGATTTTGGAGCGATTGTGCTGGAACCGTCTCGAAGTGACGTGGAGTACACCGTATCGATAGATGGGCATCCCGTGGGCGTAGGGGTTCGTTCGATTCCACAGGTGCTGGTCGGGCAACGTCGGATAGATGTGAGTGTCACCGTAGCCGGCCAAGAGCAACTGGTGTACTCCGCCGAACGGCGTATCCGTCCGGGGGAGGCGATCGAGGTTTCGTTCGGCTTGCCGCGAGTTACTCGTCAGGAGCAGCGGGAGATCCTAACGCGCCACGAATTGGCACGCAATCTCTTGGGTCAACCGGACGATTTTCGGTTGGCGTTCGAGGCGCTAACCGAGAGTCGAAGTCGGCTGGCGGCCGCTCAGGCGAGCGATACAATTGCCGCACTCCGCGAGCGACAGACCACGTTAGAGCGCGCGTGGCAACTGGATGAAGAGTTCTTTCGCCTCACGGTGAGCACCGTGGAACAAGACGGAGGTACGGAGGCGATTTTGCCGGGGACGTACCGCCTTATCGGCTCCATCAATTCTTCGGACGCCGCAATTAGCTCCCGCGTGCGCCGAAACGGGGCCGCCTATTATCACATGTTGCGAATGCTCTGGGCTGAAGATTTAGGATCCGCCCGGTGGGATGCCGCCGGCGATCGTCTCGACGTGATGGAATCGGTGGTGGCGGACTTTGATTTGGAGTGGTTGCGTACCGAGGTGACCTCCGATCGTCGGAAGTACCGCACCGCACTTGACGAGGCGGACCGTGTCAGAATGCGTCGCCGAAGGCCGTGGCCGTATATCGGGATCGCTCTGGGACTGGGCGGTGTCGGTTACGGAGGGTATTTGGTGGCTACCGAGGCCGACGTGTTTCCTGGTGAGCGGGACACCATCATGGGACGGGAGTTTGCGCGGTCCGATGTGCTTCAGTGGGGGAGTATCGGCGTAGGAGGGGCGATTACCGCAATTTCAACCGCTGTGCTCGTGCGCAATCTGAGGGCGGATGAGAACTACCTCCGGGAGTGGGCCCGAAGCGAGTATGGATTCGAGATCGATCGGGTCGACGAGATTCGCTCCGTAATCGACACCGCCGATGATGTCGACGCCGCTACAGTGGTGGTTTTGGGACCTGCAGATCGATTGGTGGCGGTGGACGGCCGGCCCCAATCGCTTCCCCTCCAGCTCCGGCAGGATCCAGGACACCCTTTGGTAATTGATGCCCCGGTGGTCGTGTCGGACGACCGCACGCGGCTGTACGGGTCCGGAGTCTCCTTTATGATCGTACGGTGAGCGCTGTACGGTTTGGGCGGGTGTTATGCTTCCCCTTGGGTATCCTTCCCGTCGAGAACGCTATCTTGACGCAATCCAACACACGTGATAGGTTCGCACCAACACAGTACATCCCGCGAGCGTCGTATAATGGCTATTACCCCAGCCTTCCAAGCTGGAGATGTGGGTTCGATTCCCATCGCTCGCTATCTTGATGCTCTATGAATCGGAGTGTCTCCCATCCTATTCCCAATCCATCGTCCAAGCCGCTCGCACGGTGTACCGGTTAACGCCACTCCCAGGGCGGGGTTGGTGCGGTATCAGACCAGAGCCCGCGTTTCGCGGTTCGGGCGCGCGCCTCGAGGCGCGCCAATTCCCGGTCTTCCCGGGCATATTCGCGGTACCACCACGCCAGTCCCCCAGAGACCAGCGCTTCGTTCAACGTGGGGCTGTCGGGAGGCTCTTGGACCACTATCTCGCCGATGATCCGGCCGTAGCGGTCGGCGTTGTGGACCAGTAGCAGTAGATCCCGAGAGGCGGTCCACCTCCTCACGAAGCGAGTCGCAGCGCGTCCCCCGGGCTGGTTCACCTCCGGTGCGTCGATACCGTAGAGGCGTACCGTGATATGATCTGGTGGTTCAGAGCCCTCATGGTCGTTGCGGAGGGGATGCACGGACACGACAAGTGTATCACCGTCGATCACCCGCACCACATCGATCTCTTGGAGCGTACCCAACCGCGATTGGCCGGAGATCGCCGGCAAAATGGCAAGCAGGATCACGACGACGGTTGACGATCGATGAGGTCTCACCGCTGGCCGCCTCCCAGGCGGAGGAGTTTGCGGAACAGCCGGTGGCGCGTGTCTTCGTTGACATTATCGAATCGAACGTGAATGGTCTTGCCGCGCCGAGAGGAGCGAACAACCGTACCGCCAATCTCCACAGGTGATGAACTGCCGTGATCAATCGATAGATGTACCATACTGCCGGTCATGATGCGCTTTCGTGGGTTTTTCAGGGCGGCCCCACCGATACTGAGGTCCTGAGATTTGGAATGAATGGGGCGCTCGTCGATGCCTGGGAGAGTGATCTCTACGGGAACCTCTAGATCGCGCCGGCGAAACTTGCGCCGCTGAACCGACTCTACATGACGGGAATGCTGGAGAAGGACCTCTTTCCCCGTTCTCTGGAGTACGGCGGAATGGAACCGATACAATCCGTCACCGCCGCCGCAGACAACTTCCACCGCCGTGCCCGGTTGTAGGGAGCGCGAACCCTTCTCGAGCCGTACCCGTAGCCCGGAGTCCGCAGTGAGCAACAATGTTCCGGAAGCGACGTTGAGATTACGATCTGATATGGATACCTCGGCTCCGCTGGGAATCGTCTCGCTGGAGTGGCCGGCTGAGGTGAGGGCGTCGTGGTCGACCTCGAGTTTGCGCAGGAGACGGATCACCTCGGTCTCGGTGGCCAGACCCTCACGAACTGCCTGACGAGCGACGCGCACTAGAAGATGGTCGTCTTCGATGAGCTGGTCGGTACGGTTTGGATCTTTGAGAAGCCACGTGAGATGATCCATAACGCGTTGCTCTGACTTGGATAGTTCAATGAGGTCGCGGCGAGTCTGAGAGCGACGCTGGAGGACGGGTTGGTGAGATTGGGAGGACGTCTTCCTTTTTTTGGGCTTACCCTTCGTGCGGTTTAGATAGATCTGGTATCCCATGAGACTGAGAAAGACCACCGCCATCACAATAATGAAACCGATAGTTTCAT
Source organism: Alkalispirochaeta sp. (assembly GCA_048614515.1). Lineage (GTDB taxonomy): Bacteria > Spirochaetota > Spirochaetia > DSM-27196 > Alkalispirochaetaceae > Alkalispirochaeta. The sequence continues at coordinate 5,647 of JBMCMH010000021.1, read as the reverse complement.
TCGTTGATGATTGAAAGCCGGAACTGATGTCGGTTAGCATTGCGCCTCCTTTTGAATTCTAGGTTCAAATTGATACACTGTCCACCAGGATATGAGAAATAACATGAGAATGCCGCTAATTGAACGGCTGCTGAACGGAGCGATCCGGGGAGCGCTGCGCGTTGTGTGCCGAATTGAGCAGAATGAGCTCACTAAGATCCCCCTGGAGGGGCCTGGAATCCTGGTCACGAACCATACGACCAACTTTGAAGGCCCCATATACTACGTGCTGCTAGACCCACGACGTAAAACCGCCCTGGGAAAACAGGAGCTCTGGGACAATCCCTTCACCCGGTTTATGATGCAAGTGTGGGGCGTTATTCCCCTCAACCGCCGGGGCGCCGATCGACGGGCGATGGATCGGGCGCGACGAGCTCTTGCTCGAGGCGAGTTTTTGGGGATTGCCCCGGAAGGCACGCGAAGCATGACGGGCAAGCTGCAGCGGGGGCGACCGGGAGCTGCGATGATCGCGACCGCCGCGCGAGTGCCTGTGATCCCGATGGTGCAATGGGGTGTTCAGGACCTTCCGGGAAACCTCCGACGCCTCAGGCGAACTCCGTTGCATTTTCGTGTGGGAGAACCGTTCTATCTTGCGGTTCCTCCGGGGAGCACTATCGGTCGGGGAGACTTGCGACGGATGGCAGACGAGATTATGTACCAGCTGGCGGTTCTCATGCCGGAAGAACTGCGGGGCGCCTATGCGGATTTGTCCCAGATGACTACGGAATTCATTCAACCGGTATCACCGGTATAGGGTCCGGTATATACGTTGCCTGATCGGTTCTGTTAGGGTACGAGCTCGCGTCAAGAGAGAAGGAGATACCATATGGGAGTACGGGGTGAGCTGTTTTCGGCCCGGGTAAAGAGTAAAAATGATCGCCGTACGTATTTTTTTAACGTAAAAGAGAACCGGAATAACGATGTCTTTGTGACCGTTGTGGAAAGCAAGAAGTCCGGTGAGGGTGAAGCGTTTGATCGTCACCAGGTAGTGGTATTTGAAGAGGATCTCCGCTTGTTTCGCAAGGGTTTGGATACCGTCCTGGAGTTCCTTGAATCTCGGGACGGGGGGCGCGGCACAGGGGACCGCAGGTCCCGCAGTCCTCATACGGGCGATCGCAAGCCGGTGCGTCTCAAACGGCGCGCACCTCAGAAAGACTCCGACTCCGCCGATCCTGCGGGAGACGAAGCCGACTCTGGTGACAACGGATCAGAATCACCGCAGTCCTGATTGGTCGGACGGCGCCGACAAGTCCACGCCGCGAAACGAGCGGCGGTGGATCGGACACGCGCCGTGGCGTGCAAGCGCTTCCCGGTGCGTTTTGGTAGGGTACCCTTTGTGCGTTTCAAAACCGTAGCGGTCATCCTCGCGCGCGTAGCGTATCATCCAGCGATCGCGGGCAATCTTGGCGATAATGCTGGCGGCCATAATCGCCGGTTCAATGTGGTCACCGCCGACCAACGGTGAGCACGGGGGACCATCAATATGAGGGCAAAACTTCCCGTCAACGATGATATGGGAAAAAGAGACGGTGGGGAAATCAGTGAGGAGCGCGTGGTACGCGCGCTGCATTGCCAGAAGCGCGGCATGATGAATGTTGATTCGATCAATTTCCTCGGGCCACGCCCACCCAACGCCACGAGGACACCCGGCGGTCTCGAGGGCTGTACCGGCCCGTTCCCGGGCGCGGAGCGTGAGTGCTTTGGAGTCTTTCAGCAGTGATCGATCGAATGATGGGGTAAGGACCACCGCCGCCGCCGTCACCGGGCCCGCCAAGGGCCCCCTGCCGACTTCATCGATACCGCAGATCGTAGATATGAGACCATTGGGCTCGCTCATGCTTGCGAGCTATACTAAAGGGACTGTATTGTAGGAGCAAGCGTGTTTCTCAAGAGTATCGACCTATTCGGCTTTAAGTCGTTTGCTGAACGAACCCATATCGCATTCACCGACGGCATCTCAGCTCTCATTGGGCCCAACGGCTGTGGCAAGAGCAACGTCGTAGATGCGGTGAAGTGGGTCCTCGGCGAACAAGCGACCAAATCGCTCCGGGCGGAGCGTATGGAAGACGTTATCTTCAACGGCACCGACTCCCGCAAGCCGGTAAACGTTGCCGAGGTAACGTTGACCTTGCACAACGACGGCGTCTTGCCGTTGGAGTTTCCCGAGATTACGGTGAAGCGCCGATTGTTTCGCAGTGGCGACAGCGAGTATTTCATAAACGGGGCGCCGGTTAAGCTCAAAGACTTGCGCGAACTCTTCTACGACACGGGAATCGGGAAATCCGCCTATTCGATCATGGAGCAAGGCAAGATCGACCAGATCCTCTCCACGAAGCCCGAGGATCGCCGCTCCCTCTTTGAGGAAGCTGCGGGGATCACCCGCTACAAGATGCGTGGCCGCGAGGCGGATCGCAAGCTCGAGCGCACGGAAACCAACATGCATGAAGTTGAGTCGGTCCTGTCCGAGGTGAAGCGCTCCTATGATTCTCTAAAAAAACAGGCTGATAAGACGACACGCTACCGAGAGCTCCGGGAACAGCAATTCGATCACGAGGTCACCTTGCAGCTGGCTCGCCTCGCCCAGTTTCGGGGACAATACGAAGATCACGAGCAGCGCGTTGCGGCGCTCGACCAGCAGCGGAGCGTCGTAAAGGGTGAAATTGACCGGCTCAATGAACAGTTGGAATCCGAGCTGGATCGGGTCAACTCGATGGAGGGCCGTCTCGTAGAGGTTCAGAAACGGTTGTACGGGCTTGGTGTAGAGAAGAGTTCTCGGAAAGAACGGATCACTCTCATTAAGGAGCAACGGGAGCAGCTGGACGACCAAATCGAATCCCAACGGGGCCGGTTGAAGGCGCTTGAGCGTAAGGCGGAAGAGATCCGAGAGGCGGGTTCAGCGGCATCGGCGGCCGCGGTGGAGGCGGAACGACAGATCGCTGAAGTCGATCAACAGATTTCAACGATTGAGGATCGTATCGCGCGAGCCCAGGAGCGCCAACGGGAAGCCCGCGCGCAGATTGCAACGAACGACGAAACGATCGTTGCCAACGAAAAAGAGGCAGAAGAATGCCAGAGGGAGCTGCGAACCGTTACCGATGAGCTGGTCTCGGCGCTGGATACCAAGCTTCGGGAATCAGGTTACTCCAGCGCTGAGCGTAAACGTGCCGAGGAGGAGCTCACGGCTGCCCTGGAGCACCTGCGCATTACGGTGCGTGGTCGCCGGGACTCCGTCTTAGACCGGCTGAAGCTGCGCGAGGGACAGCGGGGCGCGGATGATCCTGACGGGGTTACCGCCACCGCGAACGCCTTTGGTGCGGTGGATGACGGACTCACGCAGGTAGTGGAAGCGGTGAGCCGCTATCAGGAACGTATTCCCCGCTTTATTGATGACTTTCTCGCTCCGGAGGGCACGATCACCCGGAAACGGTCGCTGGACGATCGCATCGAGAATCTAAATGAGCATAATCGTCGCCTTCGTGAACAGAACCGCGAGCTTTCCCGGGAGATCGAGGCGCTTCAGCACACGATCGAGAAGGAACGTGGCAATCTTGAAGAGATGAAGTTGAATCGAGTTCAACTTCAGGGAAGCGCTGCATCATGGAAGGAAACCGCGGCTCGCCACGATCGCGAGTTCGAAGATAACCGGCGGCAGAGCGAAGAGGTGGGGCGTCACATCGAGCGTGATATCGCGCGAGGCCATTCGATGGACGAACAGATGAGTGCCCTTCATGAGGAGCACGCTGAGCTCGAGAAACAAGAGTCCGCATTACGGACGGAACTAAAAGAGCTGGAAGAAAAAATTGCCGCCGACAATCGCAGTCTCAAGAACGAGGAACAAAACCTGAAGCAGAAGATGCAGGATCTTGCGCAACTTCAGGAGAAACTCGAAGAGGTTCAGGTCCGGTCGGCGGAAAAACGGACCGAAATTCGCGGTCTCTACGATAGTTTTTCGGAGCGCCACGGTAGAGATTTGCGGGAGTTTGAATCCCGCGAGCTGTCCAACGACGTCGATCAGAAGATGCTTCGTGAGCAGATTGCAACATTTCGTGCCGAACTCAAGGAGCTGGGAAGCGTGAACCTGATGGCCGTGGAGGAGTTTGCGGAGGTCGCCGATCGCTACGAGTTCCTCCACTCCCAACTCGAGGACTTGCGTGCTGCCCGGCAGGACCTGGTTCAAGTGACAACCGAAATCAAACGCGAATCGGAACAACTATTCGTAGAAACGTACAATCGAATTCGCAAGAACTTTCATACCGTATTCCGGCGCCTCTTCGGGGGTGGTCGCGCAGAGCTCCGACTCACCGATCCGGAAAACATCTTAGACTCGGGGATTGACATCCTGGTGCAACCTCCCGGGAAAAAGCTCGAAAATATCGCGCTCCTCTCGGGCGGAGAACGTAGTCTCACCGCGGTGGCGTTGCTGTTTGCGACGTTCATGGTGCGTCCGTCTCCGTTTACCCTGTTGGATGAGATCGATGCCGCGCTGGATGAGCACAATGTGAGTCGGTTTGTGAATATGCTCCATGAGTTTGGCCAACAGTCCCAGTTCATTGTGATCACGCACAACAAGAAAACCGTAGCCGGAGCTCGAACGCTACTGGGGGTGACGATGCAAGAAAACGGTGTGAGTCAGGTCGTGGCCGTGCGGATCGATGGAAACGGAATTGAACCGGATTCCGAGGCATCGGATGTTCCGGGGGCGGTGGAGCCGGCATTGGGGTTTGAGGACACCGAATGAAACGGTGGATGCTCTGGGCGATTGGCGGTGCAACGGTGACGTTGATCCTGCTAATCGGAATCGTGATAGTTCGAAGCGAGCATACTCCTGCTGATGATGGAACGGGACGCTACACGGAACGTGAACTACGCATGCCCGGCGCAGCTCTTCGGTTCCCCTCTGTTGAGGAAGAGCTCCTCACTCCACAGGTGCGCTCGGTGGTTGATCCGAATCAGCCGCTGTCCCGCGAACAAGTGGAGGAGCTCAAGATGGATTCTCTCAGCGCGCTCTACACCGACCTCAACCGGCGAGTGGAAGATGCAGTGGAGGAACAGTTGTTTGAAGACTGATGGGTACGCCCCGCGCAGTGTATTCTTCATCATACTCGGCGGTATGACGCTCCTGGCAGCCGGCTGTGCTACTATTGGGCCGGAGTCTGCGTCTACCCGCGGAGACGAGAATCATGGTGCACCGGACCGCCTCGTCGTCCCTACGGACGACATTGACCTCGAACCACGTGACGATGCATCTGAGATTGAGGCGGCCCCCGCTCCCGCCAGGCCTCACCCTGACGCGGTGTGGCGGATCCCATCCCCCGAGCCAAGCGATGCGCGGGATCCTCTAGTGCTTCCAGCGTCTCGCTTCGCCGACGGGCTTCGCGACCCGTTTGATCGTTCTCATCCAGCCCCCGCCTCCCACCGCTCGCCGGAGACGCCGTCGGCACCCCCATCTCCCCCGGAGCCCCGCGCATCGGTTGATGAGGTGCTGGACCCGGCCCGGCCCATTCCCCCGCCCACCGTGGAATTGGCCGGGGAAGAAAAACGGCGGGACGAGCTCGAGTTATTGGATCACCTGGCGCGCAATCTCGTGATGACACCGGATGCCGCCGAC
>JBMCMH010000020.1:0-28272 GCA_048614515.1 Alkalispirochaeta sp. | reverse complement strand
CCCACGACCTTCGGCTCCGGAGGCCGACGCTCTATCCAGCTGAGCTACGTGACCGGTTGGGGCGATTATCGCGATCCGCCGTTGAAAAGTCAACGCCGGCGGCGAAGTGATGAGGATATTGAGACGCATCAGCGCCCGTGATACCGTCCGCACCATGTTCAAGCCCGTACAACGATTGACATTAGCCAGCGCCAGCCCTCGCAGAAAAGATTTGCTTGCCCAGATCGGCATCGACGCAATCGTGGCGCCTTCGCATGCGGATGAAGCGGCGGTCTCCATTGCGGAGCTCCGCCAAAATGGGGCGTCCGCCGGAGAGGCTCCGGCGCAACTGGCTCTACACCGAGCCCGTCTCAAGGCCCGCAGCGCGCGGCTACGACCGAGTACGATCGGTCTGCTGGCGGCGGATACGGTGGTAGCGTTGGACGGGAATTCGTTGGAAAAGCCGCGAGATGCGGCGGATGCGCGATCGATGCTCGAAACGCTCTCCGGCCGAGAACACCGTGTCCACACAGCGGTAGTATTCGTTCCCGACCGAGGCAGTGCCGTTGAGGAAATTTGCACTACGGCGGTTACATTTCTCTCACTATCGGAACGGGAGATTGATACGTACGTCGCCACCGGCGAATGGCAGGGAGTGGCCGGTGCTTACCGCATCCAGGGCCATGGGGGCGCCTATGTCACCGAGATCCATGGGAGCTATACGGCGGTCGTGGGCTTGCCAATTGGTACCGTTTATTCTATCATCAGACGATTTTTGGACACTGATCCAAGGTCATAATCTTCCGCTGCGGTCCGGGCAGGGACCGTCAGACGAGAACAAGCGAAGGGGTGAGCGCAACAGACGCTCACAAGGAGGAGAATCGTGGCAGTAGTTACCATGAAGAACCTGCTTGAGTCCGGTGTGCACTTTGGCCATCAGACCAAGCGGTGGGATCCGCGGATGAAGAAATTTATCTTCGCGGAGCGCAACGGCATCCACATTATCGATCTACAGAAGACGATCGTAGCGATCAAGGATGCGTACGAGATGATCCGGCAGACGGTGCTGCAGGGGAAATCCATCCTGTTCATCGGAACCAAGAAGCAAGCCCAACAGGCGATTGAGAAAGAAGCCACCGCCTGCGGCATGTACTATGTAAACAACCGCTGGCTCGGCGGTATGCTCACCAATTTTTCCACTATCAAAAAATCTCTCATGCGGCTCAAGAAGCTTGAGAAGATGGAAGTGGACGGTACGTTTGACAGTCTCACCAAGAAAGAAGTTTCCAAGCTCATTAAAGAGAAACAACGCTTAGAGAAGAACCTCGGCGGTATCAAAGAGATGAAAGACGTTCCCGGAGCGATTTTCATCATCGACACCCGCAAGGAAGCGATCGCGGTGGCCGAGGCGCGGCGCATGGGAATTCCCATTGTAGCCGTGGTGGATACCAATTGTGATCCCACCGGCATCGACTATCCAATCCCCGGAAACGATGATGCTATTCGGGCGATCACGTTGTTCACTTCTATCATTTCTAAGGCGGTCATTGAGGCCGATAACGAAATCGGTCTGGAAGTGATTGAAAACCTTCAGGACGATGAGGATGAGCAGGGCTTTTCCAGCCCCACCGAAGGGCGGGAGGATGACGCCGCGGATACCGCCGCGCCCACTGCAACGGAAGAAGAAGTGGAAACGGTCAAGCTCGCCGCTGCCGTCGGGGCCGATGCAGAGGAAGATCCCGGATACACCGCTGAGGACTACTCGGACTATGAGCCCGGCGAAGATCATGAACTCCCGAAGGATGAACCCACTCCTGAGGAAGCTGTAGCAAAAGAAGCGGGCCTGGACGAAGAGACGCTGTACCAGGACTGATTTCCCGCCGGGCACAAGCCGTGCCCGGCGCATTTACATTCAGGAGGAATATACATGGCAGTAACAGCCGCAGATGTAAAACAACTGCGAGATAAAACCGGCGCAGGGATGATGGATTGCAAGAAGGCGCTGCAAGAGGCTGACGGAGATTTCGCGAAGGCTGAACGAATTCTCAAGGAGCTTGGAAAGGCGGCCGCCGCCAAGCGTAGCGGACGAGCCACCAATGAGGGTCGTATCTTTGTGCGTATTGACGGCAACCGCGCCATTATTCTCGAGATGGCCTGTGAGACGGACTTCGTGGCCCGTAATGAGACGTTTGTCGCATTGGGAGAGGAGCTCACCGCTGATATTCTTGCACGCAATATCACCGAAGCCGATGACACGCTCAACACCAAAGTGCAAGACGCGATCTCCACGATCAAAGAGAACATGAGCCTTCGCCGCTTTCAGGTGATTGAGAAGAACGATATGCAGGTCTTCTCCTCGTACATTCACGGTGAGTCGGGCGGAATTGGGGGAATCGTTACGGTTGGTGTGGACAAGCCGGAACTGACCGACTCTCAACAGGTAAAGGACTTTGCTTTTGACGTCGCACTACACGTCGTGGCGTTCCGCCCCGCCTATCTTGCGCCGGAGAGCATCGATGAAGCGTACCGCACGGAGCAAGAAGAAATCTTTTTGAGCCAAGCGAAGAACATGGACAAGCCGGAAAAGGTGATCCAAGGGATCGTGCAAGGGAAGCTTCGTAAGCATTTTAGTGAGATTTGCTTGTTGGAGCAGGGATTTGTCAAAGATGAAAAGAAACCGGTAAAAGACGTAGCCAAAGAAGTGGGTAACGCCGCCGGCGGCACGGTTACCGTTGATGACTATATCGTATATGCGGTTGGAGAGGATATCTAACCTCGAGTCCGCATACCTAAGTATCTGCCCGGCGATATTCGTCGCCGGGCCTACTATCCGATCGGGAGGTACAACCGATGGACGAAACAATCAAAAATGCCGACCAGCGCATGCAGAAGAGTCTGCAGTCCTTTCATGACGAGCTCGCAGGACTCCGCACGGGTCGGGCATCAGCAGCGATGTTTGATAAGATCCGAGTCGAGTACTACGGCAACCCCACCCCGCTCAACCAAGTGGCCAGCATCAGCGTTCCGGAATCTCGTCTCGTGGTTATTCAGCCATGGGACAAAAACCTTCTCGGCGAGATTGAGAAGGCGATACAGGCATCAGAGCTTTCGCTGAACCCGAGCAGTGACGGCAAGGTCATTCGTCTCAATATTCCGCCCCTCACCGAAGATCGTCGGAAAGAGATCGTGAAACTGGCCAAGAACACCGCCGAGCAAGCGCGAGTAGCAATTCGTAACATTCGTCGAGACGCAAACGAGGAACTGAAAAAGCAGGAAAAAGCCGGCGATATCAGTGAAGACGATTTGAAGCGAGCCGAGGATCAGATTCAAGATCTCACCGATACGTTTATTAGTGAGATCAACTCAGCGCTTGAGGCCAAGGAGAGCGAGATCCTGGAAATCTGATGTCCGATGCGAGTGTGACAATTATACCGCGACATATTGGAATCATCATGGACGGCAACGGGCGATGGGCCACCGCCCGCAATTTGCGCCGCACCCGGGGACACCGAGAAGGCATCGAGGCCGCGAAGCGCGTGGTACTTCAGGCGATCGTTCGGGGGGTGGAGTTCGTGTCTCTCTACGCCTTTTCCACCGAAAATTGGCGCCGTGCCGAAGATGAGGTGTCGTTTATCATGGGATTAGTTGCCCGCAATCTGAGAGATCAGTACGATTTCTATCGTGAAAACAACGTCCGTGTTACGCACAGCGGAAATCTGAGGGGCTTACCGGAAGAGGTTCGGCGGGAGATTGCGCTGGTCAGCAGCGAGACTCACGAGAATTCAGCGATTACCGTGAATCTGGCGGTCAACTATGGGGGCCGCGATGAAATTGTCCGTGCGGTCAATCGCTGGATGGCGTCCCACCCCGAGGGCGGTGCTTCCCCGTTGCAGGAAGCTGATCTCCGCGCCCATTTGGACCTCCCGGACATCCCCGACCCGGACTTGGTGATTCGCACCGGCGGTGAGCAGCGGTTGAGCAATTTCCTGCTCTGGGAATGCGCATATGCAGAGCTATTTTTCAGTCCTCGGCTGTGGCCGGAGTGGAATGGGGATGACTTAGACGCGGCGATCGCTGACTTTAGTAGACGTAAACGGAATTTTGGAGGCATGCGATGAGCCGCAATACGATCTTTCGGTTGGTGGTGTTTTTTCTCGGTATTCCGTTACTTGCTGCAAGTGCATTCATCGGTCGTGACCAAGGGCTTCCCTTGTTCGGTGTCCTCGTGGTGGGGGCTTCCGCGTTGGCCGCCCGGGAGGCGGCGTTTTTTTTTCCATCTTCGGTACGAGACTATCCCGGCAGTACCGTGATTATCCCGCTGATCGGCACGCTCATTCCCACTGTGGGTTATGTGTCTGCCCTTGCCACCAATTGGAACCTCGAGTCAGCGTTCGAGGCATCGGCGATCGTAGTTCCGACACTTACGGTGGCCGCATCGCTCATTATGGCGGTACAAGTGGTAAAACGGCGTGACCATGATATCGAGCGTATTGTACCGGTGGTTACCAGCCATCTATTTCTTCTGATCTATCCCGGACTGTTTACGTGGCACGCGGCGCGATTGGTGAGCTTTCAGTACAACTCCGAGCTCCTCTTGGTGTTTTTTCTGGCCGTTTATCTGAACGATAGCCTGGCATGGTTATTCGGTAGACTCTTGGGGCCACTCACCCGAAGACAAGACGGAGTTCCTCCTGTAGCCATAAGTCCCAATAAATCAATCGTCGGCTTCGTCGCTGGGTTTCTCACCAGTGTCGTGGTGATCGTAGGCGCCGGCCTCATGCGCCCGGACGTGCTCCCGGGATCAACCATCATGCACGGGGCGTTTGGGGCGGTGGTAGGCGCAGCCTGTATCGTGGGCGACCTGGTGGAATCGGGCTTCAAACGGTCCGCCGCGGTAAAAGACTCCGGTCAACTGATTCCTGGTCGGGGGGGGCTTTTGGATTCAATCGATTCCGCCGTCTTTGTGGCACCATTCTTTTTCTACAGCTGCATGATACTGTATGGCATCTAGGAGTTCGCATCTATGCTTAATGTCCTGATCGGCCTGCTCGGCCTCGGCTTGGTGATCTTCGTCCACGAGATGGGTCATCTGGTCGCCGCTAAGATGAACGGGGTCCGAGTTGAAGCGTTTAGTGTGGGGTGGGGAAAAAAGATTCTCTCGTTTCACCGGGGGGGCACAGATTATCGCATCAGTTGGCTCCCGATCGGCGGATACTGCAAGATGCAGGGCGAGCATGCCCTCCTTCGAGCATGGCAAACCAAAAGTTCCAGCATTGACGTGGAGGAAGGGGATTTCTACGCGGCCGCTCCGTGGCGCCGGATTATCATCCTCTTCGCAGGACCACTGGTAAACTTTGTCTTCGCAATAATCGTATTGGCGGCGATCGCGATCGTAGGATATACGATCCAGACCTTCCCGAACCGAATCGTCCGAGCCGATGAATTTGGCATGGACGCCGGTCCCGCAGTGGAAGCCGGATTTGAGACGGGCGACCGCATCGTGGAAATAAATGATGAGCCGATCGAATCGTTTCGTGACGTGCAGACCGAGATTGGTCAGGCCGCTCAACAAGAGCTTACCGTCACGATCGACCGTGATGGTGAGCGCCGCACGGTTTCCGTAGTACCGGAGCTCAATACTCAAACGGGAGCGGGTCGAATCGGCGTATACCCATGGGTTGATCCTGTCGTTGCTGAAGTCACACCGTCCTCCGCAGCCGACATCGCCGGTATCCAACCGGGGGACCGGATTCTTTCGGTGGCCGGAACCGAGACGCCTCACTCCATTGCAGTGGAACAGGCGCTGGCGGATGCCGGGAGCGCACCGATTACGATGACGGTTGCCCGAAACGGCGATACCCGCGAGCTCACCGCCGTCCCCGATACCGATGAGAACGGGGTTTCCACGTTGGGCATCGCGTACGAGACGATGAGTGTCGCCACGCCGGAGTACGGGATTGTGAGCGGCACGGTAGAAGGAGTTCGGCAAGCATTTGAAACGCTCCAACTCACGATTCGAGGAATCGGATTGTTGTTTGCCGGCGTGGACCTCAATCAAGCGCTCATGGGGCCGGTTCGAATCACGTACATGGTGGGGGAAATCGCCACCGCAGGAGCGGAAGCAGGAGTGGGTCGAGGGATCTTCTCATTCTTCAACTTCCTGAGTCTGATTAGTATTACGCTCTTCTTCATGAATTTGTTGCCCATTCCGGTACTCGACGGCGGCCAAATCGTGCTGAGCCTTACGGAAATGCTGCGGGGTAAGCCGATGCACCCTCGTGTAGTGTACCGCTACCAAATGGTGGGCAACGTCATTATCTTAGGTTTGATGTTCTTCGCTCTCTTCAATGATATTTTGTTCTTCGCGCGAGGGTAGTGTTCCATGCGGGTATTTGTGCGTTCTTTCATCTTCGCAACGTTATTTCTCATTTCCATCGCAACTTTAGCGGCAGTACCACCAATTACAGTACGTTCCGGTCATAGCGCCCCGATTACTGGAATGCAATATGATTCAGACAATGGAGTGCTCTTCTCTGCTGGAAGTGACGGAAAGCTGATCGTCTGGGATACGGAGTCGGGTCGTTTACTCCAAAGCATTCGCGCAGACCAATTGCCGATTCAACAGGTTCACGTATACCCCGATGGCGAGCGGATCGCGCTCTATTCCAGTGATGGCCGGCGGAATCGGATTACCGTATGGAACTGGCGAGACGGCGAACGCCTCTTCTTGCATACTCCCGAAGACGAAGTCCTCATGATGACCGTCTCTCCCGACAACTCATACGTTCTCTACTCAACCCCATCTCGAGAGAGCTTGCGCATCCTCAATGCTGATTCCGGGCGTCAGCTGCCGTTTCTCCGGGGAGCAACCGGCATCATCGGTTGGATGGTGGTTGCCGACAGTGAAGAACGAGTTATGACATACGCGCCCTCTTCCGGCCGCATCACGTACCGGACGATTGTCACCGGTAGAAATGTTGCGGAGTTTACCGGCCCCGCTGATCTGGAAATGCTTACGCTCCTGGAAACGAATCGATATGCTGCAGCGCGAAACCCCGAGGGACGACTGGTAGTGGTTGACTTGTTGAGCGGGGACGTTGTCGATACGATCGCCGCCGGCACGATTGCTTCGATTTCACTGGATGAGCGCAACGGTGATATCGTTGTTGTCTCGTCAAGTTTTGGGGTTGGTCGATCGATACGACGGTATCGCTTCGGGGACGGCGAACTGAAGCAACGGTACGCTACCCGACGACAGTTTTCCGACGACACGACGCATATTACGCTCGCCGGCAGGGGCGTATTCGCTTCAAACACCACGGGAGCCATTCTCCGGTGGCTCCCCTTTGAATCTGAGCCCACCACGTTCTCAGAATCCACCACCGAGCCGATTATGGATCTGCACGTCACTGACCGGCGTCTCCACATGCTCACCGGAGAACGGGTGATCACGATCGCCAGCGACTTCTTCAGTGATCAAGCGCGGCGTCGCGATGATCAAAGTTCGGTGCGGCAGAACATTGTTGAGGTTCCGGCCGGCGATCGCAGTCGGTTCATTGCCACTCCCGGGCAAGAACTGCTCGTGTGGACGCCCTCCAATGCGGGCGCCCGCCTCCAGGAATACACAATAGAAACCGGTTTGCTTACGCCCAGCGCGCTGGACATAGGCTCCGGCCTGGCGTCTCTTGATGCCTATGAGAACGAGGTTCTCACGCTGTCCCGGTCAGGGGTATTGGAACTCCGAGATCGTACGGATGGACAGCAACTCATGGAGTATCGCGGACGGGGCTTACAGACCGCGATCCGGACGTCCCGGGGTGTATTTATTGGGAAGGCCGCTCAGGGACTTCTCGATTCTTCAATTCTCCGCGTAAATACCGATACCCGGGAGACGGTCCCGCTTGACTCCGAGGCCGACCTGGTGTTTTTCCTGGACTATGACGAGCGGCGCGGCCGTCTGTTCGCCATTGGCATACGGGAGAACAACCGCAGAGAGACTACAACCGTGGTGGAAGTCTTTGAAGGCACCCAACTTGATCGGCGGCGCACGATTCTCGAGATTCCTGGCGAGTACCTGGATGCAGAACTGATTCATGACCCCGTGACCGGCACGGCCTATACCACCCTCGATGACCGCGGAGGGATTCTCCGATGGGACGGCTCGCGAGTTTCCGAGTTGCTAAGAAATCACCGTCACATCCCCCGCAAAATCTATCTTCAAGGCGAGTTCCTCATCAGCCTCAATCGAGATGGAACGGTGTCCGTGCTCGATCGCTCTCGTGGTGAACCGGTGATTGATCTCTATGTGGCAGGCGGGGGAGACGGTTCATGGGTTGCGATTCGTACTGATGGACGCTTTATTGCGTCGCATGACCGCCTTGCAACGAACGAGTTTCTGAGCCTTAATGAAGCAGGCGCAACCCTCCGCGAACGGCGGATTGATATTCGAGAGCAGGAACTAGACCAGGTGGAGGATTCTTCGACGACACCCCGGATCCATCGCTTTGACAGCGCGGGAGATGATGACGACGACCAGGACCAGGAGGAGTCGGATTCAGAAGAGTTTGACCCGTTTAGTGGAGATCCCGCGCCTTCCTCTTGATACACGACCTCATCGGCCTGGACCTGGGAGCCAATCCTATCTCAGCGACGATAATCAGCTGAGATCTTATGGATTGCCTCGCGTACGGCGGCGCGGATCTCATCTCCATGCTCTTGCATCAAGGTGTCGGCATACAATCGTCCCAGCAAGTTAACACGATACATGGGCCGCACATGGTTTAACGCATAGGCCGCCATGTCTAGAATGCAATCTTCTCCAGCACAGGCAGCGTCTCCAACTGCTTCTAACTGTCGGCCCAGCTCTTCAATGACCAGCCGCTCCGCCTCATTGGTAAGGTCCTCGAAATCGTACATCGTTGTAAGGTCCATCGCTGTCACCCTCCCCCTTCCATATCATCGGCGAGATTCTCAAATTTCGTATAGCGCGGAATAAACGCAATCTGTATCGTCCCGACCGGACCATTCCGCTGCTTGGCAAGAATCAGCTCTGTCTCCACCACTTGCAACGTCTCAGTCGAGTCCTTTTCCAGATTTCGTTCCCGGTGTAGAAAGAGCACCACATCCGCATCCTGTTCAATACTGCCTGACTCACGAATATTGGACAGCATCGGACGCTTGCCCTCGGTATCACGAGAGACTTGCGAGAGTGCGATAACAGGGATCTCGAGTTCTCGGGCCAGGGCCTTGAGCGAGCGGGAGATATCTGCGATCTGCTCATGGCGGGCGAGCTCAGCGTTCTCGTTGGTGATCAAGGTGAGATAATCAACAATGATGATGCGCACCCCATGCTGACCCACCATCCTCCGGGCCTGGGCCCGCAGATCCAGCAGGCGCATCCCCGGAGTATCAGAAATCCACAACGGCGAATCATAGATCCGGCTCGCCGCGTTGGTAAGATTGGCGAAATCGGCGGTCCGCAGCATGCCGGTCCGAATCACTTGACTGGGAATACGCGCTTCGCTTGCGATCAGACGCTGCATCAGCGCCATATCGCTCATCTCCAACGTAAAAATCCCCACCGGGATCTTGCGACCAATGGCGATGTTCGCCGCCATAGACAGGGCAAACGCGGTCTTCCCAACCGATGGTCTCGCACCGATCACGATAAACTCGCTGTTCTGGAATCCACTGGTCATATTGTCCAGGGCGTGAAAGCCGGTGGGGACGCCGGTATAGTCATCTTGGTTGTGGTATAGCTTTTCGATCGCGTCAACGGTTCGCTTGACCACTTCTTTTGCCGGCTGGAAGCCCTGCGTCTGATTGGTCTCGGCCAACTCGAAGATTCGCCGCTCCGCCTCCTCGATGACCTGCCGCGTAGGGATCGTGTCATCGAAACAACTTTCGGTGATTTCCGCCGCCAGCGTAATCAGCCGCCGCCGAAGACTCGTTTGCTGCACGATCTGCGCGTAATACTCTACGTTGGCACTAGTGGGAACAGCGGTGGTGAGGGAAGAAATGTAAGCGGCGCCGCCGACCCGCTCGAGTTGACCGGTGGCCTGCAGCTCTGCAGTGAGAGTAATGAGATCGATGCTCTCGCCCCGATCCCAGAGGTGAAGTACTGCCTCGAAGATCTTACCGTGCGCCTGGCGATAGAAGTCGTCCGGGCGGACGTAATCGACCACCCGCGTAATCGCCGGCGCATCAAGTAAGATCGAGCCGAGGGAGGCGACCTCGGCATCGATATTATGTGGCGGAAGTCGCCCTTCCATGAGGGCGGCTTACTCCTCTTCTTTTTCGGCTTTGTCTGCCTCTTCGGCGGCTTGCATCGCCATCACTTCGGGATCCAAATCGGATTCCGTCGCGGTGGGGGACTGTGAGGACTCAGGAATCTCTTCGGCGGGTCCTGACGCATCCGCAGACACCTCCTGATCCTCACCTTCAGCTTCCTCGGGAGCAGACGCAGCCTCAGACCGCACCGTTCCTTCTTTTGCCTTTTGAGCCTCAATCTCGCGCGCGTTGCTTGCCTCTACCGAGACCGACAGCACCGCTTCTTCATCACCATAGAGACGGACTCGGACTTTGAAGTTTCCCGTGGTCTTTATCGAATTCTCGGGTACTTCTATCTTCTTGCGCTCGACTTCGATACCGCGAGCAGCCAGTTGCTCGACTATTGTTGCGGCACTCACGGAGCCAAAGAGCTTGCCGTTGGTTCCGGCGGTCATGCGCACCACCAACGGTTCCTGCTCGATCTGGTCCTTAATTGAGGCCGCCTGCCGACGCTTCTCGGCTTTCCGCGCTTCGATGTCGGCACGACGAGCTTCAAGCATCTCCCGGTTCCGGGCGTTATCCTCCAGCACCAGCCCCTTCGGCAACAAATAGTTGCGGGCGTATCCCGGTGCTACCGTACAGATGTCGCCCTCTTCCCCGAGGTTGGCCACATCAGCGTTCAGAATGACCTTCATATTCATCTCCCCTTCTATAATCTACCCAAACTTCGCTCATGCCCAGCAGCGGCACACCTAACATTACCAAAATGTTGATGCCCGGTATAAACAGCAGCATCAGCACAATCGTCGGCACCCACCGCTCTCCGCGGTCACTAGCGCCCCGGAGACGCACAAGATGCTGGATCAGTCCAACTCCTTGTACGCCAAACAGAAATGATCCCACCAGTAACGCATTCCATCCCACGGGCAGTGCGAATCCGGTTTCCACAAACTCGGATCCCACAACGATTGCAAGCCCGGCGATTACGATCCATACGAGATCGTTCATAACCCGGGCGGGACGTACGCTTTGCATCAACCCATAACGCCGCAATACGATGGTCCTGCCCACCCACCAGTTGGCGGCGAGCGTCGCAACAATTCCGATTCCCACGGTATTCATCGCCACGCGCTGAATGGTTCGGACGAATTGATCCGTGTCCTCGGTCACTCCCAGCATCTCCACCATAGCGGAGATTTGATCACTCAGCGGTCCGGCCCCGTCGCCGGCCTGAGCGAGAATTCGCAAACTGGGCACCGCGCCAAGCAGTGCCACCCCCGAGCCGAGCAACAATCGGCCCCACCATGGGTGGCGATGATTCAGATTGATTGCCGCCAGTCCGGCTAGCAACCCTACCGGCATAAGCGAATCCAGCAAAAGCAACGTCACCATGTCGGTGGGCACGCTCTCCAGCCGCGTTACCTGCAGCAAATGTACCGCAACGATAACCACCGCGGAAGCAACCGCCGTAACGGATCCCTTCTGGGGACCATACCGGGTATAGACATACTGCACCGGCACGGCAAAGACGAACGCGAAGAGCCCGGAATAAAACAGCACTACACTCGCTGCCGCAGAAAGCAGTAACGGCACCGCTTCCTGGACGGACAACGAGGTATTACTCATCAGGTTCCGGCTCAACCCATTGGAAGCATGCCGAGATATCTGGCACGCTTGATTTCGCGGACGAGCTTCCGCTGATTCTTTGCGGACGTTCCAGTGATGCGTCGCGGAAGAATTTTGCCGCTCTCCGTAAGGAACCGACGCAACACATCGGGCCGCTTATAATCTACGACAAGGTTGTGTACCTTGATCTTATCTACTTTCTTGCGAAAGTGACTTCTTCCACGGGGGCGAAATCCCCCTCGTCCACCGTCACGATCATCGCGTCCGCGACCATCGTCCTGATTTCTGCCTCTCATTTCGTCGGACACCGTTATCCTCCTGGATATGGTTCTACCAATGTGTATTCTACTAAAACGGAATGTCGTCGGGGAAGTCATCTCCGCCGAACGCTCCGGCGTTGTTTCCGCCATCACCGGAGCCGCTGGATGTACTCCCTCCACTCCGATTCCCACTGGAGGGGTCGGATGCACCTGATCCCCCGTCTCGGCCACCAAGAAGCATGACATTGTTTGCCACGATGCCTACTTTGCTTCGATTTTGGCCCTCTTGGTTCTGCCAGCGGTCTTGCTTCAGCTTACCTTCAATGGCAACTGTCTTGCCTTTGGTCAGATAACGCTGAATCGCTTCTCCGCGGCGTCCGAAGACGGTTACATCAAAAAAATGTGCTTCATCCACCCACGAATCGCCCTGTTTTCTCTGGTCATTCACTGCGACACTGAACTCGCAGATCGCAAGTCCGTTATTGGTGTATTTCAGTTCAGCGTCGCGAACCAGATTTCCGGCGATAACAACTGTATTGATTCCGGATTGGGCCATAGGGGACCTCCTCCTGCCTGAGACTACTCGTCTCGGCGGACCATCAAAAACCGCAACAACTGATTCTTGAGCCGCATAGGCGCCTCAGTCTGGTGTGCGTGGTCCGGTTCCATCTGGCAGACAAAATAGTAATAGTGAGCTTGGAGCTCTTTCTTGATGGGAAATGCCAACGTTCGGACGCCCATGTCTTCTTCTTTTTCAATTGTGGCGCCCAACTTGTTCAATTCTGCTCGCACCGCCTCGACGCCGTTATTAAACGTCTCCTGGTCGGCGCGAAACACGCACATAGCTTCGTACGTTCTCACTGCGAATCCTCCTTATGGACTTGCGACTACCGATTTGATACCATCGTGGTAGCAAGAAGGTCGCGCGAACTTACCACGGTCGGGTGTCTATGTCAATATTGTGGTGGGAGGAGTGATTATGGCATCAAAGGTGCACTACGAGGACGACCTTTTCTTCTTGCATGCTATCTTGCGTACCGTTGAGTCTGGATTACGCCTGGACGTAGACCAAGAGTTTTTCCATGACAAGGTCCTAGAAGACATTTTTTTCATTGACGCCACCCTCATGCGCTTGTTCTCCTCACTCCAGGAGAATCCCTATCTCATAAACCGGGTGACATATCTGAGGTCACTGCGTCGGACCATCGTGGCGTTCTCAGATTTCTTAAACCAGTTCGTGCGTGGTGATTTGGGGTTCCAGGCCGCGGCGGATACCTATATGGAACGGCTCACCGCGGCGGCTCATTCCCATCAGGACGTGCGCCGGAAGATCGACCACATTCTTGACCATGAAGAATCCGATGAGGATACCGCAGCCCTTGTTTCGTCGGAAGAATATGGATTTCTTCTAGCCTCCGACGAGGATGATGAAGCGCCCCAAGAGCCTCCGCACCGTGACGCCGGTGAGACGGATCCCACCGACTCCTGGATAGACTAGACCCTCGCAGATTACCGCGGTCGCACTGGAAACCTTTCCCATTATTCACTACTCTGCAGGCGTCTATGCTGAGAAAAACAAAAATAGTCGCCACCATGGGGCCTGCGGTAGATGATCTCGAGCTCATGAAAGAGTTGCTGCGGGCAGGTATGAACATCGCCAGATTCAACTTTAGCCACGGCACTCATGAGGAACAGAAGGGCCGGATGGAGATGCTCCGGCAAGCCAGCACCGAGACCGGCATCCCGGTTGCCCTGATGCTGGACACCAAGGGCCCCGAGATCAGGACCGGCACCGTGAAGGACGGCGGCACCATCACGCTCCTCCGAGATAATCGCATTACGCTCACCACCGAGGAAGTAGAGGGCACCGAACATCTACTCAGCGTGTCGTATCAGAATCTCCCGCAAGAAGTGCGCGAGGGAGGTCATATCTTTGTTGCCGACGGACTGGTAGACCTGGAAGTAGAGTCCGTAGAAGGTGAGCGGATTCACTGCATTGTCCGCAACGGCGGCATTCTCGGGGGCAGAAAAAATGTGAACGTCCCCGGCGTGAAGACAAAGTTGCCGGCGGTCACTGATAAGGACATCGCTGATATCCAGTTCGGCGTCTCCATGGGCATTGACTTTATCGCCGCTTCATTTATCCGCAAGCCGAAAGACGTACAAACCGTGCAGCAACTGGTTGACCGCGCCAAGGCTCCGATTCGTATCATCTCCAAGATCGAAGACGAAGAAGGCCTGGAGAATATTAACGAGATCGCTCGTCTCTCTTCGGGAGTCATGGTGGCCCGGGGAGATTTAGGAGTACAGTTGGAAACGGCTCAGATCCCCCTCGCCCAGAAACGGATCATCAGCCAATGCAATTTGCAGAATAAACCGGTGATAACCGCCACGCAGATGCTGGATTCCATGATTAACAATCCTAAACCGACGCGCGCGGAGCTGACCGATGTGGCGAACGCCATTTTTGACGGCACCGACGCGGTGATGCTATCGGGAGAAACCGCCGGCGGCAAATTTCCAGTGGAGTCGGTGCGCACGCTCCACAACATCGCGATGGAGGTGGAACGGTCGGAGGAGTATATTCAACGCAGCAAGGAATACTTCTACTTCCACAAATCGAGCAATGATATCGCAGATGCGATCACCAAAGCCGCGTACGTGGTAGCCACCGACGTCGAAGCAGCGGCGATCGTTGCCCCCTCGCTGAGGGGCAACAGCCCTCGGCTCCTGTCAAAATATCGCCCAACGCAGCCGGTGATCGCCGTGACCACATCGGACGTGGTGTACCGGCAGCTTCTGCTGCACTGGGGCATCTACCCTCTCCTGACTGAGCACGTCAATGACTCGGACCTGATGATTCAGAACGCGCTGCGTCTGGCGTTGCAAAAGGGATATGTCCACCGCAACGAGAAGGTGGTTACCGCCGCCGGGATTCCGCTCAATAGCCCGATCATGATGAACACCATAAAAGTGCACTTCATGGGTAACATCCTCAACCGGGGGCAGCGAGGCTTTGGTGAGATCTGTAGCGGCAATATCGTGAAGGCCAAGAACTATGAACAGGCGAAACAGCGCCTGCGGCTGAACGGGCAAGAGATCCTGCTGGTCCCGTCGCTCACTTCGGACTACGAGCCGCTCTTACGGCATATCCGCGGCCTCATCGTCGAGAACAAACCGGAAATGAGTATCGAGACCGTCCAGGCGGTGAATCCCAATCTTGTCCTCGTATCCGACGTGCGAGATGCATACCGACAGTTTGAGCACAACCAGAGCATCAGTCTCGATGGGGACGAGAAAATTATCTATGAAGGCTATCTCGATACCTAAGGGATAATATTACATATTTGTATGAATCATATTCGTAGCCGTCTCTTGTGTGTTTTCATACGATGATGTAGTTTTTCCCTGGAGATATCGATGAGTTCTACCTATCAGAATAACGAATACCGTGGGAAACTTGAGGAGCTCTCGTTGCTCTTCGAGATTAGTCAGATTCTCGATCAAAGCCTCGACCTCAAGCAGGTGGTGCAACCGGTACTGACCGCGGTTACCGACCATCTGGGTATGCTTCGTGGCACCATTACACTCCTCAATCGCAACACACGCGAGATCCAAATCGAGGCGGCGTATGGGCTTTCACCGTCGCAGCGTCAGCGAGGACGATACAAACTGGGAGAAGGGATTACCGGCAAAGTTGTCGAGAGTGGACAACCGAAGATCATTCCGCGCATTAGCGAGGAACCGGAGTTTCTCAATAAGACGGGCGCTCGCAGGCAGCGTCAATATCAAGATATCTCTTTTATCTGCGTCCCGGTGAAGATTGGTAACGAAACTGTCGGCGCCCTCAGCGTGGATCGTGAGTTTGTGGGCGAAAGCAAGCTGCAGGAGGACGTCCGTATTCTCAGCGTCGTGGCCTCCATGATCGCGCAGGCAGTAAAGATCCGCCAGAGCGTCATGGAAGAACGAGAGCAGCTACTCGAGGAGAACGATCGCCTCCACCGGGAGCTGGAGGAGCGGTTTCAACCGTCTAACATCATCGGTAAGAGCAAGGCGATGCAGCATGTCTACGACATGGTGGCGCAGGTCTCCAAGAGCGATGCCACGGTGCTCATCCGCGGAGAGAGTGGTACGGGGAAAGAACTCGTGGCGCAAGCGATTCACTACAATAGTCCCCGCGCCGGAAAACCTCTTATCAAGGTGAACTGTGCTGCTTTGCCGGAAACGGTTATCGAGAGTGAACTGTTCGGTCATGAGAAAGGCGCGTTTACCGGAGCGATAACCACTCGGAAGGGCCGATTCGAAGCCGCCAATGGCGGCACGATCTTCCTTGATGAAATCGGTGATTTGTCACCGATGACGCAGGTAAAGCTGCTTCGGGTTCTGCAAGAGAAAGAATTCGAACGAGTGGGTGGGAACGAGACGATTCGCACAAACGTGCGGGTAATCGCCGCCACAAACCGCGACCTGGAAGAGTTCATGGAGCGCGACCAGTTTCGGGAAGATTTGTACTACCGGCTCAACGTATTTCCGATACATCTCCCCCCGTTGCGAGAACGAAGAGACGATATTCTTCTCTTGGCGGACCACTTCATTAGCAAATACGGCGAGAATAACCACAAGACGATTCACCGAATTTCCACCCCGGCTATCGATCTCTTGACCAACTATCACTGGCCCGGCAATGTGCGGGAGCTGGAAAACTGCATTGAACGGGCGGTCTTACTCTCCGTCGATGGTGTCATCCACTCGCACCACCTTCCCCCGAGCCTGCAGTCGGCGGAGAGCACCAACACTCAGATTCATGGCTCCCTCCAGGAAACATTGGATAATCTCGAGCGGGAATTGTTGATGGATGCCTTGAAATCCACCAAGGGGAATATGGCCCGCGCCGCCCGAATGCTGGATATTACCGAGCGAATCATGGGACTACGCATCAAAAAACACGGAATCGATCCAAAACATTTTCGTACAAGATCGTAGTTGATATCTTTTTTTACTACATATTTGTAGTATTAAATCCGTCAATCAACGCAACCGAGAGTAAGCACCAGGCGCAGTCACGTCCTGGTGCTTTTTTTAGTCCTTGCACTGTAATACGTTACATTTTTGTTGCCTCTTGTATCGAATATAACCGACATGTTGGCATGATGATTGCTTCTCACATTGCCGAACTACGTTATTTCTTTGAGGAGGTTTCCAATGAAGCGACGACTGATCATAGGCATGATCCTGTTCGCTGTACTCGCAGTGGGCCAGGTTGTGGCCCAAGAGGTGCTACCGGAAGTCGAAGCCGCATTCGACATGATCTGGCTCACCGTAGCCGGTGCGCTGGTCTTCTTTATGCAGGCCGGATTCGCGATGGTCGAGACGGGACTAACCCGCGCCAAGAACGCCGGTAACATCATCATGAAGAACCTGATGGACTTTTCGGTGGGTGCTCTGGCCTACTTCGCCATCGGGTGGGGACTCATGTATGGAGCGTCGGTGGGCGGCTTCATCGGTTCCGATCAGTTCTTCCTGGCCGGCGCCACAAGTACCGTCTTCCGGGATTGGTTCTTCCAGGTGGTCTTTGCCGCCACGGCCGCGACGATCGTCAGTGGAGCGATGGCGGAACGTACCAAGTACTCCGGCTATCTGCTGTACTCGGTGTTTATCTCTGCTCTGATCTACCCGGTCAGCGGTCACTGGATCTGGAACGGAGGGTGGCTCGCGGGAATGGGATTCCACGACTTTGCCGGCTCTACCGTTGTGCACTCCGTCGGTGCGTGGGCGGCTCTGGTCGGCGCGATTCTCATTGGCCCTCGCCGCGGCAAATACGTCAAGGCCGGCGGTCAGACAACGGTGAAAGCGATCCAGGGTCATAACATGCCGCTGGCAGCGCTGGGTGTATTTATCCTGTGGTTTGGCTGGTACGGCTTTAACGCCGGATCTACTCTCGCCGGAATGGATGCCGACATCGCCTACGTCGCCACAACAACAACCTTGGCGGCTTCCGCCGGTGCGATCGCTGCGATGTTTACCAGTTGGATTTGGTTCGGTAAACCGGACCCCTCGATGTCCTTGAACGGGGCCCTGGCCGGACTGGTGGCGATCACCGCAGGCACGTGGGTAATCAGTCCCGGCGCGTCGATCCTGGTTGGGTTTATCGGCGGTATCATCGTGGTGCTGTCGGTTGAGTTCATCGACAAGGTGATGCATGTCGACGATCCGGTCGGTGCGATCTCCGTGCACGGTGTAGTCGGTGCGTGGGGTACCTTAGCGGTGGGTCTGTTTGGCAATCTGGAGACGATCGGTAGTGGACTCACTCGCGGCGGGCAAATCGGCGTCCAGCTGGTGGGGATCGTGGCGGTCTTCGCCTGGGTCGTGGTAACCGCCTTCGTACTGTTCGGTATTCTGAAGGCAGCCAATCTGCTTCGGGTTGATGAAGAAGACGAACTGCTGGGACTGGATATCTCCGAACACGGAGCAGAGTCGTACAGCGGATTCCAGATCTTTTCCAACATGTAATCAGGACGGGAGGCTAACTGATGAAGCTTATAACCGCATACATTCAGCCCCACAAGCTGAACGAGGTCAAAGAAGAGCTATACAAGGCTCAAGTATTCAAGATGTCGGTGACCAACGCCATGGGCGCCGGACAACAGAAAGGGTATCACGAGACGTACCGTGGTGTAGATATCGAGGTAAACTTGCTGAAAAAAGTGCGCCTGGAGATCGCGGTAAACTCAGATTTTGTGCAGCCTACGATCGACGCGATCGTCAAGGGTGCCCGCACCGGGAAGATCGGTGACGGCAAGATCTTTGTGGTACCCTTGGACGATGTAATTAGAATTCGCACCGGCGAAACGGGAACCGAAGCGATCGGCTGATCCCTCCCTGTGTGAAACGTGTGTGCTCTGTGGGGCTACCGGGTGGTAGCCCCCTTTTTATGTTGGTCCCGATAAGATTAGTCGCACGCTTCCAGCGCTTCGCGAAATCGCTGGTACCGGTCACGATAACGTTCGTACTGGTCAAGAAAGTGGGCGTTCCGGGAATGATCCGGCTCAAAGGTGTGCACCATGTGCACTACACGATCAGCCGCCTCTTCCAAGGAGGACGCCTCACCGATTCCCACCATGCCGGCGCAGAGATCACCGGTGAGTTCCGCATCCGCCACGGCCGGCACCTCGATCGGCACACCCACGATATTGGCTTTCATTTGCGTCCAGAGTCCGTTCTTTGCCTGGCCGCCGCAGGCGTTGAGGCGGGTAACGGCGCACTCTGAGGCACGGAGAATATCAATCGCCTCACGCACCGCAAATCCAATCGACAGCACCACCGCCCGTCCCAGCGCAGCGCTGTCATGCTCCGCCCCCAATCCAATAAACATACCCCGCTGAAACTCCCAGGCCGCTCCCCGATGAACCGAGGGGAAAAACCACGGAATATCAGCCGTATCGGCGACGTTCAGAATATCCAGCATCATGTCCCCGTAATCCCGATTCTTTTGTCCGCTGATTTCACGAAACCACTCGAACAGGAGACCGGTAGATGAGAGAATTCCCGCTACGTTATACCGCCCGGGAATCACGTGCGGTAAGGTGCGCAGCGCTGGTTGATTGATGGGCGTTGCCGAACAATGGTTGATTCCCTCCGAGGTACCGGCTCGGTCACACGTTTGTCCGGGGCGCAGCGTATTGGTGCCGACGAGACTCATGAGGAAGTCGGAACCCGCGGCAATCACCGGCGTGCCCTTCGAAATACCCAGGCTATCTCCCACCGAGGAGCGAACGTGACCGGCGACGCTGCCGATCGTCACAAACGGCGGAAGCAATTCTGGAGAGATTCCCGCTCGCGCCACATCGTCCTGGCTCCAGATGAAACGAGAGAATTCCTCTCCCGGCGTGGTGGCGACCGCCTCGCCGGTGAGCCAGTAAACCAGGTACTCGGGAAATGGGAGATATTTCCACACCTGTTTCGCCGCAGCGCCATGGCGATCGAACCAGGCGATCTTCCCAAGATAGAATGAGGTGCCGCCGGGAATCGGCTCGCTGCGTCCATCAAGCCACAGCAACGGATCCCCCACCGGCCGGCCGTCCCGCCCCACCGGAATCACCGTCGGGCCGTTTCCGCTGAGGACCACGGCATCCACCGCGTATCCTGCAATGAGATGGGGCACCGACCGGCGCAGCGCGTCGGTCCAGCGGTGTGCTTGAAAATCCGCGGCGCGCTCAGATGGTCCCATAATTCGATGATGTACCGATGAGAGGACCTCCCCTCGATCGGTCATGATCGCACCCTTTAGTGAGGACGTGCCGATGTCCAGAACCAGAAACGTTCGATGTTCCACAGTGTCAGTGACGCTACCACCGTCGGTATAACTGGTCAACGGTCACACAGATTCGGTAGTATGAGGGTATGAATCGATATGTGAGTGCAACGATAATCTTGATACTTGCCGGCGGCGTCGTGAACGCGGCCGGAGCTCCAGAGGCAGATGATACGAATGAGTATGCGGTAGGTGTATTCGTCCCTGGAGTCGTAGACGGCAGCCCCACCTACGAGATGTTGGTGGCCGGCGTGAACGATGCTGCTACGGAAGCGGGGTCCACATCCGTTGAGATCGTAGAGGGGGGATTCGACCAGTCGACGTGGGAGGAAGGCGTGATGTCAATGGCCGCCTCCGGCGGGTATGATCTCATCGTAACCTCCAATCCCAGCATGCCGGAGATCGTGGCTACCGTAGCCGAACAAGTTCCCGAGGTCAATTTTCTCGTACTCGACGGTTACCTGGAAGGCAATAACCGCGTTCACACGATCCTATTCAATCAACGGGAACAGGCGTTCCTTTCGGGATACTTCGCCGGTTTGGTTACCACCAGTGATATGGAGCGGGCCAACGATGACGCCCGCGCCGGCCTGTTGGCGGGTCAGGAATACCCGATCATGAACGACGTCATCCTCCCCGCATACCGTACCGGTCTCCAGTCGGTTGCCGCCGACGGCGAAGTGGACTTTCGCGTGCTGGGGAACTGGTTTGACGCCGGTCGCGCCCAGGAGATCGTCGCCGACATGATCAGTCAGGGAAGCGACGTGGTGCTCACCATCGCCGGTGGAGGGAATCAGGGCACAATCGCCGCTGCCCGGGAACACTCGGCGTATGTCCTGTGGTACGACGACAGCGGCTACGATCAAGCTCCGGGAATTGTCGTGGGCTCCTCCTTCGTACGCCAGGACCGCGCGACCTACGAGGCAACTCTTTCGGCAATCCAGGGAGAGCTCGCCTTCGGTGAGGCCCAAATCCTCGGCGTCGCGGACGGTGCCGTGAGCTTTGATATCGAGCACCCGGCGTTTACTCGCAACGTTCCCAGCGACGTTCAGGCGGAAATGGAAGATCTCCTGGAACGGATGCGCGCCGGTGAACTCACGATGGATATGCCTGAGCAGAACGGTCGGTAGCACGGTTCATGGAAGTCCCCTACCTCACCGTCAGCTCAGTGGCTCGTTGGTACGGGCCGATTCGCGCGCTCTCCCGGGCAGACCTGACACTCGTTCCCGGCGAGATCCACGGGCTAGTGGGAGAAAACGGGGCCGGGAAATCTACGCTGGTACGAGTAATCGCCGGCATAGAACATCCCGACGAGGGCACCGTAGACCGAACGCACCCCACCGACGACCGAGCAGTACGGCTCGCCGTCGTGCCGCAGTACCCCCGACTCGCAGAGAACCTCCCGGTGTGGCAAAACTTGATCGTCGGTAATGAGCCGCGATGGGGCCCGTTTCTGGCGGGGCACCGGGGTCTCAAAAACATCGAAACGATTGCCACGCGGTACGACATTGCGCTGGACCTGACCAAGCCGGCGGGAGACTTGGGTGCCACCGAAATCCGCTTGGCAGCGCTGCTCGCGGCCTTGGCGCATATGCCGGAGGTACTGGTTCTGGATGAACCCACCGTAGGTTTGACGATGACCGACCAATCGGCGATTCTCAATACGCTCCGCCGGTTTCGCGACGACCACCACAGCATTCTCTATATCTCGCACGACCTCACGGAGGTGTGCAGCATCGCCGACCGTGTCACGCCCTTAATCCGGGGCGAAACGCATCCACCACTGTCTGCTCCCGTTTCACCGGAGGCACTAGCTACGATCCTCTTTGGCGATATCGCTCCCGCGGCTCAGGGTGGCCCCACGGGTCCGAACGATCTCCGTGACCAGTCTTCGGACGCCCCCAACCGGAACACCGGGGAACAGAAAAACCGTGGTGCCGTCTTTCGGTGTGACCACGCGGTCATCCACAATAGCCGAACGGCGCGACACCTGGGCCCCTTGAACATCGAGGTACCGGCCGGCTCGATCACCGCGATCACCGGGGTCCGAGAGTCGGGACTGGACGTAATTGAACAGTATCTGAGCGGCGAGGCTACCCTTGAGGCGGGAACGATTCGGGTGGAGGAGCGCAGGCTGAACCCGCGCGTCGATCCCGCCCGCCTGCGCCGCCGGAACGTGGCGTTCGTACCGTCCGACCGCTTTGACAGCGCCGCGGCCTTGTCCGGGAGCGTAGAGGAAAACGCCATACTCCAAGAGCGGGCCGCCGTGCACCCGCGGGGTTTTCGCACCAATCATCGCGCCCAGGGAATCACAACCCGCTTACTCAATACGTTCGGCGTCCACGTCTCTCAGGTGCAGCCGCTGTGGGCGCTCTCCGGCGGAACGATTCAGAAACTCATTCTCGCGCGGGAGCTCAATCGCCATCCCGCCGTGTGCATTATCTCCGAGCCCACTGCGGGACTCGACCTGCAGAGCCAGCTCTCGTTGAAAGCGATTCTGTCGAATTTGGCCACCCACGGCAGTGCGGTCATCGTTTTGAGCTCCAGTATTCGGGCATCCCAGCTCTTGGCGGACACGATCTACGTACTGCACGACGGAGCCCTGGCCGGCACGTTCTCCCCCCATCAAGACCAGGAAATCGCGCGGGCCTTTGCGGGCATACGTGCACCGGAGGTGGAATGCCGGTAAACCAACCCCGCCCCGCCGCACGCAGCACCATTATTGCAGCCCTGGCGGCACTCACCACCGTCCTGCTCATAATACTGTTCACCGCCGAGAGCCCCTTCGAAACGCTTCAGACGTTTCTGTTTGGCCCGTGGTCTAATCGGTACGCCCTGGGCAATCTGCTCTCGCGCGCGGCGATGCTGACCCTCACCGGAGCGGGCGTGGTCATCGCGTTTCGCGCCGGTGTATTCAACTTGGGCGGCGAAGGACAAGTCTACCTGGCGGCGGTTATCGCCTCCTCGGTATTGGTGATGCTTCCGGTTCCCGGCGTGGTGGCGGTGGTACTCGCCGCCGGATCAGCGGCGGCGCTGGGGGGACTTGCCGGCTGGTTACGCCACGCCACCGGGGCGGACGAGTTGATCACCAGTTTTCTGCTGTCCGCGGCGATTACTCCGGTGCTCAACTACCTTCTAGTGGCTCCTTTGCGCGACCAAAACAGTAACCTGCTGGCAACCCCTAAGATTCCTGAAGCGACACGCCTTGTCCGGCTACTACCGCCTTCCACACTAAACACCGGCGCGCTGTGGGCGTTGCTATCGATTGTGATCCTCTGGTTTGTGTTACAGCGAACGCTCTTCGGGTATGAACTGCGAATCGTCGGTTACAATCGTCGCCTGGCACGATACGCCGGAATGTCTCTCGGGCGCTACACGGTAGTACCGATGGCTCTCTCCGGGCTGCTCCACGGCTTGGCGGGCACGGTCCTGGTGATGGGGGTCCACCATCGGAGTGTCGTACAGTTCTCCGGAGGACTCGGTTGGAACGGTATCGCCGTGGCCCTCATCGCGCGAAACCGACCGGTCCTGATCGTCCCCGCGGCGATTTTCTTCGCGTTTCTGGAAGCCGGCTCTCGAGCGGCAGTCATTCAAAACCAGGCAACCTGGGAGCTGGGATCGATCGTTCAAGCGGTGGTATTTCTCTTCGTTACCGCGAACGTGCTGGCGCACCGCCGACGTCCCAAGACCGCCTCGCTTCTGGAGGACCAGACATGATGCCACAGATTATGCAGAGCTGGGCGATTCTCTTACTCGTGGCCCTCGGAGGACTCGTATCCGAGCGCGGAGGAATTCTCAATATCGGTCTGGAAGGTATGATCACCGCCGGAGCGTTTACCGCGATCGCCGCGGTTCGCCTGGGAGCGGCGGTTCCCGCGGCGGTGTTGGTGGGGGCCGGTTCCGCGATGGTCCTGGGCCTTCTCTTCGCCCAATTTGCGCTCCGATGGAACGCCAACCCGTTTATCGTGGGGCTCGCGCTCAACGTCCTGGCCGCCGGAGCTGCTCCGCTCCTGTCCGAAATCCTCTTCGGTACGCGCGGGTCGGTACGTCTCGAGGACGGCGGCATCGCAGCAATTCCGGTCATATTGATCGCGGTGGTGGTACTGATCACCGTCCATTTGGGCGTGTACCATTCGGTGCCGGGACTCCGACTCAGAATCGCTGGGGAACAGGGCGAATGGCTGCGCGCGCAGGGCGTCGGTGTGAAGCGATATCAGCTCCTCGGGTTACTAGGTAGTGGTGCCCTGGCGGGCACCGGCGGTGCTCTGCTGGCGTTACGCTTGGGGGTATATCTCCCGAGTATCAGCTCCGGTCGGGGGTGGATCGCGTTGGTAATCGTATATCTGGGTTATCGCACGCCCATCGGCCTCGCGGTGGCCGCGCTCTTTTTCGGAACGATCGACGCCATGGCGGTCCGCGCGCAGTCGGTGTTGGGCGTGCCGCCGACGATCCTTCTGGCCCTTCCCTATCTACTCACGGTGGTGGCGTTTGTCAGCTATGCGGCTCTTCGGCGGCGGGCCTGACCCGATCGGCCCCGCCGAGAAGGCGTTGGACAGCCTGCACGTGGCGCGTGCGCTGTCCGCTCCAGCGCTCCAGGTGGTGGCGTAGTCGTCGCCGCGGCGCATCGAGGTTGAGAGCGCCGGGAGTTCCGGTGGATCGCCGCTGCCGGCGCGCCGCTTCAGGATCGGGTAGCTCTTGGCGGGCATAGTCGGCAGCGGCCCGCTTATACGCTTCTCGGAACGGCGTTCCCTGCTCCACCAGTCGGTATGCGTAGTCGGTGGCGAAGACCTCGCTGTTGAGCGCCGAACGCATCCGCTCACGATCGGGATGAAGCCGCTCAATGAGCGTGGTTGCCACCACCACCGACTCCTCTACCGTGGCGAGCCCCCGCAGGAGCGGCTCCTTGGTATCCTGGAGGTCGCGATTGTACCCGGAAGGCAGGTTCCGCACCACGTTGCGGCATTGCACGGCGTAGCCGTCGACAATGCCACTGCGCGAGCGTAATAGTTCCAGTACATCGGGATTCCGTTTCTGTGGCATAATACTGGAACCGGAACACAACTCCTCCGGGAGCACCACGTAGCCCACTTCCGGCAAGGAAAAGATGATGAGGTCCTGCGCCATCCGGCCCAGGGTTGTGGAAATGCCCGCCAGAGCTTCCAGAATACGCCCATCCAGCGTGCCCCGCGAGTGCTGCACCGCCAGGACGTTGTTCTGTACCGCTGCAAACCCCAATAGTTCCGCAGTGAGCTCTCGGTCGAGGGGCAACGGCGTCCCGTAACTCGCGGCGGATCCCAGTGGGTTCCGATCGTTCAGTTCCGCCGCAGTCGTGAGAAACTCCAGATCATCGAGGAGCTGCTCGCCCCAGGAGGCCAACCACAATCCGAACGTGGAAAGCATGGCGATTTGTAAATGCGTCCGTCCCGGCATGACGGTGGCCACCTCTTCGTCCGCCCGCCGGAGCAACACCGTCACCAGCGCCGCCGCGGCATCGAAGATATCCAGGAGCGCCTCTCGGGTATAGAGGCGCGTAGCCGCAGTAACTTGATCGTTGCGACTCCGACCGGTATGGACCATCTTGCCTACGTCCCCCAGGCGGTCAATCAAACGTTCTTCAATAACCGTGTGACAATCCTCATCGTGGCGAGAGATCGGAACGGCCCGGCGCAACCCGTCCGCCGCGATCGCCCGAAGTTCTGTCTCAATGTGTGTGGCGTCCGCCGACGAGATGATGCCGGTAGACGCGAGCATGCGCGCATGAGCGATGCTGGCCGCGGAGTCGGCGGGAATGAGTTCCCGGTCGAGGATGAAGTCCCGTCCAACCGTAAAACGCTCCACCACGGCGTCCAGCTCGTATCCTTTGTCCCAGAGTTTGGCCATGGCAGGGAGAGTACCCCGGTCTCACGACCGGGGTCAAACCGCATGCTTCCACCGCGGGGCCTCTCGATGCTCATCGAGTGTCCGCTGCTGCGGCGACCCCCATGGATTCAAAGTCAAACTCCCGGTCGCCGCCATCGCTGCGAATGACTCTCACGTGTGATCCATCACTGATCGAACCGGCCAGAAGCTCTTTGGCCAGCTGATTCTGCAGATAGTACTGCACCGCTCGCTTTAGCGGCCGGGCGCCGTAGGCGGGATCGTACCCGAGGTTTGACAAGTGCTCCCGGGCTGCCGGATCGAGTTCGAGCGTGATCTTTCGCTCAGACAAGCGGTGTTGCAACCGCGTGACCTCCAGGTCCACGATTCGGAGGATCTGGTCGCGCCCCAGCCGATTAAAGGTGATGATCTCATCAAGGCGGTTGAGAAACTCCGGCTTAAACGCCTGATGCAGGAGCTCTTGAACCTGCGGTCGGATCGACTCCATATCGTCCGCACCGAGAATGAGATCACTCCCGATATTGCTGGTCATGATGATAATCGTATTTCGAAAATCTACCAGTCGTCCTTGACCGTCCGTGAGACGCCCCTCATCCAGAAGCTGTAGAAACACGCTGTACACGTCGGGGTGCGCCTTTTCCACCTCATCGAAAAGAATCACGGAGTATGGTCGGCGCCGCACCACCTCGGTGAGCTGTCCACCCTGGTCATATCCCACGTAGCCGGGGGGCGCGCCAATCAGGCGACTCACCGCGTGGCGCTCCATATACTCGCTCATGTCGATGCGGGTGAGGGCCCGCTCATCGTCAAAGAGGAAGCTGGCGATCGTCTTTGCGAGCTCGGTTTTTCCCACCCCTGTGGGTCCGAGAAACAGGAACGTTCCGGTGGGCCGGTTCTCGTCACCAATACCGGACTTATTGCGGCGAATCGCATCGGACACCGCCTGAATCGCCCGCGGCTGCCCAACCACGCGCTCTTCCATGATCGACTCCAGCTCTAAGAGCTTTTGCATCTCCGAGGACATCATCTTGCTCACTGGAATCCCCGTCCAAGCTGATACCACCCGAGCGATATCTTCACCGCCGACCTCCTCCCGGAGGAGCGAGTTCTCTCCCTGCAACTCTTGCAGTCGATCACTCAGTTCAGTGAGCTCCCGCTCTTTGGTAGGAATGAGCCCGTGCTTAATCTCCGCCGCCCGCGCCAAGTCTCCGGCACGCTCCTGCTGCTTTTCTTCGATCGCGAGCTGCTCCAACTCCTGTTTCAAGGTGCGGATCCGGTCGATGACGCCCTTCTCGTTCTGCCAGCGCAGTTGCATTTCGTCCCGCTCCGACCGCAGATTGGCAAGCTCTTCTTCCAATTTCGCCAGGCGTTCCTTTCCGGCCTTTTCAGTCTCACTCTTGAGCGCCTGGCGCTCGATATCGAGCTGGAGAATACGTCGTTCCAATTGGTCCAGTTCGGTGGGCTGACTTTCGATCTCCATTTTCATGCGACTGGCGGCTTCATCCACCAAATCGATCGCTTTGTCCGGAAGAAACCGATTCGTGATATAGCGGTCGCTCAACGTTGCCGCCGCAAGGATCGCGTCATCACGAATTCGCACACCGTGGTGCACTTCGTACCGTTCTTTCAAACCGCGCAGAATCGCCACCGTGCTTTCTACGCTGGGTTCATCGGTATATACGGTCTGGAAGCGCCGCTCGAAGGCGGCATCCTTCTCGATGTGTTTGCGGTATTCGTCCAACGTGGTGGCGCCGATCGCCCGCAGTTCACCCCGCGCCAGAGCCGGTTTCAAGAGATTGCTGGCGTCCATCGCGCCTTCGGCACTTCCGGCGCCCATGAGGGTATGGAGCTCGTCTATGAACAGGACGATCCCACCCTGCGTCTTGGCTATCTCTTCAATGACCCCTTTCAGCCGCTCCTCAAACTCTCCGCGAAACTTGGTTCCCGCCA
>JBMCMH010000019.1:0-29606 GCA_048614515.1 Alkalispirochaeta sp. | reverse complement strand
ACGCACCGTAGCGCGAGCGCCGTCAGGGCGCCGGCACCTGTCAGTCGAATATCTTTCCTGGGTTGAGGATCCCGTTGGGGTCCATGGCGCGCTTAATGGTACGCATAAGGTCTAGGTATTCCGGATCTACAAAGCGCGGCAAGTATTGCTTCCGCTTGTGACCAATGCCGTGCTCACCACTAATGCGCCCACCCAAACGCGCCGTGAGCGCATACAGCTCATCAAGAATGGCCGGAAGTCGGTCCCGCCACTGCGTGGCGGTCCAGTTCGGGTCGCGGACAATCCGCGTGTGAATATTGCCGTCGCCGGCGTGGCCGTAGGCCGGAATCAGGATCGCGTGGCGGGTAGCAATTTCCTCCATACCGGCGATCAACTCCGGGATGCGAGCCGGCGGCACTACCAGGTCCTCGTTGGCTTGGTCGGGGCTAATCTGCGCGTAGCTTTCAGCGATATTGCGCCGCACCCGCCACACTCGCTCGCTATCGGCCGCGTTGTCCGCCACATATACTTCCAGCGCTCCGTGATCGGTACACAGTGACCCGATCGCCTCATACTCCCGTTCAACCTGGCCCCGGTCCGCGCCATCCACCGTGATAATGAGTACCGCCCCGGCGTTCTCATAGGGCAGTGTTTCATTGAGATAGCGGCACGCCTGAGCAAAACTCCCGCGGTCTATAAACTCCAGTGCCGTGGGGGTGATGCCGGTTTCGGTCATAATTCTTGGTACCATCGTGATCGCCGCTTCGGTATCGGGAAAGGTCACCAGGAGGTCCGCGGATGCCTGAGGCTCCGGAGAGAGGCGCAGCGTTACCTCCGTGATGACTCCCAAGGTTCCTTCGCTGCCCACCATGAGCTGCACCAGGTTATAGCCCGATACATCCTTGATGAGTTTTCCCCCCATACGAACGATCTCACCGGTGGGAGTCACTACCTGGAGCGCCAAAACATACCGACCGGTGACTCCGTATTTTACTGCTTTGCCGCCACCGGCGTTCTCCGCCACATTTCCGCCCACGTAGCACGTTTCCAGACTCATGGGATAGCCGGCGTAGAACAGACCCGTTCCGTGGAGGCGATCATTAATCGCGGCCGTCACCACCCCCGGCTGCACCACCACCATCATGTTGTCGAGATCTACATCGAGAATTCGATTCATTCGGTCGGTACGGAGCACGATACCGCCGTGTAGCGGGACCGCCCCACCGGAAAGCCCACTCCCGGCGCCCCGTGGGGTTACCGGAATGTGTTCCTGGTTGGCCACCTTGAGTACCGCGGCAACCTCCTCTGCAGTGGCCGCGTCCACCACCACATCCGGGTGGTGGGCATACGCTCGGTCGGGAATCTCGTCATGGGAGAACGCCTCCAGGGCATCTTCATCTCCCGCGAGTACGCGGGAAGGCCCCACAATGGTCCGGAGCTCCTCAAGGATGCGGTCCGTGACAGGGGCATATGCCGGTGGATGGTTCATGCGGGTAGATTATTCATTGGGCGCGAGCGTCGTGTAGTCTACCGGCCCGCGCTCCAAGAGGTGGCAGGCTGCCCCATGGCCGTCACCAATTGGGTGCAAGGGGGGCTTCTCAGCAACGCACCGGTCCATAACGTACGGGCACCGCGTATGAAAGGGGCAGCCCTCCGGTGGGTCGATCGGGGAGGGCACATCTCCCTCGAGAGCGATTGGCTGGTGGCGCTGCGTCGGGTCAGGCACCGGAATCGCCGAGAGGAGAGCCCGCGTATAGGGATGTTGCGGATTCTCAAATATCTGGTGGGTCTCTCCCACTTCCGCAACTTGGCCCAAATACATCACGACAATTCGATCGGAAATGCGACGCACCACCCCCAGATCGTGGGCCACAAAAATATAGGTGAGCCCCAGCTCACGCTGCAACCGCATGAGCAAATTGATCACTTGCGCCTGCACCGACACATCCAGCGCCGATACCGCCTCATCACAGATGATCAGTTTGGGATCGACGGACAAGGCGCGGGCAATCGCAATTCGCTGGCGCTGCCCGCCGCTAAACTCATGCGGATAGCGGTCAATGTGTTCGCCCTTGAGACCCACCATTTGCAGAAGTTCAGCGATGTACCGGCGCCGTCCACCGGGGGGATCGATCTGCTGGATCGCCATCGCCTCCGAAAGCAGCTGGGAAATAGTTTGTCGGGGATTAAATGAGGCGTAGGGGTCCTGAAAGATAATTTGCATATCTTTGCGGCGCCGACGCAAGTCCGAGAGCGACAACGCGGTGATATCCTCACCCTCGAATAGAATGCGTCCATCGGTGGGCTCTTGCAGGCGGAGAATACATCGCCCGGTGGTGGACTTTCCGCACCCGGACTCGCCCACGATACTGAGCGTTTCACCCGGATATACATCAAAGCTGACGTCATCAACGGCCTTCACATGGTTCTGGACGCGCCCGAGAATGCCGCCGCGGATCGGAAAGTACTGTTTGAGATTGAGTACCTGGAGGATCGGTTCTTGAGTAGTCATGCGTTGTTGGCTCCCTCGCCGGTGGACACGGGCTCTGCCGTCCATCGTGGTGTGTACATCCAGCAGCGTACCAGCGGATCGTCCGGATGCTCGGCTGCGGACGAAACCGCCTCGAGGGAAGGTTCTTCCGCGCGGCACACCTCCCGAACGTGTGGGCAGCGCGGTGAAAAGCGACACCCCTTCGGCATGGAAAAGGGGCTTGGTACCGTCCCGGGAATCGCCTGCAAGTCTCCCTCTTGATTACCGGCCAACGGAAGCGAATTGAGTAAGCCCACCGTATATGGATGCCGAGGGTGCGCAAAGAGGGTGTGCACATCGGCCGACTCGACGATCCGGCCGGCATACATCACCGC
Organism: Alkalispirochaeta sp.; assembly: GCA_048614515.1. Classification (GTDB taxonomy): domain Bacteria; phylum Spirochaetota; class Spirochaetia; order DSM-27196; family Alkalispirochaetaceae; genus Alkalispirochaeta. Next base: position 26,762 of record JBMCMH010000019.1, on the reverse strand, counting down.
CACGCGATCACAGGTCTGCGCCACCACCCCGAGATCATGAGTGATCAGGAGGATGGTGAGTCCCAGATTTTTCTGGAGGCCGCGCAAGAGCGAGAGGATCTGCGCCTGAATCGTTACATCGAGCGCCGTGGTGGGCTCGTCGGCGATAAGCAACGAGGGACTGCAGGCCAACGCCATAGCGATCATTACGCGTTGGCGCATTCCGCCCGACAATTCGAAAGGATGCTGGCGGGCCCGGCGTTGAGGGTCGGGGATTCCTACGAGACGAATCATATCGATCGCTTTCGCCCAGGCGGCGCGTTTATCCACATGCTCGTGGATGCGGATCGCTTCCGCGATCTGATCCCCCACCGTGAAGACCGGATTAAGAGAGGTCATGGGCTCTTGAAAGATCATTGAGATATCTTTGCCCCGCATCTGGCGCATCTCGGGTTCCGAGCGTTCCAGGAGGTTCTCGCCACGAAACATGATCTCCCCATCCACGATACGGCCGGGGGAACTGAGCAATCGCATAATAGACAGCGAGGTGACGCTTTTCCCGCACCCGGACTCGCCCACGATACCCAACGTCTCTCCCGGGCGAATCGAGAAACTTACGCCGTCTACCGCCTTAACTTCGCCGTCTTCGGTGAAGAAGGAGGTGTGTAGATCTCGAACATCCAATAATGCTGGTGATGTGCCGGTCGTTTCTGCCATAGCGTGCTCCGTTAGCTCAGTTCGATCCGCTTGTTGAGGAATTTGTAGGTCACATCCACGACGAGGTTCACTGCCATGAAGGAAACCGATGCCACCAACACCCCGCCCTGAATGACGGGAAAGTCACGGGCGTTAATCGCCGCTACCATCATTCGGCCCAAGCCGTTTATCGCAAAAACTGTTTCCGTCAGCACTGATCCCCCGAGGAAGAATCCAAACTGCAATCCCACCACGGTGACCACCGGAATCAAGGCGTTACGGAGGGCGTGCTTGTTAATTACCACCGCTTCCCGAACACCCTTGGCGCGGGCGGTGCGAATGTAATCCTGATTGATGACATCCAACATGCTAGAGCGGGTCATCCGCGCGATGACCGCAGCTCCACCGGTGCCCAGGGTGATTACCGGGAGAATTGCTTCCGCCATAGTGCCCCAGCCGGCGGCGGGGAGCCATGGCAACTGCACGCTAAACCAATAGATAAGCATAATTCCCAGCCAGAAGTTGGGCATAGAGAGTCCAAAGAGGGCGATCAGCATGATGAGGGTGTCGAAGAGGGAATAGCGCCACACCGCCGACACGACGCCGGCGGTCACTCCGATGAAGATCGCCAGCAGCACGCTCATTCCGGCAAGTTGCAACGTAATTCCGTATCGTCGATTAAAGATCTCCTGAGTAACCGGGCGATCGTTGCGTACCGAGACGCCGAGATCACCGCGCAACGCGTTTCCCAGGTAGCGACCGTACTGCACTACCAGGGGATCATTGAGACCGAGCCGGTCACGCATCAATTCCAGTTGCTCAGGCGAGGCGCGCTCCCCGGCCATAATAATCGCCGGGTCGCCCGGCACCAGGTGCAAGAGCATAAACACCAGAAATACCACTCCCAACAGCACGGGAATCATCTGAATCAGTCGGCGGGCAAGATAAACACCAAGGGACATGCCGAGCCTCCTATTGGGTGCGGGGATCGAGGGCGTCGCGAAGCCCATCCCCGAGTAGATTGAACGCGAGAACCGCTAGTACGATGGCAAGGCCCGGGAAGAGCGACACATGGACGGCGTTCCAAATAAAATCGCGGCCGGAGGAGAGCATGAGCCCCCATTCCGCCGTTGGTGGTTGGGCGCCAAGTCCCAAGAAGGACAAGCCGCTGGCAATCAAGATCGCCGTGGCAATATATAAGGTAGCCTGGACGATAATTGGAGACATCACGTTCGGCAGAACATGCTGCACAATGATCTTAAAGTCGCGAGCACCCAGCGCCCGAATCGCCTCCACGTATTCCAAATTGCGTACAACCAGCGTTGATCCGCGGACGATTCTGGCAAAACTCGGAACTGAAAATATTGCGATCGCGATCACGACGTTGTTGAGGGAGGCCCCCAAAGCACTCACGATGGCGAGGGCCAATAATATCCCGGGAAAGGCCAACAGTATATCCATGAGACGCATAATTACCGCATCCAGCCATCTCCCGTAGTATCCGGCTACAATACCCAGTGTCACCCCAAAGATGGCCCCGAAGAAGACCGAGCTGAACGCCACCGCCAGGGTAACGCGCGTTCCATAGATAACGCGACTGAATACATCGCGCCCCAGGTTATCGGTGCCAAACCAGTGCTCCGCGGAGGGTGCCGCAAAGCGGTTGCCGGGATCTTGGAAACGTGTGGGGTGATGAGTTGCAAAGAGGGATGGCGCGATCGCCATCAGAAGCAGCAAGAGAATAAAAATTCCTCCTGCTACTGCCGACCGGTTGCGCATGAGTTTTTTCCCCAACATGCGCCACCGGTGTCCTTTAGTAGCTGATACAACCACATCGGGTTCACCGGGCCGTTCCAATGGTTGGGTGCTATCAGTAGTCGACTGCATGGGTGCCTCTGCTTTGAGAGATTTGCCCGAGCCGCGGATAACAATCCGAAGCCCGGGCACAAAGGAATGGGGAGCCCCGTTACGGGGCTCCAAATTAAGATCTACTCAATCACCACGTCGTCGATGAGCATCGCGTTGTCGGGGTGATGGCTGTAGCCACTGACGTTGGATGCCACGGCGATCATCCACTGCGGATGATACAGGTTCACCATCGGAGCATCCTCAATGAGAATCTCCTGCACCTCTTGGTAGAGCTCCACCCGGTCCTCGGGATCGGCTTCCTGCCGTCCGCGGTCGAGATAGTCATCCACTTCATCGTTCTCGTAGAACGCGCGGTTACCGGCGGCCCCGACGTTGGAGGAGTGCAGCAACGCGTACATGCCGTAGTCGGCATCACCGGTCACCGTTACCCATCCGAGGATGAACATATCGTGCAGCCCTTCAGCGGTCTGGTCGAGGTAGGCACCCCATTCGAGAACCTCAATCTCCACATCGATGTTCAATTCGGCCAGGTTGTTCTGAACGATTTCGGCGATCGCGATACGCGTGGGGTTGTCGTTGGTCCACAGCGTGGTTGAGAATCCATCTTCGTATCCCGCATCGGCGAGAAGCTCCGCGGCCATTTCCTGATCATAGGGGAGCGGGTCGAGGTCCGGATGGAATCCGACCACCGCTTCACTGATGGGCCCGACCGCTCGGGTACCGGCGCCTTCCACGATACCGTCGATCATCTCTTGGATGTTGATCGCCATCGTGATCGCTCGACGAACGCGGGCGTCATCAAACGGTTCTTTTTCCGTGTTGAACCCGATGTAGTTGAGACTGAGCGTGTCGAATAGCTCGAGTTCCATGTTATTGGACGCCTCGACGCGACCCATGGTGGCGGGTTGCAAAATCTCAGCGACATGAGCGTCTCCGCGCTCCACCAGCGCCATACGAGTGCTTTCTTCCGGCACTACGCGAAACGTAACCGTATCCGGATTGGGAGCGGGTCCCCAGAAATCCTCGTTTCGTTCCAGCACCAACTCGTCGCCGGGCTCCCAGGACTGAAGCTTGTACGGGCCGGTTCCTACCGCTTCAGTCTCGTCATAGCCCGCTTCCTCGAGGGCTGCCGGGCTGGCGATACCGGCCGCATCATGCGCCAGGTGGCTGAGGATCGGCACAAAGGGAAACTCCGTGGAGATCCGCACCGTGTAGTCGTCTACCACTTCCACCTCGTCGAGCATGGTAAAGAGAAACGCCCGCTGCGAGGCGAGTTCCGGATCCACGATGCGGTCCAGGTTGGCCTTTACTGCCTCCGCGGTGAACTCCGTACCGTCATGGAACGTGACCCCTTCCCGGAGGGTGAACTCCCAGGTGGTGTCGTCGATGAGTTCCCAGTCCGTGGCGAGGCCGGCCTGAAGCTCCATGTCCTCATTGAAATAAATGAGGTTGTCATAAATCTTAGTCCGGACGTTACTCGACGGAGAATCATTTGACCCGTGCGGATCCAAACTGACCACGTCCGATTGCACCAGGATGATCAGGTCCTGGCCGGGCTCCTCGGTGTCTTGGGCTTCTTGAGCACCTCCAGCAAAAGCCACGGCTCCTACGAGCATGAACGCCATTGCGAGGCCGATGAATCGCGTCCATCGCCTTGATTGAATGAATATACGCATTACTAAACCCTCCTTAGTCTGCGCGAGCGTAAAATTGTCATCAATATATAGGTCTGTCGACGACTGGTCAATGAAGGCCTGGAGGGTGCGAGAATGGAAATAGAAGTGTCGCTGCCGGCCGGGTACTGCGGCGGGGTGGGAGCCGGACGATGGGAGAGGCACTGCCTCCCCCGACGCGGAATCAACCAGCTATGAATGGGCCCATTCGGGCTTGAACCGAAGACACGCGGATTATGAGTCCGCTGCTCTAACCAACTGAGCTATGGGCCCGGAATGCAGGGACCAGACACAACGATGTACCACGATGATGTTCAACCGAGTCATGCCTGGACCTGCAAATGGAAGCGCTATACTGCCTCGCGACCGCGAGGCGTGTCAAGATGGCCGAAACGGGCGGGACTCCTGGGGATTATCTCCAGGACACCGGTTTCTGCGCGGCAAATTGCGTCACAATTCCCTCGCCGACATGGCCGTACCCCTCGGATAACTCCCGAAGACGAACCCGGCATTCCAGGATGTGCCATTCCCCAAAGGCGGTGCGCAATTCCGGGACCGAGACCATCATTTCCGGCTGCGGGGGCCCTCCGCTGGTGTATCCCCACAGCCGTTGGTCCGGATGAAACCACTCCGCGATGACCAGACCGCCGGGCCGTACCAGATTGCGATGGGCGGTAAACATGGCTCGTTTCCGGTCCGGTGGGGTGTGGAAGAACGTGCTGATCACCACATCGGCATACCCTTGCCACCCAGGGGAGTTCAGCCCGAGGTCGATGGCGTCGTCGGTGCGAATCGTGAGTACGGCGTCGCGGTGCGCTGCAAGCCGGCGTGTCTTCTCACCGCCTTGGGGGGATTGGTCAAAGGCGGTTACCTGAAACTGTTGTTCCGCGAGCCATACGGAATTACGTCCCTCTCCAGCGGCGAGTTCAATTACCGAGAGTTCATCCGGGCTATCGACGCCCAGGTTCGCGAACCAATGGCCGTTGAGCACGTAGCGCCCCACCGCTTCTTCTACCCAGGCGTTTACCTTCGTGCCATAGCGAAACTCGGAGTCGGCGAATTGGTCGTTCCAGAACGAATCAGACATTGCCGCTACAAAGTAGCGCTATCTCCGTGTAATGGAAAGTATGGCAAAACAGATTCACCCCAGGATCAGTTTCGACGCACGAGAATGGAACGAAAGCCCAGCGACTCCAGCCGGGAGCGGTAGTCTTCCACGTCGCGCGTGTGTACGTCGGTGAGAATCACCCGGTACGCGTTCTGCTCTTCGGCGGTTTCGACGGCGGCCGGGAGATCCTCCGCGATGAGGCGCGCCACCATCGTCTGGGCGTTTTCTCGGCGGGAAAACGAGGCGATCTGAATCACCCGGGAGTTGGATTCCGGAACGTAGTTGATGATCTCCAGCTCGACCGGTGCGATTCCCGAAGCGGTAAGACCGATGCGGGAGGCAGCGGCCCGACTGAGGTCGATAACTCGGTTATCCACGAACGGTCCGCGGTCGTTGATACGCACCTCAACCGACTGATTGGTGTCCTGATTGGTGACACGAACGATCGTATCAAACGGCAACGTTCGGTGAGCGGCAGTGAGTTCATTGGTATCAAAAACCTCACCGTTTGCGGTGAGACGCCCCTGAAACTTGCCGCCGTACCAGGACGCAATTCCCTCTACTTGATGCGTGAGCTGTGAGTCCGGAGGAGGGGGTACCGGCCGGTGTGCATCTTCCGTGTGCTCTCCGCCGTCGTGCTCCTGAGCTTCGGCCCCCGCCTCCCGGGAGTGGCGCGGCGAAGCGCCGTTGGCTTCAACCGCCGGCGAGATGACCACTACCGTAAGTAATATGATCGCGAGGACGTTCCACATATGAGCCGTATCGGCAAACTCGCGTTGTAAATTTACCGTCGGGGAGCGTATACTGCGCCCCTATGAGCAGCCATTGGGCGGATATCAACGCAGACAAGATTATACGTGAGAAGGGTGACAAGGAGCGCTACACCTGCGCCTCCGGTATTACCCCATCGGGAACGGTGCACGTTGGGAACTTTCGGGAGATCATTTCGGTGGATCTGGTGGTGCGGGCGCTTCGGGACAAGGGACGCGACGTGCGGTTTCTCTATTCTTGGGACGACTACGATGTGTTCCGGAAGGTACCGGGAAACGTGGACGACCGGGAGACGTTCGAGACGTACTTGCGCTGGCCGATTACCCTCGTGCCCGACCCCGCCGGAGAGCACGAGAGTTTCGCCCGCGCCAATGAGGCGGAACTGGAGGGGCGCCTGGCGGAGGTGGGAATTACCCCGGAGTATATCTATCAGGCCTCCCGGTATCGGTCGGCCACCTACGCCGAGGGGATTCGCACCGCGCTGGCGAAGCGGGATGAGATCCGGGAGATCCTTAACCGCTTTCGTACCGCGCCGCTTCCCGCCGAGTGGTGGCCGGTGAGCGTCTTTAGCCGCTTTACCAACAAGGATACCACCACGATCGTAGGGTGGGACGGCGAGTGGGCGCTCACCTATCACTGTGAAGAAACCGGCCAGGACGACACGATCGATCTCCGGGAGACCGGATACGCCAAGCTCCCCTGGCGCATCGATTGGCCCATGCGGTGGGCCTACGAACAGGTCGATTTTGAGCCTGCCGGGAAGGATCACCATTCGGAAGGCGGCAGCTTCGATACGGCGCGGCACGTGGTGCGAGACGTCTTTAATTGGGACCCGCCGGTCACGTTTCAGTATGACTTCATCAGCATTAAGGGCCGCGGGGGCAAGATGTCCAGTTCCTCCGGTGAGGTGATTAGCCTGCGGGACGTACTGGAGGTCTATCAGCCGGAGGTGGTGCGGTACCTCTTTGCCGGGACGCGGCCCAATAGCGAGTTCGCAATTAGTTTTGATTTGGACGTGATTAAGATCTACGAGGACTACGACAAGTGCGAACGGATCTATTTTGGACAGGAGTCGGTCAATGAGAAGCGCGCCGCCAAAGAGCGTCGCATCTACGAGCTGTCCCAGGTGGACGGGCCTCCAGCAGCATTACCCGCTCAGATTCCCTTTCGGCATCTGTGTAATCTGCTTTTGATCCATGACGGCGCCGTCGATGCCGCCCTCGCGGAAATGCCCGGGTTTACCGAGATGGACGCGGACCTCCAGAGGCGGGCGCGGCAGCGGGCACGGGGGGCATGGAATTGGGTGCAGGAGTTTGCGCCGGAGGAGTTTCGATTCCACGTGGTGGAGCCGGGCTCGGCGGTGCCGCGGGAGCTCTCTGATGCGGAGCGGCAGGCGGTCCGAGAGTTGCGTGATATGGTGCGTGCCGGAATCTCGGAGTTGAGCGATAAAGAGGTGCAGAACGGGATCTATGATGTGGCGCGCTCGGTGGGGATGGAGCCAAAAGAACTCTTTCAAACGCTTTACGTGATCCTTATAGAGCAGGAACGGGGTCCACGACTGGGCGGGTTTCTCAAGACCTTGGGAGCCGAGCGAGTCTTGGCAATTCTCAATCTATACGATGAGTAGGAAGGAAATCCGTGGAAACATCTGAAATCAAGCGTACGGTTGCCGAATCGGTGACGGATCGAGTCGTGAAGTCCGGGATGACCGTGGGACTTGGCACCGGGAGTACGGCGATTCATGCCGTGCGGCGGATTGGTGCGCTGCTCGAAGAAGGTCGTATTTCGGATATCCTGGCGGTGGCCACCAGCTTCGAGAGTACCATTGAGGCGCAGCGATTGGGGATTCCGCTCCTTCCGCTGAGCGATCCTAAGATTGATGGGGTTGTCGATATCGCCATCGACGGTGCCGACGAAGTGGACGTGCGCACGGGGTTCCTCATCAAAGGCGGCGGCGGCGCGCTGACAATGGAAAAACTGGTGGAATACAACGCCGGCACGCTCTACGTGGTGGTGGATGAGTCCAAGCTCTCCGTCCAACTGGGTAGACTCTTTCCAGTACCGGTAGAGATCATTCCGGCGGCGCTCCCGTCGGCGAAGCGAATGATCGGTGTGCTGGGATTTCGTCCGGAGCTGCGCATGGCCCAGCGCAAAGCGGGCCCGGTCGTCACGGATAACGGGAATTTTATCTTGGATGTCCATCTCGATGGAGCCGATGTCGACGCGGATGCGTTGGAAGATACGCTCAATTCGATTCCCGGCGTGCTGGAGAACGGCGTCTTTACCCGGGCCCATACCGAGATTTGGGTAGGGCGAAAAGACGGCACGGTGGAGCGGGCCAAGCTCTCATCCTAAGCCGTTCCGGATTCGCTTCGGTACATTCCGCCTCCAGGTAACGAGGCTGATACGTCGGTGCCTATTGGATGAGCCGTTTCAGAAGCGCCGCATCGTGGCGCCAGCGCGGTTTTACCTTTACCTGGAGGGAGAGGCGTACCGGGGTGGGAAACAGTTCCGACAACATCCGCTCCGACTCCTTCCGGATAGCCGTGATCGTTCGCCCGTTCCGGCCAACCACGATGCCCTGCTGCGAATCCCGTTCCACGAGAATAAACGCCCGGGCCCACAGGGTATCATCCCGTTGTTCCAGGTCAGCCACCTCCACATATAAGGCGTGAGGCAGTTCCTCCCGGGCCCGGCGAATCGCCTGTTCCCGAATCACCTCTGCGATACGAAACGACGGCTCCTGGTCGGTGTAAAACTCTTCTGGATACCAGGCGGGTCCTTCCGGAAGGAGGAGAAAGAGCCGATCCAGCAACGTGTTCACGCCCCGCCGGACCTCTTTGAGGTCCTCCGGGAGTCCGGAGAGCTCTACCGTTGTCAGGGCCCCCAAGCCGACATCTTCGAGGAAGCGTCGGGTTCGGGGAATATCGGCAGCGGGCAGATCGCACTTGGTGATACCCACAATCACCGGCAGATCATGCTCTGCGATAACCGTTGCCAGATCCCGCTCCTCGTCACCGGGATGACGCGTAGCATCCACGAGATATACCGCGGCTTCCACGTCTTCCAGTTGCTGCAGGGCCACTTCCCGGAGGCGGAGGTTGATCTGCTTTTCCGATCGATGCAACCCTGGAGTATCGAGAAAGATGATCTGTCCCCGGGGATCGGTAACGATGCCCCGAATCACATTGCGGGTTGTTTGGGGAACCGGGGAGATGATCGAGACATGGTGACCGCATACGGCGTTCACGAGGCTGGATTTACCGGATGAGGGGCGGCCCAAGAGGACCACGAAGCCGCTACGGGTGTCGGTGCTTTGCATGTTCCCCTCTGTTGATAGTATATTCTGCCCTCAAACGCAACTATGGAGATGAATATGAGCCAGCAGCAACAGATGAAATATCAAGACGACGATCAGGAACAAGACCAGGAAAAGAAGAACGAGAATCCACCGCTGCTTGATAAAATGATCAAGACGCGGACTGTTCTGATTTCCGGCGAAATTAATAAGGAGCTTGCCGAGCGCGTGGTGCGGCAGCTTCTGATCCTGGAGCAGGAAGGGGACGATCCGATCCGGGTGTTCATTGATTCTCCCGGCGGTGACGCGGATGCGGGCTACGCGATTTTCGATACGATTCGTTTCGTGAAGCCGGAAGTTTACATGGTGGGAATCGGTCTGGTGGCCAGTGCCGGCGCGCTCATCCTCTTGGCGGGGGATAAAGACAAGCGGCTGGCGTTTCCCAACTCCCACTATCTGATTCACCAGCCGCTCTCCGGCGTGCGCGGAGTGGCCACGGAGATCGAGATTCACGCCCGAGAGATCGACAAGATGCGAACGCGCATTAATACACTCATTTCGCAGGAGACGGGAAAGCCCTTCGAGCAGGTGGAGAAAGACACCGACCGTGACTACTGGATGAACGCCGAGGAAGCGGTCGAGTATGGCCTCGTTTCGCGGGTGATTACGCACCGTTCCGAACTGGAATAGCCGCCGTTCGCCGCTCGTATGCTCGTGGGGACGCCCTCGGTCCCGCAACCCGACCCCGCCCCCCGGGGCGGGTTTTTTTGTGGGTGCGTACTTCATGGCGTCTTCGAGAAGCAGGGTGACTTTCACCCCTGTATGCAGATGTGTGCGTGTCGTTCAGTGTTCGCGGGTAGTAATCCTGGCCGGTGTGTGCGCCGTGTTGTCGGCGTGCTCCAGCTGCCGCATTGTGGTTCCCGATGATGAGTCGCTCACCGTGGTGGCGTACAACGTGGAAAACCTCTTTGATGCTCGGGCAAATGGAAACGAGTATGAGGAGTTTCTCCCGGAGGCGGGATGGAATGAGCGTGACGTGGAGCGGAGACTGCAGTCGTTGGGGGCTGCGCTTCACGGGATCGAGCCGGCACCGGATGTACTGGTGGTATCGGAAATCGAGAACGCCGAGCTGCTGGATCGGCTGGTTCGGGAGTATGCGGTAGACCTCCCGCTGGAGTACCGCGCGTGGGTCGGCGGCGCGGCAAGCGCTACCGGCGTGGCGATTGCAAGCCGGTATCCAATCGTCACGGTACGCTCGCTCCTGGCGCGTAGCGGAGACGTACCGGCGCTGCGGCCAATCATGGAGGCTCGGTTACGTCTTCCTGAAAGTGATCTCGTGGTCTTTGCCAACCATTGGAAAAGCAAGCGAGGCGGGGCGGCTGCAACTGAGCCGTTGCGCCGGGCCACCGCGCGCCTCCTCTCATCCCGGATAGCGGAGATTGCCGGCGCCGAACCGGACCTCCCGGTACTGATAGCCGGTGACCTCAATGAACAACCCCGCGAAAACGAATACATTGGAGCCGCGTACCCCACTGCTTTGATGGAAGTTACCACGATGCGTGAATGGGACGACGCCCTTGGGACCGATCCGCCTCCTGTCGGCCGTGCACAATCGGGAGGGAGCGACGTCCGGGAGCGTGTTCCGCCGTGGTTCACTCCGGAGTATCGCGATAAGCGCAGGTACCTACCAATTACGCGGGAGGTGGAACAAATTACCGATCGTCCGACTTACCACGGAGTGCCGGTCCTGGCGAGCCTATGGTCGATGGGCGACGACCCCGGGTCCTACTCGTACTTCGGTCGGTGGGAGCGGATCGATCATCTCTTGGCAAATGCGTCGGCGATCTCGGGACCGGCGATTACGTTTCGGGAGTTTCGGACGGTAGCACCGAAGGGTGGTGTAGACGAGGAGGGTACCCCGGTGAGTTGGCAGGATGACGGCGTTTCCGACCATCTGCCGATCATGGCGGTTTTTGACCGTCGCCGTCCCTAATCCCCGGGGCGTGATGAACCGTCCTGCCAGACTCCCGTTTCAATGAGCCGGCCTCGCGCCTGGGCGGCCCACCCACGGTTGGCAGCCGGGGAGGCTGGGCTCGGGTGAAGGATCTGAACGATGCGCGGCGAAGGGCGGGACCCACCGGAGTTCAGCACATGGGCGAGGCGCGATCGGGCAAACGCGCCGACCCCCACTACGATGCCGGGCTCGTACGCATCTATGGTGGCGCGCAATAATCCATCGCAGATTTTGAACAGAGGCGTACGCTCCACGACGGGAAGCTTGTCCGGAGTGATGTTACGGCCCGTTTCCGCCATAAACACCAGGGGGCAATAGTTTATTACCAGATGGCGCTGAAAAAACCGCTCAGCCGTACCAAACTCCTCGGCAAATAGGCCCCACAGCCGGCGGCCGCTCACCTCGCTCCGGGAGCACTGTAGGCCGAGAACCGGGCGGTTCGGATGCTCCCGCTCGGGGCGACCGATCGGCGCGGAGAGGGCCAGCCAGGAACGAACCGTCTGTACCTCGCCAAAGGGAATTCCCGTCTGCGCCATGCCCCAGGGCCCGGGGTTCATCCCCAGGAAGATCACCTCCTTGCGGGAGGCGCCATAGGTGCGGAGGTATTGCTCCCACGATTGGCGGGCGTAGTCGAGGGGATTATAGACGTGGGTAACGGGAGCGGAGAATGAGAGGGCGTTGAGTTGGGGGATCGCCCGGTGGTGGTGGTGGATGATCCGTTCCGCGAGACTCATGGCGGTACGCTACCGTTGGAAAGGTTCTTGCACAACCGTATGCGGGCAGATACAGTTGCCCCGTGAGCTACCATAGCGCCGCTGAATATCGGTCCTACTTGGCGCGGGAAGCGCCGGTTCCCCGTGGGTTTCACTTCTTTACCTCTTCCCTCTCTTTCGTTCCGCCGGAGCGGCCGGATGCTGGGGAGGCGGTCATGAAGATTGCGGTCATTGAGAGTGATCCCGGGGCGGTATCGGTGGGCGTGACCACGCGCAACCGATTCTGTGGAGCTCCGGTGGTGTTGGCGCGGGAGCGCCTCCCGGCGGGGGTGATCAGGGCAGTGGTGATCAACAACAAGGTAGCCAATGTGGCCACGGCCGGCGGTCTCACCGATGCTCGCGCGGTGGCGGCGGCCCTCGCTGGTGCGCGGCGGCTCCCGGAAGAGCAGACGCTGTCGGTAAGTACGGGGGTGATCGGATGGAGTCTGCCCACCGCGCGGATGGTGGCGGCGGTGCGGGAGATTTCCTCGCAACCGTGTGGACCGGTAGACGTGGCGGAGGCGATTATGACCACTGATCGCTATCCCAAAATGGCGTGGGCGCGCGTGCGCGGTACCACGTGCTTGGGTATTGCAAAAGGGGCCGGGATGATTGAACCCAACCTGGCCACTATGCTGGGCTTCATCATGTGCGATGCCCGGGTGCAACGGGACGTGCTGGACCGCGTCTTCCGGCGTGTGGTGGAGCGTACGTTCAACACGATCTCAGTAGACGGGGATCAAAGTACCAGCGACATGGTACTCTGCACCGCAAACGGCGCCGCCGAGACGGAGCTGTCGGAAGAAGAGTTGGAGATGCTGTTGGAGCCCGTGTGCCGTTCCCTATCGCGCGAGATTGTCCGCAATGGGGAGGGGACCGCTCATGTGATTGAAGTTCACGTCCGGGGCGTGCCGGAACGCACCCTGGCGCGAAAGATCGCTACCCATGTGGTCAACTCGCCGCTGGTTAAGACCGCGATCTACGGTAACGATCCCAACGTGGGCCGGATTCTTGCGGCCGTGGGAGACGCGCTGGATACCTGGGACCCTGAGCACGTGGTGGACTGGCAGTCGCTCACGGTGACAATCGCCGATCGCGAGGTATTTCGGGCGGGAGCGTTCCGATTAGATGGGGCTGTGGAGCGCGAGCTCTCCGACGTTCTCAAGGGGGCTGCCATGGATCCCGCGCTGAGTGGATATCCACAGGACGCTCCGGCAGTACCGATTATCGTGGATTTTTCCGGTGGGGTTCGGGGGACGGCCGCTGGTCACGCCGGGACGCGCGCCAACGGCCGGGTGCACGAGAGCAATCCGGCGTACGTCCCGGCCCACGATAGCACTGCGGTGTCCGGTGATATTCCGGCGGACGTCGAGGAGATCGTCGTGGTCGGGAGTGATTTGAGTTACGAATACATCAGAGAGAACGCGGACTATCGTACGTGATGTTCCGCTGCTGAAGGACGATACATGGAACAACAGGAACAGAATGGGGATTTTCAGGTTCAAGTCTCGCGGGCCAAAGACCTTGTGGAGAAGGCGCGCAACGAATTAGGTCGACGTATTGTGGGCCAACGGGAGATGGTGGACGGGCTGCTCACCGGCATTCTCGCCGGGGGCCACGTGCTCTTAGAAGGGGTGCCCGGCCTGGCCAAGACACTGATGGTGAAATCTCTTGCAGAAGTACTGGACGCCTCATTCCGCAGAATTCAGTTTACCCCGGACCTGTTGCCGGCGGACCTCATCGGAACGATGATCTACCGGCAACAGACGGGAGAGTTTGTTCCCCGAAAGGGACCGATCTTTTCCAACGTGATCCTGGCGGACGAGATCAACCGAGCGCCGGCCAAGGTGCAAAGCGCGTTGCTCGAGTCCATGGAGGAACGGCAGGTGACAATTGGCGACACCACCTATCCGTTATCGGAGCCGTTCTTCGTATTGGCTACGCAGAATCCGATCGAGCAGGAAGGGACCTATCCGCTGCCGGAGGCACAGCTCGACCGGTTTATGCTCAAGCTGTTTGTGGACTATCCCACCCGCGAGGAGGAACGTCGGATTCTCTCCCGGGTAGGAGTACCCCAAGAGATTGAGTTGCAGCGAACGATCTTTAAGACGGATGTGCGGAAATTGCGCGATATAGTGGCTCATGTGACGATTGACGATCGCATCACGGACTACATTGTCGACTTAGTCACCGCCACCCGGGCCGATGGTGAGCGCGGAGACATGGGGCCCCTTCGGTACATTGAGTTTGGGGCGTCTCCCCGAGCCAGTATCTATCTGTATCGGTGTGCCAAGGTGCGCGCAGTGTTTGACGGGCGCACCTATGTCATTCCCGAGGACGTAAAAGCGGTCGCGATGGACGTACTTCGGCACCGCATTGTGCTCTCCTTCGAGGCCGACAGTGAGGATCTTTCCAGTGATGACGTGGTGGATATGCTGCTTTCCACCGTTGCGGTTCCCTGACGGCTATGGCTCGAACGCGTTTCAATCCCCTGGACCAACTCCCGTCCCAAGCCAAACTCCGGCAGATTCAGCTGGTTGCCCAGCGACTCGTGGAGAGTCTGCTCGCCGGAAACTATCGCTCGGTATTCCGGGGGCCGGGGATCGAGTTTGACGAAGTTCGGGAATATGTTGAGGGCGATGACGCCCGACTGATAGATTGGAACGTAAGCTCCCGCTTTGGCTCGGTTTACACCAAAACGTTTCGCGAGGAACGGGAGATGACGCTTTTCCTGGTGGTGGATGTGTCCGCCTCGTTGGAGTTTGGCTCCCGGGCGCGCTCTATGCGCGACATCGCGCTGGTCAGTTCCGCCCTGCTCACGCTGGCGGCGGTTCAGAATAACGACAAAGTCGGTGGAACGCTATTCGCCGATACCTTGGAGGCGTGGGTGCCGCCCGCCAAGGGCCGAAACCACGCGATGCGCCTACTCCAGGAGATCGTTGCCCATGAACCAACGGGGCAGGGATCCAATCTTGCGCTGGCACTCCAGACGGTAAGCGAATCGCTCAAGAGACGGGGAATCGTGATCGTGATCTCCGATTTTCACACAGGTGATTACCAGCGAGAGTTGGCCCTCATCTCCAAGCGCCACGACGTGATCGCCCTGCGCGTAACGGATCCGGTAACGGACCAGCTCCCGGAATTCCCCATTTTACAAGCGATGGATCCGGAAACGGGACGCACGCTCTATCTCAATGGAAAATCGCGCAACTTTCGCTTCGCCTTTGAGCAGTATTGGCGGCAACAACGGCAGCAATGGATGCGGGAATGCCGACGACGGGGCGTTTCCGCTATTGAAATTCGTACTGTTGATCAGGTGGCCGAACGGCTCATATCCTTCTTCCGGCACCGAAGGGTTCATCGCTGATGCGACGGCTCACGCTCCTGGCGGTGGTGGTGGCGATGAGTGCCGCCGGATCGGTATATGGACAGTCCATCGCAGAGGTGTTGTTTCTTCCGCAGACCTTCTACGTGGGAGACGTGGTTGAAGCGCGTGTGGTAGTACGTTCGTCCGATGATCTTGACCTGACGGTACCCCCGACGCTGCCGTCCGCCGAATGGATAGATCTCCGCGATGTTTCGATCGTGCAGCGGGCGGACGGGTATGAGATTCGTATCATCTTTCAGCCGTTCTATGTCGGAACTCGCCAGTTGCCAACGATCGATCTGGGCGGGTTTTCCGTATCCGGCGTGAGCGCCGTCGTGAACACCTTGCAGACGGACACGGAGGAGCTCGAGCTCCAACCGGTGCGTGACCAGCTCTTGTTACCTGGAACTCGCGCTCTGATCGCGGTGATCGTGCTGTCGATCTTTGGCGTACCCTTGGTGGTGGCACTTACCGGGGGGTGGATCCAGCGACAGATACACGCCATAAGGGAGCGCTATCGCGAAAACCGTCCGTATCGTATGTTGCAGAAGGGGCTGAAGCAGCTCCAGACGGAAATGCTGGAACTCGATGGAAAACGGTACTACATCCGGCTGGTAGACATCACGCGTTCCTATTTGGAGGGACGCTTCGGGTCGGTCTTTCGGTCGGCTACTACGGGTGAGCTAGATGTTCACCTGCGCAAGGCGGGCATCCCCGAGGAACAACGGCATCGACTAATCGAGTTGTTTCAGTTTGGAGATCTGGTAAAATTTGCCAATCGGCGCGTGACGGTTCACGACCGGACTCACCATCTGGAAGCGGTGAAAACGCTCTCCAGTGAGTTGCAGCGCAGTGAGTGGGAGGATCGAGACAATGTGGGTGCTTGATCGTCCGGCATACTTGCTACTCTTTCTCATGGTGCCGGTCTTGTACTATATCCGCCATGTCCATACATGGCGGGGAGGGCGCCTTCCGGTGCCGTTCGCCATCTATAACGGCGGCGTGTTTCGTCCACCCCCGACCGTGCGAGTGGTGCTGTTGCGCCTCTCATCGGTGATGTTTTGGGTGGGGATGGTTCTGCTCATCGTTGCACTAGCCGGCCCGACGCGGACGGAACGAGAGCGGGTCTACTTGAGCCGCGGCATCGATATCATGATCGTCTTGGATGTGTCTCCCAGCATGGCGGCTGAGGACTTCCAGCCGATTAACCGGTTTGAGACTGCCCGGTCGGTAATCCGTCGGTTCGTGGAACAGCGGCCCAATGATCAGATCGGTCTGGTAGCGTTTAGCGCTGAGGCCGCGTTGCGGGTACCACCAACGCTCAACTACGACCATCTGGTGGAGTCCCTTGATGAGTTGCAGCTCATGGAGCTGGGGGACGGGACCGCTGTTGGAATGGGAGTGGCCTTGGCATCCCTGCATCTGCAAGGCAGCAGTGCCGAGGAACGGGTCATCGTGCTTCTCACCGATGGAGTAAACAACGCCGGAGAGATTTCGCCGGAAGCTGCCGCGGAAGTTGCCGGCGAGTCCGGGATTCGGATCTACGCGATTGGGGTGGGTTCCGGCCAGGAAGCGAGGATCGAGGTTCGCGATCCGGAAACCGACCAACTCTATCGTGGCACGGTCCGCGGAAGCTATGACCAGCGGACGCTGGAACGGATTGCGGACCTATCGGAAGGAAGCTACTTCACTGCCGGAAGTGCGGGAACCCTGGAGTCGGTGTTCGATGCGATCGGTACCGCGGAGAGTACTGAACGACGGGTACAGATTCGTGTACAACGGAGACCACAGCACCGGATGATTCTCCTCTGGGCTCTGGCGCTCTTGGTGGCGGAGGTTCTCCTGCGCCGAGTATTCGTGGGGAGCGCGCCGTGAGTTTTCTCTATGGGCACTACCTGTGGCTGTTGGCGGGCCTGCCGGTCCTCGGAGGCCTCCTCCTGGTTGCCGGGTATCGGAATCGCCGAACCGTCTCACGATTTGTTGGAGAGCATCGACGGACGGAAATTCTCAACGTGCTGGCGGTGAAAGGATTCGTCACCGCGGTGTTGTTCACGGGGGCGATCGCCTCTCTCATTGTCGCCCTGGCGGAACCGCAGTGGGGCGAGATCTCGGTGGAAGATGAACGTCGCGGACTGGACTTGGTCTTCCTGATGGACGTTTCCAATAGTATGGTCGCTGAAGATATTTCTCCATCTCGACTGGTCCGCAGCCGCGAGGTGGCCCGATCCATCGTGGGGCGTCTCGACGAGTCGTATCGAGCAGTGGTTGCCTTTAAGGGAGCTGCCACCGTGGTGGTCCCGATGACCGAAGATCCAGTCGCGTTTGATCTCGCCATGAGTAATCTTTCCGGGGCGCTCATAACCACCGCCGGTACGAGCGTCCGCAGTGGCTTGGATACCGCACTCAGCGCGTTTCCCTCCGGGTCTCCTCGCCGGAAAGCGATTGTTCTGTTTAGTGACGGGGAACAATTGCAGGACACGGTGGATGAAGAGCTGGAACGGCTCCGAACCGCCGATATACCGGTCTTGGGAGTACTCACCGGGACCACTGGTGGAGCCACGATCCCCACCGGCTCCGGCGGCGTGTTGCGAGATGACGCAGGGCGGCCGGTGATGGTGGGAGCCGACCGCGAGACGCTGGAGCGACTGGCAGCGGTGTCCGATGGACGCGTGTATGACATCAGTGATGGAAGCGTAGCACAGGAAGTTGCCGCTGATCTCCGGGAGCTCTCCGGCCACGGGCGAGACGTCGTATTTCGTGAGGTTTCCGTAGATCGGTATCACGTATTTGTCCTGTTGGCGTTCGTGCTGTTCGCGGGAATTCTGCTGGTAAACCACATCCGCTGGAGGCGTACCCTATGAAGCGGATCATGCTTGTTCTGATGCCGTTCCTCCTGGTTTCGTGTAACGCGTATTTTCCTCACCTCCGGGTAGTCCGGGCAAATTACAATGTGAGTCGCGGGGAGTATCAGCCGGCGATCGTTGATTATCTGCGGGCGCAAGGGATTTCTGAGTACGAGCCGTGGCTATCCTACAACCTGGGTACCGTCTACCACTATCTTGGTGAGTCCGGGGCCGCGGTGGACCGCTGGGAGGCGGCATGGGAGTCCGATGTTGATGACCTTATGTATGGCGCCCGCTTCAATCGTGGAGTCTTCTTGTTTGAACAGGGACGATATCAGGACGCATTCCAGGAGTTTCGATCGGCATTGCTGATCAATCCGGGAAGTCGAGCGGCAAAGATTAATCTGGAACTCACCATCGAACGAATCGAGGCGGGATCTGAGCTCGAGGGGGAAGGGGCGCGGAGTTCCGAAGATCGGGACGAACGTGACGACGACGCTGGTAACGGTGGCGGGCAGCGAATGCTTGATTATCTGCGGCGCAAACAAGAGCAACGATGGCGGGCCAATCAGGAACACGCCGTGACCGATGAGGCGGAAGACTGGTGATGACGTGTCGAAAGCCCATACCTGGGGTGATTTTGCGGGGAGCGCTCCTGGTCCTGTTGGCGCTTGCCGGGGTAGGTGGGGTGCTCCGTGCCCAGGATGCGCAGGAAGTGCCGGATGTGGGCGACGTTGAAGAGGAGGACCGACCGTCCGTTGATGAAACTATCTCCTTTCGCAACGGCTCCCGTGTGCAGGTAGATGAGGGAGAACGCTTCGAGCTGACCCTTACCATCCCTCGGGATGATCCGGAGGGCGTGCGCTTGGGTTTTCCAGCCCTTCCTGAAGGGGTTCGTCAGCCGGAAGGACCGGTAGTGGTCACGCGGGGCAGGCGGGATATGGAAATCAGGATACCGATGGTAGCCGATGAACCGGGGCGCTACATTCTTGAGTCCCTGCTCATAACCTCGCCGTCGGCCGTCCGGGAGACTGAACCAGTTTTACTGGAGGTTCGGGATCCGCAGCGGGATGCGGTGCCGTTTCAAGCGCGGTGGCGCATGGCGGAAGAACAGGTGCGTCAGGGCCAGAGTGTGCCCATATTTCTGGAGATCGTCGGTATCGATACGTTTGCGTTTCCCGAGATCGTGACCCTTCGCTCCCCTGAGGCGGGGCTATTCGATGAGGTCAGCGGAATTGGAAGCGTGGTCTCGGAGGATATTGCCGACACAACATTGTACGAGATACCGGTGGCTGCGTTTATCTTTACCCCGACCTCCGACGGCACAGTGACGATCCCCGCCGCCACCATCCGCGCTGAAGGCATCGATGTCACGGCTCCGGCGCTGGCAATCGACATCGACCCCTTGCCGGAAGCGGTTCAGAGTTCCGGTGCGGTCGGTCGGCTTGACGTGGAGGTTTCGGTCGGCTCCGATGAGCTGATGCCGGGCGATACCGGTGAGGTTGTCGTCCGCGTGTCGGGGACCGGAAATCTGCCCGTGCTGGAGTTCCCCCAGGTGGAGTTGCAGGGGCTTGTGGAGATCGGGCGCAGTCAGGATAGTTCTATTGAGCCGGATCAGGAAGAAGTTCGGGGATATCAGGGGAGTCGGGAGCTCACGGTGCGATTTGAGGCGGAAGGCGATGCCTCTGCCGGTTCGGTGACGGTGGGCGCGTTCGCCGTATATGACCCGGATCAAGGAGAGGTCCGGACAATTTCGGAACGCTCGATTCCGATTGAAATTGTCCCGTCCGATGCCGAGGCTCCCCTCCAGGACGTGGCCCCGGAGGCGGATCTCATACCCATTAGTGAGTTGACGGCGGTCACGTGGATTCCGTTCTCCGAGATTCCGTGGGTGTACGGTCTGTTTATTCTGGGGCCCCTGGTGTTTGGAGTTGCCCGCCTATGGTCTGTGCGGGGAGCCACAACGCTCGTAGCGATTCCGCTTATGGTGGGGGCCACGTTGTTTCCCCGAGTGGATGTAGAGCGGCTTGCCCGGGCTCAAGAGCTCATCGCCGAAGGGCGTCCCGCGGTTGCTGCAGTGCTCTATGAGCTTGAGGTTCAGGAACATGAGTGGCATGCGGGGCTTCACTTCAACCGGGGTGTCCTGGCGCTCCGCGTAAATGATCCGATTGATGCAATATATCACCTACGGCGCGCAGTACGACTGGCCCCAGAGCGCCGGCGATTTCGCGCCGTGCTATCGGATGCGGAGGAGTATTTCGGCATGGAGGGGCAACCCACGATTCCGTGGTATCTCCGTCCAGATTTAGTTGTGGGTGCGCTGTGGCTGGCATGGACCGTTTTTTGGGGGCTGCTCACGGTGCGCGGTCGTCTCCGACGCACAATCGCGCTGGTGACCCTGCTCATGGTCGGAGTAGTGCTCCTGGGAGGCTGGTGGTGGACTGAGCAGCGGGCGAGGGAATCGGAGGCGGTAGTCGTCCGTCCCGTCACGGTGCGGCGGATTCCCAGCCTCACGGCGCAACCCTGGATACAAGTTGAGTCGGCTACAGCGGTTCGGGTTGAATTGTCCTACGAGGATTTCTATCTTGTAAGTACGTCTAATGGAATCCAGGGATGGGTTCCACGGGCCTCTCTGTGGATTCTAGGAGAACACTGATGAACAGCAACATGATGGATCGCCTCCTGGACCGGTATCCGCCGCCGCCGGACCTAGACAAGGACGATTTTGCCGATCAAGCATATGACCATGTGGCACCACGCAAGCTTCCGGTAGAGCGTGAGATTGACCTCCACGGCCTTACTGGTGTGGATGCCACCGGGCAACTAGAAACCTTCATCGCTCAGGCCGCTCGTGACGGTATTCGGAAAGTGCTCATTGTCCACGGAAAAGGAAGCTCTCCTGGGTCAGAAGGGGTACTGAAAGCGCTGGTTCGCCGGTATCTGGAAGCCAGCCCGATGGTGGGGGCCACCGGCCATCCCGGTGTGGAACTGGGGGGAGCCGGTGCCACGTGGGCGGTTATTCGTCAGCGCTCGCGATAGATAATCCGACCTCGGGTCAGGTCGTACGGAGACAGCGCGACTTTTACCTTGTCTCCAGGGACAATTCGGATATAGTGCTTGCGCATCTTGCCTGACAGGTGAGTCAAGATGACGTGTCCGTTCTTTAACTCAACTCGAAACATCGTGTTGGGAAGAGACTCTTTTACAATCCCTTCTACCTCTATCGCTTCTTCTTTGGCCACAGCGGCTCCTTATATGGTGATACGGCTATGGTAGGTTGATCCCCGCCTGCATGTCAACGATCAAAATTCTCTTGACATTTTCGCTGGCATCTATATATTTTGCGGACTTCCCAACTGAAGGAGAGCGCTATGGACCAGGAATTTGTTGAGCGCATGAAAGAACGCCTCCAGGAGATGCGGGCGGATATATTGAATCAGCTTGTATCCGAGGATGAAGAGTTCCGCTCGATGGCCGGATCGAGCGACACGAAAGACCTCGTAGACGTGGCAACTACCGACATTGACAAGAAGCTTTTGAGTGCGCTCAGCGCTCAGGAGTTGAAAAAACTCCGCCTTATTGAATCGGCGCTCAGTCGTATCGATAACGGGAAATACGGGATCTGTCTCAAGAGTGGCAAGCCGATACCCAAGGAGCGGCTGGAGGCGATTCCCTACGCGCTGTACCGCATCGAGTATCAGAACGAGATTGAACGCCGTAACCGGTAGGCACGCTTAATTCTTTCCGCTGTCGGCCGATAATCTAATCGGAGGCAGCGGAATGACGAGTTCACACACAGCGATCTCTCAGAATCTCACCGTACCGCTGAGCGATCTGGTTCGTGCTCGTGTCTCCGAGTCACGAGTTGCAATGCCGGTTCGTGGGGCGGTCTACGCACGACTCAACCATATCTCCGGTATACCCGCCCGTTCTCCCAATAGCGGCTATTCTCTATCTCGTCTGCGCGCAATCGATACGATGATCACGAGAATCGCTCGCATGCAAGAACAGCTGACACCAGATGTATCAGCGGACCCGGTAGAACAGCAGGAAGCGCTCATCGAAGAGGCCGCGCGACAAATCGTTGATTCGATGGAACAGAGCCCCGCCGGCTCCGCTGCCGAAGAGGGCTTTCTCGTGAACATGTTTGCCTAAACGCGGACGGTGCTCAGACGCGGGCGTCCGCCGGCACTAAATCGTCGCCCCGTCACTAACCATCGGATTGTTGCGAATCTCTCGTTCGATGGTGGTTAACGGCCCATGGCCCGGAAAAACGCGCGTCTCCGGCGGCAGCTCAAACAACCGGTGAGAGATGGAATCCTGCAGCGATTCGGAATCGGCATGGACGACATCGGTGCGACCCACCGTATTGAAGAACAACGTATCCCCCGAGAACACCGCTTGCCGCGGTTCACTGTAGAAGCAGACGCTCCCGCTGCTATGACCGGGAGTATGCATGACGTGCAAATCTGAGTCCGGCAAGGTGTCCCCCTCACCATAGTAAAAATCCGCCGCGGGAACATCGGTGCTGAAGCTCCGAAATGCCTCCATCGCCACTTCGCCAAAGGGTGAGAAGACCTCGTGATTAGTATTCTCTGCGGTGGACCCGAGATATCCCGAATCCGCCTCATGGATACCCACTGGGATGTGATGGTTGCGCTCCGTATAAAACGCACGCACCGCACCGGTGGCGGAGGTGTGGTCGAGGTGCCCATGGGTAAAGACGATCGCCTTGGGGAGGAGGTTCATCGCCTCCAGGCGCTTAATCAACACGTCCGCGTCCGCCCCAGGGTCGATAATGACGCACTCCTTCTTTCCGGTAGAGACGATATAGGAGTTGGTATACATTGAACCTACGATGATGCGATCGATCAACATGTACGTTCAAAATATCAGAATCAGCGAGGACGCGCAACGTCGATGATTCCGATGGAACTGCTGGTAACACTTACTGTAGCTGCCGCTTTCTACGTGGCCATACCCGGCGCCGGCGCGTTTGTTGTGAGACGACGGTGGCGGCAGTTTCGGGAGGCGCTTCTTATCTCTCACGCGGCGCCCCCACTACGGTATGGGGTGTCTTCAAAATCATCCCGGGATCGGGTGTATCGCTTCTTTGGGCAACTTGAGGCAATTCAACGGGACCACACGATTTGGGTAGGGGATCACACGTTATCCGTCAAGGTGAGCCTTGACGGTGTTCCGGTGTTTGTCATGCCGCGCACCAATCCGGATGGGGCGGGCCCCACCGATGAGACGCCGCGCGTACTGTACTGGAAGGAGCTTACGGCGTTGGCCGAAGGGACCGATGTGTTTGTGGGGGGCAGCATCATCGATGACCAAGGGAGTATTCGCGTCAACAGCGGTCCCTTTGGTGTCCCGTTGGTGATGATATTTGATGGGCCCGCAGAGGCACTTTTCTCTCGCGCGATGTGGGCTGGGAGGCAACGGAACGAGTACTGGAACCATCTCACGCCGATCTCGTTGATTGGTGGTTTTGTGGCGGAGCTCCTATGGGCGGTCAACTTGTCCGGGCAGAGTCGGCTTCACACGGTTGTAGCGCTCGTGATGGCCCTCACACCGCTGTTACCACTCTTTCCCCCTGGAGTTATCGGCTTTTATTGGTATCGGCGCTTATGGCGTCGAGCCCGCCGTATCCGGGCCCACCGCGATCTGGCGATGTTGCGCAACCGCGCGCACGACGAGCTCCCCCTGCGCTATGGACAACGATCATTGAGCCGGATTGCAACGAGGTGGGAATTGGCGGCGGTGACTCTGCTGTTGGGGGCGATCGGGATCAACGGATATTTTTCCGCGGTACTGTTTGCACTCCTCATGCAGTGACCGGTGGGTGCTCTACCTGTTACCACGGCTCTCCGCATCCCTCAGAAGACGTCCCGCCGGGGCTCAGGCTGTTGGTGTCAACGGAGCCGCCCGTCCAACGTAACCACCTCCTCCGTGGTGGTGCTAATCCTTTTTGTTGCGCGCGAAGTTGACGGTGAGCTTGCGGCCGCGGAAATCGTAGCCGTTATAGCGCTCGATTATTATGTCCGCAACCGACTTATCCACTTCAACAAAGGAGTAATTGTCAAGAATTTTGATCTGCCCGATGTCGTCACCCTGGACCCCTTCGAGCTCCGCGAAGAGCGCTACGAAATCTTTCGGGTACACGCGGCGGTTCTTGCCGACACTCACGAACAGCGTCTGGCGATCCTCGGGAGCCACGTTGCCGGTGACCCCATCACCGGCATCGGTGCCCTCCGGCGAGGCGGGGCGACGTTCGGCCGAGCGATCTGAGCCGCGACGCGCGCGCTCTCGGCGAGGTTTATCGCGTTTGGGAGCGGATCGGGAGGGTGCCGGGAGATCCCCATCGTTCATGAGTGTCTTCACCAAATATGCAGTGAGATATGCGCGGGAGAAGATGGAGACGTTCCGCTTTACAAATTTTTTGTAGGCAGTCATCTCATGGGGATCTTCCTCCTCATGTATGGTGCGGATCAACTCTTTCAAACGAGCCTTCAGCTCATCCGGATTCTCGATGTACTCGTTCCGTTGTGAACCGGTCATTGTGATACTCCCTTCGTGTTCATCAAGTTGGTGACGGAGATCAGATCTCTTCCAATGTCGGGACGGGAGATGTTCGAGAAGCGCCTCAGCCCCGTCTGTAGAGTCGTCGTTGGTGGTAAGAAGAATAACCTGTGGGTTTCCTGCTGATTTGGTGAGAATGAGACCAAGATCAGCGGCAAATTGTGTCTGCTCACCGGCAGGAATAAACGCAACCACTCGGCGGAGACGCTCCAAACTCAGCTCCTCCCGTCGGAGAAGGTCGATAATGCGAGTAGGACTCACCGCCGTGGGCCCGTCGTCGGCCACGAGGGCATCCGGATCCGACGCCAAAACCAACGTTTCCGGCGAGGATCCGGCGCTGGACGTACTACGAATCATCTCCGACAGGGTGCGCCCAAACGTCGCCAGTAGGTGTTGATCAACTACAATTACGCCGGATCGTTTTCGCGCGACCCAATCGGGACAACCGAACGACTGCATTGTTTCGAGTGTATCATTTTGAGAGCTCGTCACCGCCGGTGATCGTATGAATGGCGAATTGGTTTGTCAAGAAAGAAACCGGGACAACCGACGAATACGCTATGAGAAGGTGTGCTTTTTGCCATATTTGGCGACCGGTCTTCCGAATTGCGGTGCTTATGCTGATATCGACCGCGCTTTCGGCGCAAACCGGATCGGACGGCTCTGAGGCGGTATCGTTTCGGTTTGGGTATCGTCAGGATGAGCAGTACCGGATCGTGGGCGTTAATCAACAGGAGTTGTCGGTAAACGGCGAGCCGCAGGGGGAGGCCGAAGTCCTCACCCGGATCCGGCTACAGGTGGGCAACCCCGAGGAGCGAAACGGGGTGTCCGGCGCACCCATTACGGCGGAGTACCGCGTCTCTCAAGAGGTTGCCGGCGGTGACGAGCCGTTTTCCGTCGACCGCGACTACTCGGTAGAGTTGTGGCAGGACGTCCTGGGTAGGCAGGAGGTTCCCGCCGGGTCGTTTGTACCGCAGGTCCGCAACATTCCCGTCTTCCCTGAGCGGGAGCTCAATCCCGGGGATACCTGGACCGCGGAGGCGGTAGAGGTGTACGACTTTCGTGACGGGATGGGTATCGAGAATCCTGTTGCAATTCCCGTAACCGCCCGGTACGAGTATCTCGGCCCGCGGGAGTTCGAAGGAGAGACCTACCAGGAACTCCGAATTCAGTACGCTCTCTTTTACCGCCCTGATCCTGAGCGACCGGAAGCGGAACATTTTCGTGTCATGACCGCCCGCTTCGATCAGGAGCTTCTCTGGGACAACGTGGCGGGACGACCCCATTACTACGAAGAAACGTACAATTTGTTCATTCAAGCCGCCGACGGCACCCGGATGGAGTATCAGGGTACCGCCGACGGGCGCGTGGAAGGAGCTCCGGAGTTGGATCGAGACAGCGTGCAGGAGGATATCGAGGACCTCATCGACCGCGACGCGATCCGCGACATGAGCGTGCGCACTGATGAAGAAGGCGTCACCATATCTCTAGAAGACATCCAATTCGCCCCCGACTCAGCGGAGCTCTTAGAGGAGGAAATGGAGAAGCTGGAGTGGGTGGCTGCGGTGTTGGCCGACTATCCAGACCGCGACATTATGGTTTCCGGGCACACCGCCTTTGCGGGAACGGAAGCGGCACGACAACAACTCAGCGAGGAACGCGCCCGCACGGTGGGGGAGTGGCTCATTGAGCACGGCGTTCGAGATCGATCCGAACTGATGTACCGCGGGTTCGGGGCACGCCGCCCGGTGGACTCAAATGAGACCGAAGCGGGACGCCGCCGCAACCGCCGCGTGGAGATCACCAT
>JBMCMH010000018.1:0-29629 GCA_048614515.1 Alkalispirochaeta sp. | reverse complement strand
ACGAGCTCTTGAACTCCGCGGGGGTAGTAACGACGCCGGGGGCGGGGTTTGGGCCTGCCGGCGAAGGATTTATCCGGATCAGTGCGTTTAATGACCGGGACAAGGTATTGACCGCGATGGAGCGGATTACCGCCGCCTGGGCGTGAGGAAGGTGAGATCACCGTGATGTCCCTATTGCGATCACTGGCGATTTACTATGGTCGGCCGGGTCGGGCCGCACAACTTACCCGTCACTATGCGCAGTTCGTGCCGCGCGGAGGGCTCGCGTTCGATGCTGGAGCCCACGTGGGCAACCGGAGTCGGGCGTTTTACGCCCTGGGCGCGCAGGTGATCGCGATTGAACCACAGCCGAAGCTCGCGCGCTTCCTGCGGCGCATGTTTCGCACGGCGATCGACCGCGGCGAACTGGTAGTTGAAGAACAGGCCCTGGGACAGGAAGAACGCGAAGTGGAGTTGCACCTGGCTCCGGGGAATCTCACCGTGGCCACAACCTCTGCGGAGTGGGCCTCCCAGGCCGCGGATCATCCGGGATGGGAGCACATCGTATTCACCGCCTCCACGATGGTCCGGCAGACGACGTTGGACGCACTGATCCAGCACTACGGGGTGCCGGATTTCGTGAAAATCGATGTGGAAGGAAGCGAAGACGCCGTGCTCGCCGGCCTCTCCCAGCCGCTTCCGGCGGTGAGCTACGAGTTTCTTCCGGCGGATCGGGATGTCGCCTACCACGCCACCCTGCGCCTCGAGCGCCTTGCCCTGGAGGGAGGTGTTACCTACGAGTACAACTTCTCCATTGGAGAAGAGCTCCGGCTGGTTATGACAGATCGTTGGTGGAGCGCCGCGGAGCTCCAAGACTATCTTTCGGAGATTCCCGAGACCGGTCCGTCGGGAGATATCTACGCGCGAATTGTCCGCAGTTAGTCCTCGATTTCGCTGACCAGCGCATCAAAGATTGTGAGCATGTCGCCGGTGGTTTTCCGCAGGCGGGACGCCAGAATCTTCGCGATCGCCCGGGTGATTGGAAGCCCAATCGAGGGATAAGAATCTCCCAACGCGATGAAGTCCTGTTTCGTAATGACCAGAAATTCCGAGTCCTCCGTAGCGATCACGGTAGCGGAGCGCTTATCGTCGTCAATCAAAGCGAGCTCACCAAAAAACACGTTGTACTCCGCTCGTAATTGCACCACCGTATAGTCATCGCCGGCGCGCGTACGCTTCTTGATCTCCACCGCTCCGGAGTAGACCACGAACATCTCATCGCCGACGTCGCCTTCGCGAATTATGAGCTCACCCGACCGGTACGACTTGAGGCGGCAGATACCAAACAGTTCTTGCAAAAACTGCTCGTTGTCCCGAATCGCCTCAAAAACGGGGATCTGTTGCAGCTTGGTCAGAACTTCCTGCTGATGAGTGCGATCCACGCTCATATGATTCGCTCCAGCACGATCGCCTGGGTGTAGCGCTGGATCGGGTGATCATCCCCCGGGAGAAAGAGCGGTTTGTTCACCTCGAGCCCTTTCACCTTCTGAAGGTTGGTAATCAATTGGGATACGTCGGAGGTCTTTTGCGCATCGCGAAGCGCCTCGACCTTCATTCGATTGGGACTACCGGTGTTTTCCAGTACCCCCAGCAGGACGCGCTCCGGCGAGGTGAACAACTTCTTGAGATCTCCATACGTCTTGTCCACGGCGTCCTTCGGGACAGGTTCGGTGGCAAGACGAGATGTTCCACCGGACTGGGTGAGTAAGTCGTAGATTATGTGACTCATACCGTTGGTTGCGCTCGTACTGGCTATCATCTGGCGGCTGAAATCTCGACTGAAGAGTATTTCATCACACATCGCCTGTTTCAGGTAGCTTTCATATTTCTTGTCAAGCACTTCAGCTGTCACGTAGATGTCCCGGGAAATCGCTTTCAAGGTGAGGACGGTCATGACCGTTTTAGAATCGACCTCACTGGCAGCCTGACTCTCAAGGGTATCCGCAAGGATAAGCACCTTCCGGGCGACATCTACGTTGGCTCGGCGGAGGGCGCTTTCCGAGAAGTAGTCGCCCCGGACGAACTTCAGTCCGGTGAGCTGGGGATCCTCTTTCAGAGCTTCCACCCGCTCGGAATCTACATTAGAGATAACCAGCAACTGATCCGCGGATAGATCTTCCGAGACGCGAAGAATATCCAACAGGATGTCCTTCATATCGTTTTTCCAGCCGCAGATCACCAGATGATCATTGAGCTTACGATACTCCATAAGCCCCCTCCTCGCTTTTGTGTTACGGTCCACTAACCACGATGCCAACGCACCGGAGAGCAGACTGGTCCCGCCGATTCCCACCATAATCGTGGCCACGGCGATCAGACGGCCAATGAACGTGACGGGAACTTTGTCCCCATACCCGGTAGTACTAAAGGTAATAATCGACCACCAGAACCCGTCACCGAGTGTGGCGAACTGCCCGTTCTCCCGAACCTCTACAACCCAGATAAACACCCCTGAGAGCACGAACAGTAGTAAGAAGTAGGCAGTGGGCTTACCGTACTGCGAGCGGCGCCACCAGCGAGAGATCGTTCGGTACACGTTCATTCCTATATTCCTGGTATGAGCATCGGCAGAAGCTGCGGTTCTTTTGAGCTCCGTTGACGGGGACACCGGCCCGCGCTACACTTCCAGCTCCCATGAACACCCAGTACGATGCCACCGTCCGTGCCGGCTTTGAGCACGCAGTGGCGACCCGCAAGAACGCGTACACGCCGTACTCACACTATCAGGTGGGGGCCGCCGTCCACGTAATCGACACGGGAGAAACGATCAGCGCCTGCAACGTGGAAAACGTCAGCTATGGAGCCACGGTGTGCGCCGAGCGCAATGCGATCTTTGCGGTGGTCGCGCGCTACGGCACGGTAAACATTGACCATTTGGTCCTCGTCACCGATGATGATCCTCCGGCGGTACCGTGCGCGCTGTGTCTCCAGGTTTTGCAGGAGTTCTGCCCACAAGACCTGCCGATTCACCTCGCCTCCCTGGACGGCATCCAGAAAACGGTAACGTTGGGAGAGCTGCTCCCGCACCCGTTTAAAGAATTCCACGAGTCTGGGTGAACCGTAGCACCCCGTCCCGATCCGGCGCGAGCATTCCCGGCGCACACACGGCCGGAGTGGTACGGCCGGAGTGGTTATTTCGGTCGGTCCGAGTCAGTCTTGGGGTGCATCCATACATGCCGTTTGGAGGCGAACGCGCGACGCCGTGCGATAAACACGAACGCCGCCAGCACAAACAGAATATATGCCACAGATACGCCGATCCCCGCCCAGAAGTAGGCCATGTTCCCGGTTGTCGCCGCGTAGGCCGGAAGATTAATCGATAGAATGAAGGGAATCGCAAAGACGAAGGTGATCCCGGAGGCATACATATAGTCACTGGCCACGGGCGTTGCAAACTCCGGATCGATCACCCGCAGCAGCGCCAAGCCGGTGGGCAGCGTTCCGGTGGATACGCCGAAGATCATCATCGTTCGGTGAAACTGGTGGTCGGTAAAGATTCGCGAACAGAACCACGGGACAAGAAGCAACGCCAACACCCCGGCGATCAGCGAGAGGGCGATAATGGGCACCAGATACGCCTTCACCAATACGATCGAAATCGCTCCCACCGCTGCGGCAACCATGAAATCAACGGAGAACCCCGAGATCCGGGTAAGTGTCTTACTGTCCACCGCGAAATCGAGCCCAGTCTTACGCATAACCGTGCGCACCAGGATGCCGGTAAGCGCGGAAAAGATGAAGTTGATTCCCCACAGATTCTCCGCCAAATCGGCGAATAGGGGTCCGATTCGCGCCAAGCTGGTGGTGATCCCCAGAAGCAATAGATACGCCAGCAGGTACACCGACAACACCAGGGCGATGTGAAAGGTAAACGAATCGATCGCCTCACTTTCGGTTGACATCTCGGCAGCTACCGGCCGACGCTTCCGGGAGGGATAGATTCCGCTCTTCACCGCGGAGGTGTCCAACCCTTTGAGAAAATCTTCCGTGAGCCATTTCTTGCGAATCCCATAGTTGATGAGAAAGACGCCGCCGAAGCTGGCAAATACAAACCCCATGGCGGCAAAGGTCAAACCGATACTCCCGCCGCCTTCGAACCCGAATCGGGCCCAGCCGGAACCGATCGTGTACGCCTGCCCCGGTCCCTGGACAAAGCCCAGAGGAAGGAGAAACCCAAAGGCGGGAAAAAGGTCGGGCATCACGGTGGCAATCATCAACAGGGTAAACAGCAAACCCACCAGTGCTTGCACCCCAAACTGCCACAAGGTAGCGATCGCTGTGGCAAATATTCGGCCTTCCCCTCCCGTGGCCCGAGGTTGGCCGGCGCGCATCGTCATCGAAATAAACGAGATGCTTAGGAGGTGATATACCAGCTCCCCGAGCAGCTCACTCGTAATTCCCAGCATGGGGCCCACGTAATTGTAAAATGGGAGGAGCAAGAACCCGGCGGTCAGGGCGTTGGGAATCAGATATCGCTGAAAAAAACGAAATCGGTGTCGAATCGCCGTAGCCGCGAGGAGTGCCACCGATACCAGTCCCAAATCCACGAACAGACCCCATGCAAAATCCATGGAAGGATCATAATTCAGGTACGCGCTATGGACAACGGTGGATTGTGCCGATTAGTGTGATGAGGGAGAATCGCATGCGACGTAATGCACATTTGACGTTAGGAATCCTCGTGTTTGTGGGCGGCACGTTCTTGGCCGTTCCCGCGAGTGCGCAAGAGACTCCTCAGGATGAGATGAATCAGGAAGTTTTTGCGCCCTTCGTATCTCGCCTGCGCGTGGCGGTGCGGGACCCGCAGATCCGGCTCACGTGGCGCGATTCCACCGACCTTACAGACGGCACCTATCGCGTCTATCGTCATTCCCGGGAGATCACGACCGACACGATCGACGACGCCGAAATGGTGGCGGAGTTGGACCCCGGAGTGGAAACGTATCTCGATACGCCGGAAGAAGAGGGGACGTATTACTATGCCGTGCTGGCGGCGGAGCCGGATGGGCGTACCTATCCAATATTTGTACCGTTCCGCAACAAGACGCTCCGCCCGGTCGAGGTGACGCGACTTGCCACGGAAGAGGAGCTGTCGGCGGAGATCACGGGGATTCGCGCGCAGGCGCAGGATGCATCCATCGTCGTGGTGTTTGACCCGTCCCGTAACGAGCGAACCCTATCGGTGTATCGCAGCACTGAGCCGTTTGATGCGCTGGAGTCGGTCTCGGATGCCACGCTCTTGGATGAGATCGATAGCACCAATCGGCGATTTGTTGACTATCCCGTACCCGGCGTACGCTACTATTACGGCGTGTTTGACCGCGCGTTGGTCGAACGGGACTCGGTAGAAATTAGCACCGGGGAAAACGTTCTCTCGGAGCCTGTACAGATTGCCCTCGAAGCTGGTCCGGGAGTTCAGATTTCTGTGCCCCCCGCCACCAAGCGGCGCGCGCCGCTTCCGATTCTGCGAAACGCATCCGGTATCCACAGCGGCCCACGCCGCTCCTCGCCGGATATGCCTCGGCCCAGCACTGCGCGCCCCCTATCCTCCTCCACTGAGACCGCGATCGAGGAATTGCTCTCCCGCACTCCAGAACCCGAGGCGTTCGAGCCGGAACCGCACATCCTCCCGCAAGAACGATCCGATGAAGGCACGGGAGTGGCCCAGACGCTTTCCCGCGTAGTCACTGGTGAGTTCTCCGATGGCGATTATGAGCGTACCGCCGACCTTCTCGAGACGATTCTGCAGATCTCCATGAGCGCCGAGCAAGAGTACCGGATTCGCTTCTATCTCGGGCAGGCGTTGTATTTCGAAGGTGAGCGCGAGCGAGCGTTCATGCAGTTTCTTATGGCATCGGAGAGTGAAGAGTTGTACACCGAGGCACGCCCCTGGATCGACGGAATGCTCAGCAATTAGCCGGGCGGCAGTCGTCGGCAGGGGCTTATTTCGCGTTCTCGATCCGGAGCGATACCGAGAACTGCTTCTCGTCTCCCGGGTCCAGCGTCAGCGGCCATCGCAACACCGCGCAGTTGGATTGGTAGAACCAGTGCGGACGATCCCAGAGAATTCCCACTGCCTCCACCGGGAAACACCAGAGATCCGGTCGCTCCGACGGATTGATCGTCACCACCGTGTTGTTGTGCAGATCTTGAAACTGGAGATCTGAAAGTCCTTCCAGTTGCAGTGCATCGGGGGGCACCTCTTTTCGAGACCGGCCCTGCCGTGCGTGAAGGCGGAGCTTTCCCACATCCAGCGAGTGAAACGACAAATTGATCTCAGTGGCGAATACCGCAGAGATCGCCTCCATTCCAACGTTTGAAATTCGATATTCCACATCCACGCGACTCTTACCGAAGCGAAACAACTTCGAGATGTTGAGCTCCACCAGCTGCTGGGAGGTATGGCAACTTCCCTGGAACGTCACGGTGTTGTGATCCTTGTCGAGCTGCCCCACATCGTATTCCAGGGTGCTTACATCACACACCGGGCGGAGCGAGCCTCGGGAGAATTCATCAAACGCTTGTTCCGTCTGAAGAAGATGGTCCACAAATGCGGACCGGGGGACCGGGTCATATCCCGCGGTAACCGTCGCGGCATCATGAAACGGCTCCGGACGGCGCTGAAACGTGTCGAGATAGTTCCAGTTCCGCGGCAGATAGTCCAGCTCGAACAATCGTCCCCCTCGGCGATCCACGTACGCGTTGATCTCGTTACCCTGGAACAGCAGTTCTTCTTCACCGTCAAGATCCACATCCACCCGCGAGAGCGCCGGAATGAAAATACCCCGTTCTCGGGTTGTCTTTTCCGCCTCGATGAGGGCTGCATACGTGGCTTTGCGCAAGCTGGAGCGGTAGATCCCTCCGGTGCGGTTATGCCAGTACGCGTAGTGACTTTGCCCCCGCCACAGCTCTTCCCGGGCGGTCATCTTGCGATACTTGTCGCCTCGCACCTGGTTTACCAGAACATGGGTATGTTGCATGCGGGCGTAGAGCCGAGCACTCTCCGGGTACAACTCCATAATTGAACGAAAACTCTGCCAATGGTCTGCGTAGACCTGGTCGGCAGGATTGTTGAAGCCCGGCTTGGTAGAGTCCGGTACAAACGGATCAATCCAATCCATTAAGCGAGCAAGCGAGCTCACCGGCGCGTACGTCCGCTCTCTCGGTTGGTGTACACGGAGAATACGATGCGGAATATCAACTTTGATCCAATCCCGATGACGGGCAATCGCATCCAAGAACCGCCCGTACCAGGCGATCGATTCCTCCGCCTCGTGCTGGTGGTACCCAATTCGGCTTCCGTCAAACAACAACGACACGACCGGAGGCCCTCCGTCCGGTTCCTGCGCGGTGGCGATCTTTCGGAGTTCATCCACGATCGCCTCCGGGTCATCGCGAAACAATCGTCCCGAGAGCTGCCACGCCACTGGGAGGAGGGTCAGCGTCTTCCCTTGATCCTCGGTGAGCACCGGTCTGTGTCCGCGCGTTGCATCGGGGACGGTGCCGAAATGAAACGAAGAATCCCGCAGAAAGGCGTACTCCAACCCTCCGGCGTTGAGATTGGCGGCAATTCGCTGATCCCAGACGCTTTCTGGAACCCACGCACCTCGCGGCCGGCGTCCAAAACACTTACGTATATGGGTAGTAAGTCGTTCGATCTGCCCAATACGATCGGTCTTTGGCACGAGGGGAAGCAACGGTTCAAAGTACGCGCCGCCCAACAACTCCACCTGTTTTCGCTTCACCATTTCCGTGAGGACATCCACGAACTCGGAGTGATGCTTCTCGAGCCATTCAATGAGTAGTCCCGAGTAATACATGGTAAACGGGGTCGCTTCGTGGTTATACAATAGCTTCAGAAACGGCTTGTACGAATACTCGTACAGCGCATCTCGATCAGAATCTCGCAGATCAAGTGCTTGGCTATTGTACGACCCGAGGACGAGGTGGATCGAACTCATGTGCAGACCGAAGTCTAACCTCCTCTGATAGGCACCGCAAGTCCCTACATAACGCCATCGTACCATGAGATGGGGCGGTTGTGCGGCATCCGGCGTCCCAGGCAACCGGGCCGGAGCGATCGGCTGTTGCGTTGTGGGGAGGGGCATGTTTAAATGAAGCTAGGTTCCCCGTATGACAGCAATCAAAGAGATTACGATTAACCAAGCGTGGTGCAAGCGGTGTGGTATCTGCTCCGCATTCTGTCCGAAGCACGTGTTCGAGACGGACGCCGAAGGCGCGGTTACGGTGGCTCATCTCTCAGCCTGCATCGCGTGTGAGTTATGCGAACGAATGTGTCCGGATATGGCGATCCAGCTCATACCGGATACCCCCACCGATCGTGGGGCGGCGGTCCGTCCGTCGGGGGCTCCGTGACCGCCTATACTGCGGGCGAGACGCGACCGCTGTTCGTCCAGGGGAACCAGGCGTGCGCGGAAGGGGCGCTCTATGCGGGGTTGAGCTTCTTCGCGGGCTACCCGATTACCCCCTCGTCGGAGATTGCGGAATACCTCAGCAAAGCCCTCCCTGAACGCGGTGGCAAGTTTATACAGATGGAAGATGAGATCTCGTCCATGGCGGCGATCGTGGGGGCGTCTCTCACCGGCAACAAGGTGATGACCGCCACCAGTGGACCGGGGTTCTCACTCATGCAGGAAGCGTTGGGCTTCGCGATCATGGCGGAGATTCCGTGCGTACTGGTGGACGTAATGCGCGGCGGTCCCAGTACCGGGCTTCCCACGCAGGGGAGCCAGGGCGATATCAACCAGGTGCGCTGGGGAACACACGGCGACCACTCGATCATCGCGATTACGGCGTCCACCCACCAGCACTTGTTTGAAGCAACGGTACGGGCATTCAACCTGGCGGAGACGTATCGGACGCCGGTGGTAGTCCTCTTCGATGAGATGCTGGGACACATGCGGGAGCGACTGGTGATCCCCGATGCGGAGGATTTGCCGACGGTCGACCGGCTGAGGACATCTGTGCCCGAGGGCGTCGACTATCATCCGTACCTGACGAGGGAAGATGGCCGCCTTCCGATGTCCGACTTTGGCGGAGTCCACCGGTACAACGTTACCGGTCTGTTCCATGACATGTGGGGGTTTCCGTCCACCGACCCGGCGATCGTCGACGACCTTGCGCACCACCTTCACGACAAACTTGAACTCCGTGCCGATGAGCTCGCCTCGGTGAGACGATACGGCATGGATGATGCGGAGGTCGTGCTCGTATCTTACGGATCTCCGGCGCGGTCGGCGCGACAAGTGGTGCATGAAGCACGTCTCAACGGACAGCCTCTGGGACTCCTGGAGCTGGAGACGTTGTGGCCCTTTCCTGCCGGTGTGGTTCGTCGCGCCTGCCGCAATGCCCGGGCGGTTATCGTAGTGGAAATGAATATGGGCCAGATCCTCAAACAGGTGAAGTCGGCATTGGATGCGGCGGAGCGGGTGTTTCTGTCCAACCGCGTGGACGGGCGGTTCATTACCCCCCGAGATATTCGGCGTGTGTTACGGATTG
Organism: Alkalispirochaeta sp.; assembly: GCA_048614515.1. Lineage (GTDB taxonomy): Bacteria > Spirochaetota > Spirochaetia > DSM-27196 > Alkalispirochaetaceae > Alkalispirochaeta. The sequence goes on along the minus strand of JBMCMH010000018.1, from coordinate 20,071 downwards.
TGGAAGGACAAGGCGAATGAAATCGGTGGAATACTATTTGCGTTCTCGCTTCATGCCGCACATCTGGTGCCCGGGCTGTGGCCATGGAACGGTCCTCAACGGCCTGGTTCGGTCGGTGGACTCCCTGGGATTGAAGAAGAATGAAATCGTGATGGTGTCCGGTATCGGGTGCAGCGCGCGTATGGCGGGATACCTGGATGTTCACACCCTCCACACCCTCCACGGCCGAGCGTTGGCGTTTGCCACGGGAGTAAAGCTGAGCAGACCAGACCTCACCACGATCGTACCAATGGGGGACGGCGATGCGTTAGCGATCGGCGGCAATCACTTTATCCACGCCGCTCGCCGCAACATCGACATCACCGTCATCATCCTCAATAACCGAATCTACGGGATGACCGGGGGACAGTTCTCCCCCACCTCGGGATGCGGTATCGACGCCACCACCGCTCCCTACGCCTCCATTGACCCTCCCTTTGATGCGGTCCAGTTGGCGACATCGGCCGGAGCCTCCTTCGTGGCCCGCACCACCACCTATCACGTCCACGAACTGGAAACCCTGCTCACCAAAGCGATTCGCCATCGGGGGTTTTCCGTGGTAGAGGTACTCTCCCAATGTCCCACCCACTTCGGGCGTCGCAACGACCAGCCGGATGCCATAACCATGTTAACCCGTTTCAAGGATGGTACCGCCAAGGTTGGATCAAAGGCGGTCGAGACCGAACGCGAGCTCATACCCCGCGGCATCTTTGTCGATGTTGAGCGGCCGGAGTATTGCGATCAATACGCAGAGGTAATTCACAGGGCGCAGGCCGCGGCGGGGGTCCAAGAATGAGCTGGAAACTGGTCGTTTCGGGAGTCGGTGGACAGGGCGTAATCAGTGCCGGCATTGCCCTGGCGGAAGCGGCGGTGATCCACGAAGGGCGCTACGCCGTCCAGAGCCAGAGCTATGGCGCGGAAATGCGCGGCGGTTTGAGCCGTGCCGACGTGACGATCTCCAACAGCGAAGTAATCTATCCCAAGGTAGACCAGGCGCACGTCCTGGTATGCCTGCACCGGAAAGCGCTCAGCGCATACGCGTCCGCCATCCGCCCCGGCGGACTCCTCATCACCGACCGCGATGAGGCTCCCGTGACCGGCCGCATCGACTCGCGACAGTACGCCGTACCGTGCACCGCCACCACCCGCGACGTAACCGGTTCGGACCGGAATGCCAATATCTGTATGCTCGGCGTCCTCGTGGCGATTACCGGCGTGGTTTCCGTGGCGGCGATGGAAGCAGCGCTGCAGGCGCGATTCGGTACCCACGAAACGGTGCAGCAGGCGTTTTGGGCGGGCCATGAATTGGGATCGGGCCACGCCGCCGACCGAGAGTTTTACACCGATTCTCACGAGGCGGGACGTCACGCAACTTCCGCGAGATCTTAGACGACGACTTGTAGATCCCCGGATAGGTGCGGTACGGTGCCTCTGTGGCGCTTCTCAATGCACATAATATTACCGTCGGCTTCGGCGGGGTTCCTCTCTTCGAGAACGTCGGACTCACCGTGGAGGCCGGCGAGCGTGTCTGCCTGGTGGGACGCAACGGCACCGGAAAGTCGACACTCCTGAAGGTACTCTTCGGAACTATCCCGCCCGATGCGGGCGCCGTGGCAGTGGAACAGGGCGCGTACCTAAGCATCCTTTCTCAGGAAGCTCCCGCACTCCTTACGGGAACCGCTCGGGAGGAGGCGGCGCGGCGGGCCGGGGACGCCCCCGACACGCTCCTCCGGGTTGAGCAGTACCTTACGCGCCTGGGGATAGATCCCGAAGGGCCTCTTTCCACAATGTCCGGCGGCGAGCGACGACGGGTTCTTCTGGCCGCCGCGCTGGCGGCAGATTGGAACATACTACTCCTGGACGAGCCCACGAACCACCTGGACATTGAGTCGATCGAGTGGCTCGAACGCACCCTCCTCGCGGAGACGCGCTCCACTACCCGGGCTGTTGTCTTTGTGAGCCATGACCGCGCCTTCTCACGGCGCGTGGCATCGCGGGTAGTCGCGCTCGACCGCGGTCGGATCTATAGCTTCCCCGGTGATTACGACAGCTTCGTCAAACGGCGGGAAGAAGCGCTTCGGGCGGAAGAGCGCCAGGAGGCGCAGTTTGACAAGAAGCTTGCCGAGGAGGAAGCGTGGCTGCGGCGAGGAGTGAAGGCGCGGCGCACACGCAACGAGGGCCGGGTGCGGGCGCTCCAAGACCTCCGTGAGCAGTACCGCAGTCGACGGACGCGGCAGGGAACCGCCCGAATGGGAATCGCCGCGGCGGAGCGCTCTGGAGACGTCGTCATCGAGACGAAGGGACTTCAGTTTTTCTGGGATACCCTCCCAATCGTGCGCGATTTGGAGACAACGATCCTCAAGGGAGACCGGGTGGGTATCGTAGGGCCCAACGGATCGGGTAAGACAACCCTACTCCGACTACTCCTGGGCGACGTACCCCCCGCGGGGGGATCGGTGCGCCACGGCACCGGGCTGCACGTGGAGTATTTCGACCAGTTGCGCGGAAGTCTCAACCCGGAGGAGACGCTCTACCATGCGTTTGGACACGGGTACGACACTGTGGAGGTAGACGGACGAAGACGGCACGTACTGGCGTACATGCAGGACTTCCTCTTTGACCCGGACGACCGCAATCGGCCGGTGAAGACGTTGTCCGGAGGCGAGCGGAATCGGGTGATTCTGGCGCGCCTCTTCGCCCGTCGTTCCAACGTACTGGTCCTCGACGAACCCACCAATGATCTCGATCAGGAGACGCTGGAGCTGCTGGAAGAACTCCTGGCGGATTATCCGGGAACGATACTTCTCGTGAGTCACGACCGGGACTTTCTGGACAATGTGGTTTCCGAGTGCCTGATACTCACCGGCGACGGCGTGGTGGAAGAACATGCCGGCGGCTACTCCGACTGGAGCCGTCGCTATCACGAGCGCCAGGCGGCGGTGACCGACGCCGAGGCGCAGCGCGCGCCGCACGCTCATCGCCCAAGCCCGAGTCCGGCTGGAACCTCCGCTCCCGCCCGGGAAGACCGGCCCCGTCGGCGAGAACGGCGCCTTTCCTATCGCGAACAGCAAGAACTCAGCACGCTCCCAGACCGCATTGAATCCCTGGAGGACGAACAGACCCGCGTCAACCAGGAGCTCTCCGATCCGGCGCTGTACCAGTCGGATGACGGCACCCGCACCTCAGCCCTCACTTCACGTCTCGCGGAGATAGAACGCGAGCTCGGCGAGGCGTACGACCGCTGGGAAGAGCTGGCGGAGTTGGCGTAGCGGAGGCACTGGAGTACAGGTGTGCTGGAGCCGGAACCTACCGTTCCGTCATTAACATTCTCGGCGGTTCCCGGTAAGATGTGCGGAGAACATGACGCGAGAAGAAGAGATCCAACGGCGACGGACGTTCGCCATTATCAGCCATCCCGATGCCGGAAAAACGACGCTCACTGAGAAACTCCTGCTGTTCGGCGGCGGGATTCGTACCGCCGGAGCGGTGAAGTCCAACAAAATTAAGAAAACCGCCACCTCGGACTTCATGGAAATCGAGAAGCAGCGGGGAATCTCGGTGGCTACGGCGGTAATGAGCTTCGAATACCGCAACAACCTGATTAATATCCTCGATACCCCGGGCCATAAGGATTTTGCAGAAGACACCTATCGCACGCTCACCGCGGTGGACAGCGTGATCCTGGTGGTGGACAGCGTGAAAGGCGTGGAAGAACAGACGGAAAAGCTCATGCAGGTGTGCCGCATGCGCGCCACGCCGGTCATTATCTTCATAAACAAGCTGGACCGCGAGGGCCGTTCACCAGTGGAGCTCATGGATGAGCTCGAAGAGAAACTGGACATCAAGGTGCGGCCCATGACGTGGCCGATCGGTATGGGACAACACTTTAAAGGGGTATACAACCTCCATGAACGGGACATCTACCTGTTCCGCGCAGGGAAGACGGTAGTGGAGGAAGACCGGCTCCACATCACGGACCTCGCCGACGAGCAGCTGGACCGCCGGATCGGGACTGACGCCGGGCGGTTACGGGACGACGTGGAGCTGGTGGAGGGGGTCTATGAGCCGTTCTCCAGGGATGCGTACCAGGCGGGAGAGTTGGCGCCGGTGTTTTTTGGAAGCGCCCTCAATAACTTCGGTGTTCGAGAGTTGCTGGAGACGTTTATTTCGATCGCGCCCCGCCCGGTGCCCCGCGCCACCAGCACGCGGCACGTTTCGCCCGATGAAGCACAATTCAGCGGATTCGTCTTTAAAATTCACGCCAATCTCGATCCTCGCCACCGGGACCGCCTGGCGTTTCTCCGGGTATGTTCCGGCACGTTTGAGCGATCAAAACAATTTCTTCACGTGCGCCACGGCAAGCAGATGCGATTTACCAATCCCTACAGCTTCATGGCGGAACGCAAATCAACGGTGGATTTCGCGTATCCCGGAGATGTGGTCGGCCTGTACGACCGGGGCGACTTGAAGATCGGCGACACCCTCACGGACGGCGAGGAACTTGAGTTTCGCGGTATTCCCTCGTTCTCACCGGCGATTTTCCGCGAGATGATCAATGGTGACCCGATGCGAAGCAAGCAGTTTCACAAAGGCCTGAGTCAGCTGACGGAGGAAGGAGTCGCACAACTCTTTCGGCAGGGAAATCGGCTGATTGTGGGTACCGTGGGAGAGCTGCAGTTCGATGTAATTGCCTACCGGCTGGAACACGAGTATGGCGCCGCGGCTCAGATGCAGAGCCTTCCCTATGGAGAAGCGCGGTGGATCACGTCGGATGACGCGACCGCCTTGGATGAGTTTATGCGGTTCCGGTCGCGTAACATCGTGTGGGACAAGGATAACAAGCCGGTGTATCTGGCGGAATCACCGTGGGTACTGGCCGCCAACGAGCGGGATTACCCTAAGGTGGAGTTTCACACCACGTCGGAGTTCAAGACGCGCTCCGCGGCACCGACGTAACGATACGCAGGAAGCACAGATGCGCCCGCGGACCCGGGGAGACTCGGGCTCGGGGCCCGGCGATGCCTGGGCGCACGGGTTTGCACACACGGAGGATGCAACCGGTGACGAGCGCTCGCCCCGGCCCAGTGCTCAATCAGTACAATGGAATGAAAAACTGGTGGAGCAGACCGTCGATCTGCTGAATCGCTAACGCCATGAGTGCCGCCGCCAGGTAGACGCTCACATCCCCCTGTAAGATCCACGGAATCCTCCGGTGTCGGAGCTCCGCTCGAACCGCTGCGATCGGTACCAGCGCCAATCCGAGACCAACACCCGCCGCCAACGCACCGCTTATTACGTGCACCAAGCTGGGAAGCTCTTCCACCAACGCCATCGTCACCACAAAGACCGTCACGTTCACAAACGCCGCCGGGGCTGCCTGCCGCAACTGTCGGCGATGGAAGGGAAACGCCACGCTCCCAATCCTGAGAACGATGACGAGCGAGACCGCGAGCACCGTGGTCAACGAGATGGTGGAGAGGACAGGGACGTTTAAGGGCAGCAGCACGAAGTTGTATACCGCCCAGTGCACCGTTCCAACCCACATGAGCGCCGCAGTGGTGGCCACGGACATAACCGCGGCTCTCCGAGGACTTCGAACCACTGCGGAGAGCTGATAGATCCCCAGATAGTGCACCAGCACCACGTTTTGCGTGAGGGCCACCGTTATGATTACGGCAATCGTACTCATAGGTGATCACCTCGCTGTGGTTCGCCGGAACCGTAACGCCGATAGGCGGCAATCAGCATCCGGCCTACCGCCAAAAGCAGAAACCCCACCGCCACGGAATCGGCATAGCGGTACCCGCCGCGCGATAGGGCAATTCGCAGTGCCGCCAATGGAACAAATCCTACCACGAATCCCACTGCAAGGCCGCCGGCCACGGCCATACGATGACGGAATGACTCGCCGGCGGGACTGGCGAACGTGGGCCACACGGTGATTCCCGCCACCGCCAACGCTTGCACGAGGTACCGGGTGCGGGCGGACGGGACGAACCCCACCCGAATCAACACCATCTCCGCGATCGTTACCGCTACCGCACCGGTGAGTAACACCGGAATGGCCCGCAGATGTCGAGGAAGCCACCGCTCCACAAAGAAGGAGATGCCGTGAACCGTAGGCACCGTAATCAATACGGTGACAACGAATACCAACGCCAGGTCATACGCTTGACCGGCGTACAAGGCGAACGGCAGCGCCAAGGGAACCATCCATACCGGATTGCGGGTCGTGATGTGTCGTGCAAAGTGTGTCACCGCTGCTCCTCGATGTATCGTAGGGCCGCCGACCGAGCCCGTTCGGCGGCCGCCTCAATGCCGCGTTCAGTGAGCGTGGCGGCGCTCAGCGCATCGCGTCCGCCCGACTCTAAGGCTCTCCTCACATAGGCCGATTCCCCGTGGACCACGATCTGCTGCGCCTGTTCAGCGCCGTCCACATCCACGGAGACCGCAACCTCTATTCGCGAGCGATATCCCGGCGCTGACGCCACCGCCACCGCACCGGTGAGGGTGTCCCCCCGTTCCAGCGGCCACAGCCCGGACACTACCGGGTCGTCCGGCACTACCGGCCGTCCAACCGTGCCCAGCTCCTCAGACACGAGCTCATCCCATGCGGGGTCGACCTCCCGGTAGGTTCCGATCGAAATCAAGAACTCAGCCAAAAGTACCACCGCCGCCGCCACCACCGGCAGGGCCGCAACCTTGGCAATCCTCACCACTCCAGGGCTCATCGTACACGCCTCCGCCGTGGGTACCACAGGTGGTCCAACAGCGGTCGGAACGCCCCGGCCACCAACAGTCCCGCCACGGCGGGAAGGTCGGTTCCCGCATACGCGGTAAATACTGCGGTCAGGATCCCCGCCGCACCGGCAAACACCACGATGCTGCCTCGGTACACCGGTCTCACTCCCGGGTCGGCTGCTGCCAAAACCGCCACGACCGGCGCGTTTCCGGTAATCACCGCCGTGAGGGGCTCCCCACCGAAGAGGCTCACTGCCACCGCAAAGGCCGTGATGTAGACGACCGGTAGAATCGCAGGCACCACGTCTTCACCTACAACAATCATCACCGCGATCAGCAACGGGATCACGAGTCCCGCAGTGGCCGAGGCCGGCTCGCCGACACCAAATCCGGATAGCGCTGCGATCCACTCCGGGGTAATCGACAGCGCGAACGGGTCGAATACGTGTTGATCCAACAGTCGGTAGATCTGAGAGGACTCTACGGCAGCCACAATCGCCCCATCGCCCTGAACAATCCCGGCGGAGGCGGTAGACAAACCGGGGACCAGCACTAAGCCGACCAGCGCGGGATGCAGCCAATACGCTCCCGGCCCCCCCGGAAGCCACAGACCGATGAGGACCGCCGCGGCGGTGGCACCGGCGGCGGCAGGAGCCGAAATCCCCAACGGCGCCACGGCGGTTATCAGAAAGCTGTAGTACAGAACGCGGCCGTTTCCGATGCCACTCCGGCGAACTGAGGTATCCCCGGTGAGTCCCACCACCAGTTCCGCAAGGATTCCACCCCCCACTGCCGCCATGGCAGTTACGAGAACCGACGTTCCGCTCCTCACGAGCGCCGCCGCGAGTAAGACGGCAAGCGCCAACGAGAGTCGCATATAGATACCGCGAACGGTCAACATCCGGAAACTGTGCGGCACGCGCACCTCTGCTGCGGTACTCACGAACCACCTCCCGCGCGGGCCTTCCCGGTTCGAATCCGCTCAACCAAGGGAATCCGTGACGGACACACGTGGGCGCACAGGCCACATTCAATACAACTGAAGACGCCTGCCCCGTCCAGTTCGCTATCCGCGCCGTCCAGCACCAAATCGTTCAGGAGCGACGGGTTGATAGATACCGGACACGCCCGAACACAGCCTCCACAGCCAATACACGGCTCCTCATCGCCGCTGCGCACCTCGTCCGTGGTCAGAGCAATTACTGCAGCGACATTCTTGGTAATCGGGGCGTTCACATTGACTACGCGGTGTCCGGTGAGTATTCCACCGGCAACGATGCGGTCCGGTTCTTGGGTGAGCCCGCCGCACTCTTGCAGCACCTCCGCAATGGATGTGCCAAGGCGCACCCGAATGTGCGCGGGACGCGCTACCGCCCCGCCCCCAACTGCGATTACCTGGTCGATCTGCGGTTTCCGGTATACCACGGCGTCGCGAATGGCGGCCGCAGTTGCCGGAGACAGCGATACCACCTCGGTATCATCGTCCTTCCCCGGTCTCAGCCCCATCGTGCGCCGCACCTGATGCTCCGTGTTGGCCGGATAGCGATGGGGAACACGATGGATGCGTATGTCCGCACGTTTGGCCGAGCGGAGCGCCGTAAACGCTCGGGAAAACCCGGCGGCCACCATCACGTGGGTCTGATCGGTACTGAGGATACGCGCCGCGATCGCTATTCCTTCCAGGACGTCCTGGGGTCGTTCAGCGGCGATTTCGGCATCGGCACTCATATATGGTTCCGTTTCAGCCACGTCCAACACAACGATCGCCGGCCGACCGGTAGACCGGCGGTGGAGGTAGGAATGAGCAGGAACCCATGAACGCGGACCACAGACGATCCCCGCGGATCGTACGAGATCCAGAAGCTCCCGCGGAGACAGTTCGTGCCACGGGTAAGACTGCAGTGTCTTGCCGAGCCGATCAAACTCCCCGTCCAGTTGAATAGACAGCGCCGATGATTGGGTGCCGTCCAGAAGGGTAGTCGTGCCCACTGCCGTTATCCGGCCTGGAATCGGAGCGTGCAAGGGCACTGCCAGGCGCAAGCCACTCTCGGCAATAACCATGCCCTCCCGGACTTGTTCTCCCGGCTGGACGAGGCTCCGGAGCCGACTACCGGCGTGCTGCTGAAGCGGGACTACGCACACGGTAGGCACGGCTGCGTTCCAGAATCCCTGTTCAAGGGGCTTCTCTGTCGGTAAGGGAGTAACGCCCCCTGAAAAAAATGGTATCATAGCTCTTGTCGTTCACTCCTCGATGCAGCACCAACCGTACCAAGGACCCCTCGGTAGGGCAAGCGGATACTCAGTCCCAGCGTGACAAAGGGGATCAGGAGCAGCAACGCCCGCCTGCCGTACACGACGAGGTCGATCATAGCGAAACGCAGGGGCTGAAACCGCACCTGAAAGGCACCCCGCTCCTGCAAGAACAGGCGATAGGCACTTCCCGGCGGCGTGGAGAATTGCTGTGAGATCCATTCCTCGTCGAAGCGTTCCATCTCCGTCCGGTATGCCTGCAACTCGTCCGCTTCCCGTCGCAGGCGCTGCAGCTCAATAGTGTGGCCCATTTCGGGCACCTGGTATTGACCGCCGTACATCAGCGTCTCTTGGTACCAGCGGTGCGCCACGTATCCTGCTGTAGACAGGGGCGTGTCCACCGGGGAGAGCGCCCGCATCCCTGCTATGATGCGCTCCAGGTCATCCATGGCCGGCGGGAGGCCGGGCGCCGGCCCACCCACCGGTTGTCCAACCGCTAAGTGCTCGGGAACCGGGGCGGTGAGTTCCCGCGACGGGGCGCCCAGACCGGCGCTGAGCGCGATCAATCCCGCAGATCCTGCCACCAGCAGGGAGAGGGCCGGGAGCAATCCCGGCAGGGAAACCCGTCCGCGGAGAATTCGCCGCGGCGCAAACAGCCGGTGCTCCGAGCGCAATACGCTTCGCCGATGCCCGGTAACCGCCATCGCCCAGACCCCAACCAACGCCGCGGCCACCCCCAGTGCGGCTCGAGTCGAGGGGGCGGTGGCCACCAGCGCCGCCGTCGCGGAGAGCAGAAACAGGAGCGCCACGGCGTGTTCCCGTTCCCACCGAACGCCGGGGCCATGGACCAGCCATTCCCGCTCAAGATCATAGCTCCGCGCGTTCCAATACACCCACGCCAGGCCGGAAACGGCGGCGGGAATCACCGTGTGCGGACCACCCACCGTGGTATACGCCGCAACGATGAGTTGCACCGCCACGGCATTGCCGCGGCGCCGGTGGAGGGCCACCGTTGCCGGAATGAGACTCAGGAGCACCACGACGCCGGAGGCGATTGGAAGCAGCGGCTGCCACCCGAGTAAATAAAACTCCACCTCGTCTAAGGATCGATTGAGTTCCGTCCACCTATTCAGAATCGATCCCCGGCGCTGCAGGTAGAGCACGGCGGCGGATCCCGTGGGGGTTTCCATACGAAACATGGCGGACAGGGACGCGGTAAACGGATCAACTCGCGGATCATCAGGATCCAGCCGGCGCGATAGCTCAGCTATCATCACCTCCGTCCCCCCGTGAAAGTCCTCGATCAGCACTGAAGCATTGCCGTTGTACAGCACATCCTCACCGGCATCGGTGAGGCGTTGGACCGCATGAGCCTCATCGTCACTATTGGGAAGCACCACTGCATCAAAATCCTGCCACGGGCGGAGCCGCTCGGAACCAACGATGGACCGCCACGGCGTCAGCAAGAGGAGCAGCCCGGCGACACAGAGAACAGCACTCAAGATTATGGGCCACCACAAGGAGTTCGTCATACCAACGGCACAACTTACAAGAGACTAAACGCCAGGCCGGTAAAGAATCCCAAGAGCACCCCCACGAACACTTCGCTGGGAGTATGACCACTCACCTCTTTCACCGGCTCAAAATCGATCCCGAAGCGTGACTCCAGTTCGCGCCCCATCTCATTGATTTTCTGCGCCTGGTGCCCGGCGGACAGCCGTACACCCATCGCATCACGAATCACCAGAACCCCGTAGAATAGCGCCACCGTGAACACCGGTGAGCGGACACCATAAAACACTCCAATCGCGGTCGCTAATCCCGTAACGAGTGAAGAGTGGCTGGACGGCATCCCCCCCGTCTTCCACATGAGGGTCGCAACCATGTCTTTCGATTTTCGCGAACGCCCACGGAGTTGATCCACCATCAATTTGATAATCTGTGCCGAGAACCAACTGAAAAAAGCAGAGAGGAACAGGCGGTTTGAGATCATCTCATAGAGATAATGGGCGGTCTGACTCTGCACTCACGCAGTGTCGTCAGTGCGCAAGCCCTTTGTCAAGGCTGTGCTCCCGGTCTACACTGCGGGCATGGCAGAACTACAGGTGGCGGCAGACGATGAAGGCCGACGTCTAGACAGGGTGCTCCGCAACGGATTCCCCAACGTTCCTCCGGGAGCTATCGCCGGGGCGATCCGCCGAGGCGATGTCCGGTTGAACGATCGCAAGGTGGCAGGTGACACGCGCGTCCAGGGGGGGGATCGAATCTCGATCCCCGATTGGACGGCCACCGGCCGGGAACAGCGGCGTCCCGAACGGCGCCGGGCAGACGAATCCCATGGAGACGGGACCAGACCGCGGGACACCCGCCGACGCGGGGCCCCCTCCCGGGAGCGCGGGTCCTCCTCGCGGGAGCCCGCCTTTTCGCCGCACCTCCATGGGGATGAGTTGCGCGCCGGTCACTGGAGCGTATCGATTATCGAACGCACCGACGACTGGCTCGTCCTAAACAAGCCACCGGGGCTTCCCGCCCACGGCCACGAGGCACTGGACGAGATCGTCCGGGGTGTGGCGGCCCACGAAGGTTGGTGGCGCGAGAGCGTGTCCTTTCGCCCCGGGCCGGTCCACCGACTGGACGCCGGCACCAGCGGGGTGCAGCTCTTCTCCCTGTCCAATGTGGGCGCAAAGCTGCTCACGGAAGCGTTACGTCACCGCCGAGTGACCAAGATGTATCTGGCCGTTACCGCGGGCAGTTTGAAACGCGGCACGGAGATCGACCGACGCCTCGCCTATGACCGTACGCGGCGTACCGCCGTAGTAGAGCCGGAGTCGGGGCAGCCGCCGAAGCTTCGGTTTGCCTCCGCCCGAACGGTGGTGTATCCGGTGGCCACTACCGGCGATGGGCGCATCTCCCTGGTGGCCGCGTTCCCCCTCACCGGCAGAACGCACCAGGTTCGCGCCCATCTTGCCGCCGCGGGGCTCCCGCTGATCGGAGACGAAAACTACGGCGGCCCTCCGTGGACAACAACCGCCTCGCGCGATCCTCGACTAGGAGAGCGCAAGCGTATGATGCTCCACGCCCTCGTGCTTGCGCTGGAGAATCCCGCCACTATGTGGACCGCCCCCCTTCCCAGCGGAGACTACCATATGGTGCGTTCGATCTTTGGTGACGCATCAGGAGTGGTAACGCGCCTGCAGGAGATTCTGGCGATCGCCTGTACCACCTGCCCCCGGAACGCTACAATACAATTATGAAGCGATTTTTCGCGAGAATAATGTGGCGCTTTCGCGGGGTTCAAGTCTTTGCTCTGGTGGGAAAGAGCGGCTCCGGAAAGAGCTTTCGTGCGCGATTGGTGATGGAAAAAAACGGCATAGATCTGCTCATCGACGATGGATTGCTGATCGAAAATCAGAAAATCGTCGCCGGAAAGTCAGCAAAGAAGGAGCAAGCCTACTTGGCGGCGGTGCGCACTGCCCTGTTTACGGAGAAAGCCCATCGACGCGAAGTGCAGCACGCGATCGAGAAGTCCCGTTTCAAGCGCATACTGGTTTTGGGTACATCCGAGCGAATGGTGCGTAAAATTTGCGTCGCGCTCCAGCTCCCGGAACCCCGACGCATAATTATGATCGAGGAGATCGCCACCGCCGATGAGATCGAAACGGCGATCAATCATCGCACCACCTACGGTCGCCACGTGATCCCCGTGCCCTCAATTGAGGTCAAGCGGAACTACCCGCGGATCATGGGGGACTCGGTCAAGGTGATCTGGAAACGGGGGCTTGGTCTCATTCGCCGTGACAAGACGTACGAAAAGACGGTGGTGCGTCCGGCGTTTAGCACAAAAGGGGCTGTCCAAATCAGTGAGGCGGCGCTCTCGCAGATGATTATGCATTGCGTGGACGAGTTCACCCCGGGAATCATTATTAGCCGGCTCAATATCAAATACGACCACCGCGGCTATCGTATCGATGTCCACGTCAAGGTTCCGTATCGACTGGAGCTCAAGGGTAGTATCTATAGCCTGCAGCAATACATCGTGGAACACGTGGAGCGGTTTGCCGGAATAATTATCGATGAATTGAACATCGTTATCGACAACGTCACGAACGCGCCTGCTATGGATAAGCCGCGGCCCGCTCCCAAGGTAAAGCACGGAGGAACGCGATGAGAATCAGCGGACGATGCGGATGCGTCGTGATGCTGGTGTGCGCCCTCACACTTTCTCTACCGGCCCAGGAAAACGATAACCTGGTGGCCCGCGGCCGGAACGACGAGAACACCGTCACCACCGCGCACTACTCTATCCATGCGGCAGCTCCCCGGGACGCCGCGGCCCGCGGCGACGCTGAAACGTCCCAGGAAGCGGACGCCGCCGACGAGAGGGAACCGCTCCGGGCCGTAGCACGGGAGGTGGGACATCGGCTGGAGGCGTATCTTGATCTATACAACCGCCAGTTCCGGTTTCCCCTCGAGGAACTCGATGAGCGCTTGACGGTTCGGCTCTTTGACGTCCGTGATGAGTATGACGCATATCTATCAGATCGGATCGGAGAGGCCCCCGGCGACGTCGTGTATCTACACTACCCCGACCCTGGGCAACGGGAGTTGGTGGGGTACATCGGGGAGGACTTCCCCACCGAAGCGCTCATCCATCATAGTTTTGTACAATTCCTGCGCGCCTTCATACCCGATCCCCCGCTATGGATACGTGAGGGGTTTGCCGTCTACTTCTCCCAGACGCGCTATGACGAAGGATTCCGGCAGGCGGTGTATCGGGAGAACCTGACGTGGCTCGCGACCCTGAAAGAGATGCAGGCGGGCGCATCCTCCCGTCCGTGGATCCCGTGGGATGACCTCCTGACGATGGCGCCGAGCGACGTCCAGGAGCACGCAGAGAGTTTCTATCCACAGGCGTGGGGATTAGTGAGTTTTCTCATGCATGACGATCACCGCGAGATCAATCGTCTGGCGTGGGATAGCATCACTGCATTGGATCGTGAGTACTCACTGCAGGAAAACAACCAAGCGGTCTACCGAAACGCCTTTCGATGGGAAGATCCAGAACAATTGGAACGCCGATTCCAGGAGTACGTTACCTCCCGCCGCACCTTCGCCGAATGGGTGTCCACGGGGGTGGAACGGTACGAACAGGCAGATCTGAGCGGCGCGGAGCGCGCCATGGTTGAAGCGCTACGCCTGCGCCGGGATCATCACGTGCCGTTCTACTATCTGGGGTTGATCAATTATGACCGAGAGGCGTACACAACCGCCGCCCACTACTTCCAGGACGCACTGCAGCACAGCGAATCGTCCGCACACATATTATACGCTCTGGGGGTAAATGCAATCGCCGACGATCGCCCCGAGGACGCCCGGGAGTTCCTGGAATCGATACCTCGAGAGCGCACGGAGCTCACCACCCGAGCCGGAGAGCTCCTACGTCGTCTCCCCGGCTCCGGTGGCGCCGGATCCGGGGGTAGATGAGCGCCTTCGCCGGCGGCGGCGCGGGCGAGATCGTCGGGAAGGGCGCGCATCCAAGTGTTCCGGCGCTTCATCCCGAAGCAATCGACCCTTGTTCCGAAAGATTTCGTTAATCGCTCCCTCAACCTCGCGGTTCGCGGGGGTAACCGGAGAGAGAAACTCTTTGAGGGCATAATATGCGTCCCGAAAGGGGATCCGCCGCTCCTGGGAGAGCGGGCTATATTCCAGCAAATAGTCGGCCGCCAGGAACACCAATAAATCGGTGCGTTCGAGCGCGCCGTGTTGCCGCCGTTTCTCGTCAAGGAGTACCAGCCGCTCCATGAACTTGGTGCGGTAGGCACCATTTGACCGAGCGAGCCGCGCCTGCTCCGGCAGCATCGCACCATACAGATTAAACTCCAGCAGCATGGAGATGATACCGGCGGCATACCCACTGTTGAGAATTTTAAACAACTCCTCTGTCATCCGGGAGGAGGGGGTTTCTGCCAGGAGCGCATGGTCTTTTTTGATGCGGCGTTTGAGTTTCCAGGGGATTTTCATACCGCCGGCGGCGGCATACTTCACCGCCCGGATCATGCGCACCGGGTCCTCGCGGAAAATGCGGGGAAGCGGAATCACCGGTCGGAGGACCCGTTGCTGCACGTCCCGCACACCGCCCACATAATCGACGATGGTATTGTCCTCGGGATTCAGAAACAGCGCGTTAGCGGTGAAGTCACGTCGGAGAACGTCTTCTTCGATCGATCCGTAGATGTTTTTGAACCCTTCCGCGTCCTCACTGCGAAACGTGGACACTTCAATCACCTTGTCCCGGAATAGGACGTGCGCCAACCGAAACCGCTTACCGATAATTCGGCTGTTGCGGAACAGTTTTCGGATCTGGTTGGGGGTAGCCGCCGTGGACACGTCGAAATCCTTCGGCTTCTTGCCAAGGAGCAGATCCCGAACCGCGCCTCCCACGATATAGGTATCGTAGCCGTGGCGGCGCAGACGACGCACCACTTTCACCGCATCGTGGTCCAGGTCTTGAGGATTAATACCGTGTTCATCGGCGGTATAGACGGCGGCGGTTTGGATGATCGACCCATCGGCGGATCGGGAATAGCGCTTGCGCACGGTTATCCGTTGACCCCTTTACAGTACGTTGTAATCTTATCAACGATCGCGAACAACTGTTGTCCCGCTTCTTCCTCGCCGTGCAGCGCCACATACGGGCGTCCCTGGTCGCCGGCGGTCACCATTCGGGGGTCCAGCGCTACTCTTCCGAGGAACGGAACTCCCAACTCCTCGGCAGCCTTCTCTCCCCCACCGGTACCAAATATCTGGAATTGTTCACCGTCGGACATATTTTCAATGATACCAATTACCGGAATTTCCATCTGTTGCGCGAAGTTGACACTCTTTCGGGAGTCCAACACCGCCACATCCTGCGGGGTGGTGACGATAACGATTCCCGTGAGGGGTTTCATATCCTGCCCAACGGTGAGTGCTTCATCGCCGGTGCCCGGCGGGGTATCTACAATCATGTAATCCAGTGCACCCCAGACCACGTCGGAGAGAAACTGGCGAATGAGCCCGATCTTCATGGGCCCACGCCATATCAACGCCTGATCCGCGTTGTATCCGATGTTTCCGACACTGGCGACTTTGAGATTCGGTAGGACTTCCACCGGTTCAATCGCATCCTGGTCGCCGGTGAAGCCCATGTCTTCAATGCCCAACATCTTCGGCACGTTGGGTCCATGGATGTCGGCATCCATGAGCCCCACGGAGAGGTCTTGGAGCGCCAGCGCCCACGCCAAGTTGACGCTCACGGAGGACTTCCCGACGCCCCCTTTGCCGCTCATTATCGCGATCTTATAGTGAATCTGCTCCAGGTTCTCCCGGCGCCGTACATCTTGAGGATTCTCCCGACCTTTAATCATGGCCGGTATCGTACCACAAGGGATATGGCGCGGCTACTCCTGATATCCCTCGCGCAGACGCCGCTCCAGCCAACGCACACCGGCGGAGGCGGCCATAATTAGAATCAGATACTCCACGATAAGCGCGGTAAAAATTTCAAGTGGAGAGTACTCCACCGTGGTCAGTTCGCGGGCACGTCGCGTCAATTCCTGCAGCCCAATCATGGAAACCAGGGAACTCAACTTCAGCACGTAGACGAATTGGTTCCCCAGCGGGGGAAGAATGCGTCGAATCGCCTGCGGCATAATTACGTAGCGCAGCGTCTGTCCCCGCGTCATCCCCAGGGACCGGGCCGACTCCAAATGGTCTCGCGCGATCGACTGGATACCGCCCCGAAAGATTTCCGCCTCAAAGGCGCTGTCGGACACCGCCAACGCCAGCATCCCCGCAGTAAACACGTTGAGATCGAGGCCGACGGATACCGGCAGCCCGTAATACACCCACAGAATCAGTACCAGCGCCGGGATTGCGCGCACGACCTCAACATATGTTCGGTTGAACGCCCGGGCGATACGGCTGGGAATAAAGCCCACCAGGGCCACAACAAACCCCAGAGGAATCGATATTCCAAACGCCCCCGCGCTAATTCCCAGCGTTGGCCCCAGGCCCCGAATCAGAAACGATAGGTTCTCCCGCCCGGTCTCGGTGAACGGGGATACGGTCCACCACGCCCAGGTGTAGTTGCCGCGCGCCGAGGAAACACTACAGCCGCTGAGGGTGAGAACCCCCAGGGCGATGCTGGTCCAGAGAACCCATCGTACCGTTCGTGTCATGGATGGCAACTCAGAATGAGAGTCCGTACTCCTCGGCCTTCTGGTCGAAATATCCTTCGTATTCCTTCATCGTGATCCAGGCGTTGACGTAGTTTAACCACTCCACATCGCCCCGATCCACGATCATGCCGTTGGGCAACGTGGCTCGCGGCTCTACATCGATGATCTCGAGATTCTCAAACCGCTCCGCCAGTACTCCCGCTTCAATATTGCTGGTAATGGATACATCCGCTCGGCCGGCAATCACTTCCTGGTAGTCCCGCGCTCCCGAATCGGGACGAACGAGCTCAGCGTTGGGGAAAAACCGCTGCGCCTGCTCGTCTTGGGTCGTGCCCAGCGTCGCGGCTACTCGAACGCCGTCCTGATTGATGGATTCCCACGAGTCATATCGATCCGCATCACGTGTCAGCGTGAGCGGCACCGTACCTACCACTGCAATGGGCTCGGTGAATGCTCCTTGCCGCGCTCGTCCCAGATTGAAGCTCGCCCCGGTTGTCAGGTCATAGCGCCCGGCGGCTATGCCCGACACCTTGTCCTGCCATGTGGTTCGGACCCATTCGATCTCAACGTCCATGTCCGCCGCCAGATCACGGACGATATCAACATAGTACCCCTGGTACTCATCGGTGTCCGGATCGAGATATGTCATCGGCTGCCAGTCTCCGGTGGTGCCCACCCGCAGCACTCCCCGCTCGAGGACGCGATCAATCGCGGACTGGCCGGAGGTCTCCTGCCGTGACCGCGAGCTCTCGCTTTGGGTGGGAGGTTCATCGCCCTCCGTTGCCGGTTCCGTACACGCCGTTACGACCCCTGCCACAATCAGCACCGCCAGGGCTTGCACCGTCCACTTCTGGATATTCATCGTCATTGCCTACCTCTTTTCGCTGTTAGTCCGGGGAAGATAGTAAAAGAGATCGCGCAACGTCAAACAATGTTGACATAAATTGCAGATACAATTTTAGTTCACTGACTTGCGCAACACCCCACCGGCATATACGTTAGGAGTTCCTCATGAGTAAACGGCTCCTTATCCGGTTGGGCACGCTCCTGCTCTTGCTGGGTATCACCTATCTCCTGATGATTCAGATTCTGGACCGAGTGGATGCGGACGTTGACTGGTCCCAGGTCTTTTCATCGCGGGACTCAGTACGTCGCTTCGTGGAACAGTTTGAACCGTACCACGTGGTGGCGTTTATCGTTGTTCAAGCGGCCCAGGTGATCATTGCCCCCATCCCCGCCAACGTTGTGGCCTTGGCGGGGGGAGGACTATTTGGGGTATGGGGAGGGTTCGTTGTAAGCTCGTCCGGATTGGTCATAGGGTCCCTTATCGCCTTTGGGATCGCGCGGCTGTTCGGACGACCCGTGGTGGAAGCGTTTGTGGATCCTCGCTATATCGACCGCTACATCGACGGCGTGGCGAATCGCCATTTTCTTATTCTACTGGTAATCGTCTTGATGCCGTTCTTCCCGGACGACGTCATCTGCTTCGTGGCGGGCCTCTCATCAATGCCGCTCCCGGCGTTTCTCTTTCTGATTATCCTGGGGCGAACACCGGGAATGCTGGTAAGCTCCCTCGTGGGATCGGGGGCGGCGACAATTCCGTGGTGGGGCTGGCTGTTGATCGCCGCTGCGTCGGCGGCGGTGGTGGCGTTCACATATCGGTATCGAGCCACGTTAGAATCAAAACTTGGCCTCAGCCGGGGTCCTTGACAAGACCCGGCGCGCCGGGTAATTTTTTGCGAACTGCACGGTCGCAGTTTCGGGGAATTAGCTCAGTTGGTAGAGCGGTTGGTTCGCAATCAACAGGTCAGCGGTTCGAATCCGCTATTCTCCAACGATACAGAGACGCCTCCGGGCGTCTTTTTTTTCGGCACAACAGCGGTCCAGACCAGCACCCCCTCGTTTAAACTTGCAATTCAGCATTTTGATGTACGATTTGCAGGGTCATATCATGAGAGAGATGATTCATACGGAGATACCACGACGGATTGAAGCCAACACTCTGTCGTTACTGGGACAGTTTCCGGTAGTGGCAATCGTGGGCCCCCGGCAAGCCGGCAAGTCAACGTTGGAGCGTCATTATACCTGGACTTTCAGTCATCTTCCCGTTAATGCGAGCGCTGGTAGACCGAGATCGCCGGCCCCGCCGGTACCTGGTATTGGGATCCGCATCCTCGGATCTTCTGCGCCAGAGCGGGGAGTCTCTTGCGGGACGTATCGGTGGCGAGAACAGTTTATCCGCACCTTTCTGGAACGGGATATTCCCGCTGGGCATCGATATCACCACCGTTACGATGGGACGCTTGTGGACGATGCTTGCGGCATCCAACGGATCAATTCTCAATCGCGCGAAGTTTGCCGATCCCATCGGAGTGGCGCCACAGACCATAGCACGCTCCATAGACATTCTGGAGTCTACATTCATGGTCCGGGTATTACGTCCGTACTTCCGGAACACAAAGAAGCGCCTGGAACGTGGCAATCGCACGGTCGCGTATCCGGGCTGTTGCAACAGCAATCCCAGCCGTCTGAGATTGTAGGCAAGATTGTTCAGTCGGGGCGTAGACTTCACCGTCTTTGTCGTCGTCTGCTCCCCATGTTCCATTCCCTCCCGAGAATGGATTCTGCCCAACCCCTCCGTAACCCGCAATATTCAGCCGGGTTTTGAGAGGTAGCCAATGATGTAATACCAGAGCGCAAAGAGAGCGAATATGGGATATCTGTCGGTAACGCAATTCACGAAGAAGAAAGCTCTGGGCGAACAACTCGCGTCGGAAAGAGCAGTCTGCTCCGGCTCTTCCGGCGTTACGGGGGCTCCTGGG
>JBMCMH010000017.1:0-30066 GCA_048614515.1 Alkalispirochaeta sp. | reverse complement strand
CGGCGCACCAGCGGTTCCCCACCGGTGAGACGAACCTTCGTAATGCCCAATTCCGCTCCCACCTGGGCAACGCGCAAGAACTGCTCGATTCGCAATACGTCGCTGCGCGGCCGAAGGGGGACGCCTGCGGCGGGCATGCAGTAGCGACACCGGATATTACATTTATCAGTAACCGATATCCGGAGATAGTTGATTCTCCGGCCGAATAAATCGCGCATACACCCGTTCTCCTGCTGCAAGATCCGTGACACCGCGGTCTACGCGAAACACCAGCGTTGCCGAGGCAAGGGCGCTAATGTGTCCGGATCCGTGATACTCGATCGTGTGGATTTCTCCCGCGCGGTAGTACCCCGGCACGTACTCATGCCGGTCCGCATTTGATCGTGAGAAGGAGCGAGCCAGGGGAATTTCAGCTTCCCGCGGCTGGTAGGTGAGTCCTTGCATCGCATGAAGCGCCGGGGCAATAAACATCTCGCATTGCGCCCAGGTGGAAACGGGATTGCCCGGCAGTCCGAAGATCAATGTAGTCCCGAGCGTGGCGAACAGTGTGGGGCGCCCCGGCTTCACGGCGAGGCCATGAAAATGCGTCTCCGCCCCTAATGACTCCAGGGCTGCCGGCACAAAATCCAAATCGCCCATGGAGACGCCCCCGGAACAAATCACCACGTCGTGCTGCTGGACGGCGGTGCGAATCGTCTCGGTGATGTGCTGCTGGTCGTCTCCTACAATCCCGTAATTGCGAACGGTGGCGTGATGTTCACGGACCATCGCCTCCACCAGATATCCGTTGCTGTTATAGATCGCATACGCCGGCAGATCCGGTTGCTCAGGAGACACCAGTTCGGTTCCGGTAGAGATGACTCCCACCGACGGCTGCCGGATCACCGGTATCTGCCAGTAACCCTGAGATGCCAGAACACCTACGTCAATCGCGGAAAGGCGCCGAGGAGAGAGAAGCGGGTCACCCCGGTGGAGGTTCTCCCCGCGCTCGGCGATGTTGGTATTCGATTCCTGCACCGTATCTCGGATCCGCTCCCGCGGCTCGGCTTCGGTGGTGGTACCATGGGTGTCGTTCGGCACCGGCTCCGTGGATTCGAATCGAATCACCCGCTCGATATCCGGGGGAACGACCGCTCCGGTCATGATCCGCAGAGCCTGGTTCTCGCTGAGGGCGGCCGGTTCGTCCGGGTCCCGGCTATCGCCGGCGGCAATTGACCCGACCACCTCGAAGGGGATATCTGCCTGATGGGGTCCCACCGCGTATCCGTCCATGGCGGCCTTACGAAACCTCGGTTCATCGCTGGTGGCACGAATCGTGTCGGCGAGGGTACGGTTCAGGCATTCCGGGAGGGGACACATTTCAGTATCCCGGGTATGTACGTGAGACAGGACGATCCGGAGTGCTGCGTCCGGCTCAAGAAATGTCGTCGGGTGCGCCATGATCACAGAATTGTAGCGGCATTCTTCAAATTCGTCCAAGGGTAATGTTGTCGCGTAGACATATCTCGGGCTACGATTTGAAGCCGGGTCAGGTTTATCGGATAACAGTCCCGCTCGAAGGATATGGGAAACGGGACCTGCCACAGCCACAGAGGAGGAACCTGCCGCATGAGGAAGATGACGGGATTGGTTGCAGTCATTGCGATCATCGGGAGCGGGGCGTGGGTTGGTGTGGAGGCCTCCGGTGCGCGGGGGCGGCCCGAGTCTCAGCGGCTGCTGTTGGCGACCACAACGAGCACCGAAAACAGCGGTCTCCTGGAGGTGCTGCTGCCTCCATTCGAAGAACGGTATAACGCCACGGTTGATGTGATTGCGGTAGGTACCGGTCAGGCGCTCGAGATTGGACGGAGCGGAGATGCAGATGTGCTCATCGTTCACGCTCCCGAGTTGGAAGCGGAGTTTATCGCGGAAGGCTACGGGCTGGAGCGCGTGTACTTCATGTACAACGATTTTGTCGTACTCGGTCCCTCGAATGATCCCGGTGCTGTACGGGATGTCTCGGACGCAACCACCGCCTTTGAGGTGATCGCGGAAGCGCAGCTGCCGTTCATTTCCCGTGGTGACAACTCTGGAACATATGTAAAAGAGCGCTCAATCTGGCGCGCAGCGGGGGTACGCGACGTAGCTGAGGCCGGCTCGTGGTACCGGGAAGTTGGCCAGGGGATGGGTGCGGTGATCACGCTGGCCAACGAGCAGCGGGCGTACACCTTGGCTGACCGGGGAACGTTTCTTGCCTATCGCGGTGCCGTGGATCTCCGGATCGTACACGAAGGTGATCCAGATTTGTTCAATCCGTATGGGGTTATCGTGGTAGACCCCGATCGCCATCCTCACGTGAATGTCCGCTTGGGACACGCGCTGGTAGACTACCTGACGTCGGATGAGGGACAGGCGATTATCAGCGACTACCGGATCGCCGGCGAACAGCTCTTCTTTCCGGACGCTGAGTAATGGTATAAGCAGGACATGAATCGGGAGGCGTTTCTTGAGGCGGTTCACATCCTTCTGGAATTGGACCGGGAGCTGGTAGCGATAACCTTCAATTCAATGCGTTTTGCCCTCGCGTCCACGGCAATCGCCGCCGTTCTCAGCACCCCTCTGGGAGTGCTGATCGCCTTCCGTGAGTTTGCCGGAAAACGCCTTCTCGTTTCTGCTTTGCACACCCTCATGGGACTTCCCACGGTAGTGGTGGGGCTCCTGGTGTTCTCACTGCTTTCACGATCCGGTCCGCTCGGTGGGTTGGGGCTGATGTTCAGCCCCGCTGCGGTCATAATCGGCCAGGCCGCGCTGGCGCTGCCGATCGTGCTCTCCCTGGTGTACAGCGGGCTTTCCCGGCTTGATCGGGAACTCATGGAAACGCTGGTCACGTTGGGAGCATCTCCGGCGCAGCGCATTACCAAGATCTTGCGAGAAGGTCGAGTCGCCGTGGCGTCTGCGATTCTCACGGCGTTTGGCCGGGTCGTGGGAGAGGTGGGCACCGCCATGATGCTTGGGGGGAATATACGCTGGTACACCCGGACGATTACCACAGCTATCGCGCTTGAGACGCAGAAGGGCGCGTTTGCCCTTTCCGTTGCTCTGGGAGTAGTGCTCCTGGTCGTGGCATTTGGTGTCAACTTCGGACTCAACTACTTGATCCGCTTCCGGGGGAACGCGGCGTGATCGGGATCCGCGTGGACGATCTCGCATTTAGCTATGGTGTTGGGCGGGAACGCCCGGGCGGTGATACGGTTGAGATGTGGGTCCAACCGTTTTTGCACGTCCCCAAAATGTCTGTGCGGGAGGGCTCGATCTCGGTCCTCATCGGCGATAACGGATGTGGGAAGACGACGTTGTTGAAGTTGCTCGCCGGGCTGCTGGCGCCCTCGGCCGGTGCTATTGAGACTGGTCGGCAGAATCCCGTTCTGGTCCACCAACGGCCGTATCTCTTTGCCGAGAGTGTCCGGGCCAACGTGGCGTGGCCTCTGAAAATTCAACGCGTTGCCCGAGATGAGCGGGAGCAGCGAGTGAGCCGCGCGTTGGAGCAGGTGGGGCTGGCCTCGTATGCCCGCCGCTGGGCTCCATCCCTCTCCGGTGGAGAGAAGCAACGCGTGGCAATTGCCCGGGCGCTGGTGCTGGAACCTTCGATTCTCCTGCTGGATGAGCCTACCTCGAACATAGACGCCGTATCCGTGGCGGCGATTGAGTCGCTCCTCCGGACCGTGGCAGACAGCGGCACCACGGTTGTGATGAGCACTCACAATCACGCCTCAGCGTATCGTCTCGCCGATGAGCTCCTCCCCATGGACCGCGGGCGGCTTACGCCGGTGCATGTCAATATCCTCGCCGGCGTTGCCGTGGACCCGGGGGACGAACACATCGGTCGATTTCGGGTGTCTGGGGGGGCTGATATCTTCTGTCCCGCCGCCGCCGGGGACTATACCCGGGCGGTGATCCGCATGGAAGATATCATACTCTCTGCCGAGGAGATGGCCAGTAGCGCACAGAATCAGGTTCGCGGCATCGTTCAATCGGTGGAGTCGGTGCGGAATGAGTTGGTGCGAGTTGACCTGGACTGTGGCTATCCGCTCTCCTCCTTGATTACGCATCGCTCCGTGGATGAGTTGAACATCGCTCCGGGGGCCCCACTGTATGCTACCTTTAAGGCGTCGGCGGTGCGCCTGTACTAGGTGTCGTCTTGGCGAACGACCGCCAACGAGGGAGAAGATGCCATGAGCAACCAACAATCAGCCGGTATCGACGACCGCTACGTGCGACACCGGTCTCTTCTGGAACCGGAGGCGTGGTCTCGAATGATCGCCACCACCCTGACGATCGCCGGAGTGGGTGGTCTGGGAAGTCACGTACTCTCGAGCCTGGCGCGACTGGGTCCGGTACATCTCGAGCTCTGGGATCCAGGTGTCGTAGATACGCCCGATCTCAACCGACAGATCCTGTATACCCCGGCGGATGAGGGCCGGCGCAAGGTAGAATCGGCCCGAGATCGTCTGCTCCAGGTTAACCCCGAGCTGAGCGTCACCGTCCACGCCGAACCGATTACGGCAGAGGCATACGCTGATCGTGGTGGGGGTGGTGCATCACGGGTAGTGTTTGATTGTCTTGATTCCTTTGCCGCCCGGGCGGGTCTGGAGGAGATCCGCCGATCCGCCGGCGCTCCCGTCTTTCATGGCGGCGTGGAAGGGTTTTTTGGCCAGGCAACCACGTTCTTGCCGGACCGCCTCGGGTATGAGGACGTATTTGGACCCGGATACGAGCGTATGCCCCCCGCCCCCAAGCCGATCCTTCCGCAGACGGTGGCGATCGTGGCGGCGCTGCAGGTGGGAGAGTTTATCCATTGGTGCGCCGATCCCCGACAGACGCCGCTCACGGGAACGCTGCTCCTCTACGATGGGAGAACGATGCAGTTCGATCGGATTACTGTTGCGGCGTCCTAGGCCGCGCGTGTCGTGGCCGAAACGCCGGGATTCGGGTGGGATCGGTTTCCAGGATCGGGCCTCCCGCCAGCTCAATTGCGTAGGGCACCGCTGCAAACACCGCCTCCAGGCAATCGGAGATCGCACCGGGATTTCCCGGTAAGGCGATGATCAGCGATGTACCGCGGAGTCCCGCCTCCTGGCGGGAGAGAATCGCCGTGGGGACTACTCGCAGCGAGGCCCGACGCATCTCCTCTCCAAAACCGGGGAGAATTCGATCACATACGGCCGCCACCGCTTCCGGCGTAACATCTCTCGGGGAGGGGCCCGTGCCACCGGTGACACACACCAGGGCACATCCTCGCGTATCAATAAGATCCGTGAGCGCTGATTCGATCAGCTGCTGATCATCCGGAACGACGCGGTACTCCGGCCGCCAGGCGGTCGTGAGTACGTCGCTGAGCCATTTTTCCGTCGCCGGTCCGCCTCGATCCTCATACGTTCCGGCGTGGGCCCGGTCGGAAACGGTGAGTACCCCGATCGGTACCGGCGTCGGTTGGGTGTCGTCTGTCATACCCGATTTGTAGTCGCCCCCACTGTCTCCGTCAAGGCTGCCTCCATCGGCTCGTTGCCGGATGATGCGAGAAAATGGTGATCAGGGAATATTTTTGTTTGACTTCGCCGGCGACCCATGGGACACTTAGATGTCTTCTCCGAGCCGAAGCGCCTACGGAACTTGCTCGTTGAGCACGGTTCTACGGTCGGTTGGCCGTCAGGGTACTGTAGGAAACTTCAGTGCCTCCCGTACTTGGAAAGGAGAGCGTCTCAATCCAACGTACCGGAGGTACAGCTATGTCCTACATGGGCACTCTTATTCGCGTCAATCTTACATCGGGAAAGATCTCGTACGAGAACACCCCGATGGATCTCGCTCGTCTGTATATCGGAGGACGAGGCCTCGGCTCTCGCATGTTCATCAACGAGGTAAGTCCTCAGGTGGATGCGTTCTCTCCCGAAAACAAATTGATATTCATGACCGGCCCGTTGAGCAATACCACGGCTCCCACCGGTGGACGGTACATGGTTATTACCAAGAGTCCCCTCACCGGTACGATCGCGTCCAGCAACTCCGGGGGTGTCTGGGGCGCATATCTCAAAAAGGCTGGGTATGACGGCATCATTTTTGAGGGGGCCAGCCCCACGCCGGTCTTCCTGAGCGTCAGTGAGCAGGGTGTTGAGCTGAAAGATGCCTCCCACGTTTGGGGGAAACGCGTAGAAGACACCACGAACATCCTCGGCGGCGAGACGGGACAGAAGCGCGTCTCTGTCTCCTGTATTGGACCCGCCGGTGAAAACAAAGTGCTCTACGCCTCTATCATGAATGAGGTTCACCGGGCTGCCGGCCGGAGCGGAGTCGGGGCGGTCATGGGCAGTAAGAACCTGAAGGCGATCGTTACCTGGGGCGACAAGGAATCACCGATTGCCGCGGGAAAGGACGATTTTCGGGCGATCACCAAGGCCAAAATCAAGAAGCTCAAAGATGGACCGATTACCGGCCAAGGATTGCCCTCGCTGGGAACCAAGGTGCTTGACAACATCATCAACGAAAACGGCATGTACCCCACCCGTAACGCTCAGGAAGTGATGTTTGAGGGTGTACAAAACATGTCGGGCGAAGCGCTTATAGAAAAGGGCTACCTCAAGCGCAATACCGGTTGTTATATGTGCCCCATCCAGTGTGCCCGAGACGTGGAAATGCCCAACGGTCGCCGCGGTGAAGGACCGGAATATGAAACGGGGTGGGCCTTTGGACCAATGATGGGAATTGACGACCTGAACGCGATCTGTGATGCCAACTTCACGTGTAACGACCTGGGAATGGACACCATTTCCGCCGGCGTTACGATGGCGTGCATGATGGAGATGTGGGAAAAGGGCCTCATTCCGAAGGAAGACCTCGCCGGCGGACCGGAGCCCAATTTCGGAAGCACCGAAGCGTTGGCGTACTATTTGGGACGCACTGCGCATCGGGAAGGGATGGGCAACCTTCTGGCAAACGGCTCGTACCGGCTCGCCGAGAGCTACGGGCACCCTGAGTACTCCATGACGGTGAAAAAGCAGGAGATTGCGGCCTACGATCCTCGCGGCGTACAGGGGCACGGGTTGCAGTACGCAGTAGGAAACCGTGGTGCCGACCACGTGCGGGCGTATCTGATCGCTCCCGAAATACTTGGCTCACCGGAAAAAATTGATCCCCAGGCGGTTGAGGGCAAAGCGAAGTGGGCCAGGATCTTTCAGGATCTCACCGGGGTCATCGACTCCGCCGGTCTGTGTCTCTTTACCTCCTTCTCCCTTGGGGCCGAGGATTACAATGACCTTATCAGTGCCGCCACCGGTTTCGATATGACGGTGGAGGAAATGATGCAGGTGGGAGAGCGGATTTGGAATATGGAGCGCAAATTCAATCAAGATGCTGGAATTGACCCCAAAGAAGACACCCTACCGGCTCGCTTCTTCAAGGAACCGGCTCCGGTAGGACCCAACAAGGGGCAGGTACACCGGCTCCCGGAGATGCTCCCGGAGTACTATGAGGTTCGGGGATGGTCTACGGAAGGTCGTCCCACGCCCGAGAAGCTCGCGGAGTTGAAACTTTCGTGAGGATTGAGGTTAAGATCTTTGCCACGCTCAGGCTTGCGCTTGGGCGTGGCACGGTCTCGCTGGAGTTTGATGAGCCCCCTACCGTGGGAGAACTCGTTGCCGCGGTAAGTGAAGAAGTGGGTGAGGATATCAGTCCGTGGCTGGTCAGCGAAAACGGGGAGATCCTCATGGGGACGATGATTCTGCTGGAGGGTAAGAACATCCTTCACTTGAACGGTATGGAGACCCTCGTTACCGTGGATTCCGTATCCATATTTCCCCCCGCCGGTGGCGGATGATACAACGACCGGGCCGGACTAAATGAGCTCACTCCGGATTGGAATCCCCGCCTTCACCGCCACGCTCTTAATGGCGGCAACCTGATCATTCCACTCGTCCAGTTCTACAACGATCTGGTAGGTGCGCATATGCCACAGAATTGACGCGCCGATCCGGAGGGTGGCGGGGCCTCGCCGGCGGACGGCGTTCGGATCGTATAGCCGAAACGCCACCGTGGGCCGTTCCAACAGCGCATATATGCGAATCTCCTCAATTTCGTCGAACTCAATGAGTCCGAACGGCTGCGCCGGATCCTCAACGGAGAACCCGGAGTCCTCGATTCGTAATACCTCACTCCGTTGGGCGAAGCGGCGCCAGGCATAGAAAAAAAGTCCTGTGAACCCGAGTACTCCGGCAAGCCGCACGGTTCCGATCCCGACTGTGCGCTGGACGCCGAAAACGAGCATCCCGGCGATTGCGATTGAGAAGAGTGCTAACGCGCGGTAGCCGCGGGAATGGCCGTAGATCGGTGTGTGTTGGCTCATCTCCGATCTAAGATAGCCTCCTCAAGCCCTTGTCGCAACGGTTCGGGTTGCGTACTCTCTCGAAAGCATGAAACGAATCATGATTGCCGGGGGAGTTCTGCTGGGAGGTGTGCTTCTCGTAGCGGCCGGCGCGATATGGTATGGATGGACGCTCATGTCCACACCGGCGGTTTCCGATGGAACTGATATGCCCCCGGTAGTGATCGAGATTGAGCGGGGACAATCCGTACGGAACGTGAGCAGACTACTGGAGCGTGAAGATCTGATACCTCGGGCGGAGCTCTTTGAAGCGTACGTCCGTTGGACCGGCATGGCGGGACGGATTCAGGCGGGACGCTATTCCGTTGATCCCGGCCTCACACCCCGGGACTATGTGGATCAGTTTGTAGCCGGCGACGCAATTATCGATGACATCGTGGTCTCTATTCCTGAAGGGTGGAGTCTCTTTGATATCGAGGTGTATTTTGAAGACCTCGGGCTGTTTTCTAAAGAGCGGTTTCAGCAGGCGGCGGTGATGCAGGATCGGTATCGCGAATTTCCGCTCCTCGATCATCTCGAGAACGATACCATTCTGGACGGGTACCTCTTTCCGGATACCTATCGCATCTTTCCCGACAGTACGCCGGAATCGATCGTGGAGCGAATGGTTACCGCTTTCCATGACCGGCTGCCGCCGGACTTGGTGGCAGAGATTCGCCGCCAAGACCGCAGTCTCCACGATATACTGTCGTTGGCATCCATCGTACAAAAAGAGTCGGCTTCCGATGAGGAAATGCCCTTGGTGGCGGGCGTATTCTGGAACCGCCTTGACATCGGCATGCGATTGGAATCAGACGCCACGGTGAACTACGTCCTGGGAACGAACAAATTGCAGCCCACCTTTGCGGATACCGAAGTGGATCACCCCTATAACACCTACGAGAACTATGGACTACCCCCGGGCCCGGTGGGTAATCCCGGCCTCCCGGCAATTCGGGCCGCGGTGTATCCGGCGGAGCACGATTATCTGTTCTTCTTGCACAAGCCCAACCGAGAGATCGTGCCCTCGCGCACCTTTGCGGAACACCTGGACAACAAGGCGCGCTACCTCGACTAATAGGTGCGCGTCATTCGGGGGTGGGGGAGGCGTCGGCAATCTGAAATTGAGCGGTGATCGGATCGTTCAGGCGTCTCCAGCCGTGAGGACCGCGATCAAGCTCAGTGTCGGTTAGCAGGCACGCCCGGAGACGACGCATCTCCCGCTCAACCGCCTCAGGTGTTCCGATTACGGTGATCGTTTGTCGCCGATCTTCCCACGCGCCGGAAGCCAGCGCCGCCGATATCTCCGGTGCATCGGGACGTTCCTCAGCCGGAAGTGCTCCGTACCACGTGCCTTCGATTCCAATTTCCCGTTGGGCGGCGGCCACGTCAATCACATACACCTGGTTCATGTCCGTTGCCAGCCAGGCGAACCCCTTCACGCGAATGACTCCGGGCCACTCAGAATCGAGCCACTGGTGGAGACGCTCGGGATGAAACGGGCGAGCTTCGGTTACTAGTCGTGCAACTACCGGATGGAATCGCGGATTACTAACGACCGCAGACTGTTCGGTACCGTTGATCGCCGCATTCCGCGTGGAACGGCGTCCGGTGGCGATCATCTCCTCCACGGGGATCCGGCCGAACTCCGCGGAGATCAGTTCGCTATGGTGCGTGGCGCGTTTTACCAGCGCCAACGCGCTCCGGCGTACCCAGAATCCTGCCCGGTCCATCTTGTTGAGAATGACTAAATCAGCGTTGTGTAGTTGATCATGGAGTAGGATTCGTAACTGGGGGTCTTTCCAATAGAAGTTTACGCTGGTCACGTCGATGATGGTAATCACGGAATCCAAGAACGCGTGTCCCTCAAGGGCAGGAGCTTGGTGTATGCGGTCTGCCAACGCCGCCACCGGCGAACTGCCGGAAGTTTCCACGACGATCGCGTCCGGCGGGGGATCCATTGTGGCAAGCTGTACGAGCTGATCGATTGTTTCAGACTCCTTGCCGGCACCGGCGCGACCGCCGGAGACGGATCGCAATAACGGTTCATCGGCCAGAGTGATGTGTTCACCACCGTGGAGATAGGCTGAGTCGATACTGGAGGCGGCGAGTTCGTTGACGATCACCGCAATTCGGCGGTCCTGCGTATTGTCCAGAAGATGCGCGATCAAAGATGTTTTGCCGGCTCCGAGAAAGCCGGTGACAACCGTAATTGGAATCATGGATGCAACGTAGCAGAAAATGAGCCAACGGTGATAGCTCCCAGGGCAGCTATACTGCGCTATACTGTACGACAACCATGGAAGATTATACGAAGCAGACCCTCGTGGTTGGGGCCGGAGCGCTGGGGTCGATGTACGCTGAGCGGCTGAGTGCGGCGGGAATGCCCGTGGCGTTTCTCGCGGATGGGGCCCGTGCTGAGCGGCTCCGACAGGGCGGCGTAGTCGTGAATGACACGGCGCTCCACATTCCGGTTTATACGCCGGCCGAGTACCAACAGCTTCCAGCACCCCGCTTTATTCTGGTGGCCCTAAAGCATCATCACCTGCCGGAGGCACTCCACGCGGTTGCCGCCGTTGCCGGGGAGGATACGGTCGTGTTCTCGGTAATGAACGGTATCGACAGCGAAGCTCAGATCGCCGCCGCGTTGGGAGAATCCCTCGAGAATAGTCGCGTTATCTTTGCGATGGCCGCCGGCATGGATGCCGTCCGGGAGGGAAGCGCCGTTCGCTACACGCAGTTGGGAACGGTATGGATCGGGGAACGCAGAAACGACCCGGACCGCCCGTCTCCGCGTATTCAGGCCGTGGTGGAGTACCTCTCCGGTGCCGGTATTCCCTGTGTCGTTCCTCCGGATATGGAACATGCCCTGTGGAACAAGTTCATGCTGAACGTGGGAATCAACCAGTGGTCGGCTGTGTTGGGAGCTCCCTACGGGGTGTTTCACCGGGAGGAGGAGGCCCGCGGCTTGATGCGTGAAACGATGCAGGAGGTGGTCGCGGTAGCCCACGCCTCGGGGGTGACCCTCTCCCAAAAAGATGTGGATCACTGGTTTGAGGTGGTCGCGACCCTCGGTCCAGAGGGAAAGACATCGATGCTACAGGATGTGACTGCGGGACGTAAGACGGAAGTGGAGATGTTTGCCGGGAAGGTGGTGGAGCTGGGACAACGATGGGGCGTTGCAACGCCGTTGAACGGGGCCCTTCTCAGGGCGATTCACGTGATTGAGGCGGAGGGGCTGCGGCAGCGAGACTGATGCTTCCCGGCCGGTGTGGCGGGCGTAGCGTCACGAGCCCGGTTCGGTTGTGGGCGCCTGCTGGAGTGCTGCGAGAATCCAGTCCGATACGAACGCTACTCCCTCTTTTACGAGGTCGAACTCCGCGTCTGAAATGCACCAATCCAGGAATACCGAGCGAATCGATCTGTTGAAGAGTTGGGCCAAGTGTTCCGCACTCATGTCGGTACGGAACTCACCGCGTTCCTGACCCATCTCTATCGTTGATTGCACGATCTTGTACCAGTGCCGGCGCTGGTTGGTGATGATCTTTGAGCTGCCGGACTCCAGGGTCTGGTTTGCGTACAGGATCTTGAGATTCGTGTTGCCTACCGTGTCACGAACGTAGCGCATCTGCGCCCGGGTAAACGCCAAGAGGCGGTCCGTGGCGGTGGTGTACCGGCGAAAGTTCCGGGCGGCGTACTCCTTGTAGTAGTCGTCGATCTTCCAGAACTCAGCGACGATGATGTCACTCTTGGTTGCGAAGTAGGTATAGAAGCTGCCTTTGGAGACGCCGGCGGTGCGAGTGATCTCCTCTACCGTTACGGCATCAAACCCCCGCTCGTCGAACAGGTGCAGGGCGCTCTCGAGAATAGAGGATTTGGTCTCTTCTGCGCGTTGTTGTCTTCGTGTCTTCGGCAAATCACCCAGGACGATACCACACCTCTCCCGTGCCTACAACAGACGCGATGCCGAGTACCCGGCGGGCGCCGGGATTATACGGGTGAGAGGGTCGCGTCAAAGATGACTCCCGGGTTCAATACGTTGTTTGGATCCAGGGCGTTCTTGATCGCGATCATTGATCGTTGCTCCGCCGGAGAGAGCGCGGCGGACAGGTGCTTCACCCGCTTACGACCGATACCGTGTTCCCCGCTGATCGTCCCGCCGAGGCGCACCACTTCCCGGTACAGCTCGTCCAACAGCGCCGGAATCGTCTCTCCCCACTGCTCGGGGCTCATCTCTTCCGCCTTCATGGGAGTGACATGGAAGTTTCCGTCGCCGGCATGGCCAAAGACCGCGATCGGTAGGTTGTAGGTGCTACGCAGCCGCTCCACAAACATCACCAGCCGCGGAACGGCTGCCGGTGGAACAACCACATCCTCGAGACTGTGATGGGATCCGGCGTTTCGTTTGACCCACCACGGAACCTGTTTCCGCAGTTTCCAGGCGGCTTCCATCGTCTCCACGTGAGTGCCCATCGTATCCGAGGTGCCTCCCTGCTCTGCCACGAGATCCGCTGCTCCCTGGAGCAGCGCCTCCACTGTGGCTGTATCGGCTCCATCAAACTCGATCAACAGATACGCCTGAACATCGGGGTCCAGGGTGCGGCGATCGGTATTGCGCATACTGTCGTTGGTACGCCGGGCGGTCTCGCCGTCGATGAACTCGATCGCCGAGGGAATCTCACTCGATTCGCGCTTGAGGGCGGCGATGCATTTGGTTGCTTCCGCCGCCTGCGGAAACGAGGCGAGGAGAACTCCCCGAACGGAGGGGCGGGGAATCACGCGGATCACCAACTGCGTAAAGAGGCCAAGGGTCCCTTCAGAACCAACGATGAGCTGCAAGAGGTTGTACCCGGTAACATCTTTGAGCCGTTTTCCGCCGAGATGCAGCACCTCCCCAGTGGGCGTCACGACCTCGGCCCCAAGAACATAGGTTGCGGTAGTCCCGTACTTTACGGCGCGGCCACCACCGGCGTTCTCAGCGACGTTGCCTCCGATAAAGCAGATATCTTCACTCATCGGATAGCCCGCGAAGAAGAGCCCGTGGGCTTTGAGTTTTTCGTCCAGGGCGTTCGTGATTACTCCCGGCTCCACCGTCACCATCAGGTTTTCGATATCGATGTCGATAATCCGATTCATCTTTTCAAAGCTACACACCACGCCACCGGCGGCGGGAATCGCTGCTCCGGCAAGGCCACTCCCGGCGCCGCGAGGCGTTACCGGAGTGCCGGTGGTGTTGGCCCATTTCATGAGCTGGACTACCTGCTCGGTAGTGGTGGGAAACACCACCGCCTGCGGGGCCTGACGGTAATGATCGTCTCCCACCTGATCGATCCCGTAGCGTTGAACCTTCTTGGTATCCACAATCATGTTGTCACCGAAAATCTCGGCCAGCGTGTTCTGATCGGTCATCGTTGGTCTCCTATTTACGCGATTTCACGCGCAGTACGAGCAACGGACCATCAGGTACCACTGCCCACTTCGCGTGCTCGCCATGTTTTGCAAGCAAAGTATCTACGGTTTGTCCCAGATCGTGTACCGGATGCATTCCATAGCGACCGATGTCCTCGTCGGAAATGCCGTCACTGTACAGGTGGATCGGGTGGTCACTCATCCACTTGAAGATCTCCTGGGCGCACCACTGGTCGTTGTAAAAGAACTCGTGAGCCAAGGCTCGGCGAATCCAGTCCTGGGGGGTGGTAAACTCGTTGAGGGCAGCCACAAACTCATCCCCGCCAAGTCCCTCCGGGCAGCGCGAGGCAACGACCACGTCCCCCCCGGATTTCACCACCGGTGCGACCCCGGCGATTCCTTTAGAGGTCTGATATAGGTTTACATCTAAAGGGGCACCGGAGTTGGTCGTTACCACGAAATCCAACGGAGCATCGAGTTCGGTGGTACTGTAGGGGTCGAGGGCCGCCGCCCCGGTGGCGTGGGCGGTTACCGGATCGCCGCTGTAGACGCCGGTCACCGCTTTCTCGGTATTCAGGGTAACATTCACGATGAAGTCCGCTCCCACGCGCTCCATAATCTGTAAGCCCGCTTCATGAAAGGGATTGCCGTCGAGCTTGCCGTAGGTTGCATTGGGATCGGCCACCATCTCCGGGCCGTGCATGAACTTGAGCGTTTTTACGCTGGAGATTCCCGGCAGGATCGATTTTCGTCCACCGGAGTAGCCGGCCCACATATGCGGTTCAATGAAGCCGGTGAGAATCTTCAGGTCTGACTCGACGTAGGTTCGGTTTACATAGACCGGCGTACCGCCGGATATTTCTCCGGCATGAACCATATCTTCTTCCCGGCGGGAGTAGTGATTCACTACCCGATACCGGCGTGCCGTGTCCGCCCCGATGAGGGCGTCCAGCTCCTCCCCTTCGTTGGGGCGATGAATGCCGGTAGCGATCAGAATCGTGATGGAAGCAGCAGGTATTCCCGCCGCCTCTAAGGTAGCGAGGATCGGTGGCAGCAGGAGGGTGTTGGGGACGGGGCGAGTATTGTCGCTGACGACAATAACGGCATTGCTCCGTCCCCGGGCCACCTCGGCAAGCGGAGCGGCGCCTATCGGGGCGGAAAGACTGTCCCGAACCGCCGCGTCCGGGTCTGGTAGGGCGGGCTGGTGCCGAGGCTCGAGCACCCCGGCCCAGCCGGGGGTTTCTGGAAAATCGATATCAAGGCCGTGAAGGCCATATTTCAACGTAACGGTAGCCATATAGTCCCCTTGCACATCACGCCAGGGCGTTAGGTCAGATCAAAGAGCTTGCCGGGATTCATGATGTTCTTTGGGTCCCAGGCGCGCTTAATTCCCTCCATGAGTTTCAGCTCAATGGGGTTGGCAACCTCTTTGAGGTAATTCTTGCGCTTGATGCCGATGCCGTGTTCGCCGCTGATCTTTCCGCCGAGGCGCGTGGTGAGTGCATAGAGCTCGCGCAAACACTCCCCTTCGTTCTTGTGCCACGTTTTCATGTCCATGTCCGGGTCCTTCACAAGGGTAGCGTGGAGGTTGCCGTCACCGGCGTGACCGTAACAGGGAATCTTCATTCCGTACTTCTCGCTCAGGCGGTCCAACTCGGGGATTACATCCGGGATGGAGGCGATGGGGACCACGATATCCTCGAGACTCTGAATGGGGCTGTATACCTTAAACGCTTCAGCGATATTTCGCCGGACGCTCCAGATCCGTTCCTTGGTGGTGGTGTCCTCGGCTACGTAGACTTCCATGGCGCCGTGCTGTTCGCACAGTTCTCCGATCGCGATCAGATCAGCTTCCACTTGGTCCGGATTGGTCCCGTCTACCTCGAGGAGCAGCATCGCCCCCGCTTCCTGATACGGAAGGCTCTCGTTGAGGTAGGCGCAGCTGGTTTGCACTGAGAGCTGATCCATAAACTCGATACTGGTGGGCACGATGCCCTTCGCCATGATCGTGGGAACCACGTCGATCGCCTCGCGGGCGGTCTTGAACAGTACCAACAGATTGGAGCTTGCCGACGGAAGGCCGATGAGCTTCACAATCGCTTTTGTCACGATGCCCAAGGTCCCCTCGGAACCGACCACCAGCTGTTTCAGGTCGTAGCCGGAAACATCTTTCGAGATCTTGCCGCCCAGCCAGAGCACCTCGCCGGTGGGGGTTACCAGCTCCACGCCCTGAATGTATCGTCCGGTGACGCCGTATTTGACGGCTTTCCCGCCGCCGGCGTTTTCAGCGATATTTCCACCGATATAACACGACTGTAGACTCATTGGGTATCCGGCGAAGAAAAGCTTCTTCTCCTGCACCATCTGGGCCAGATCGTTGGTCACCATTCCCGCTTCCACCACGATCACCATGTTGTCGATGTCCAGTTCGATCATCTTGTTCATGCGTTCCACCGTGAGGAGGATCCCGCCGTGGTCGGGAATGGCGCCGCCGGAGAGGCCTGATCCGGCGCCACGAGGGGTGATCGGAATCACTTCCCGGTTTGCCAGTTTTACCACTTCTGCTACCTGCTCGGTGGTGGTGGGAAGCACCACAACTTCCGGCATGTGGCCATACTCCTCGGCGTTCGTCTCATCGTGGGAGTATGCTTCCATTCGCTCCTCGTCGATGATGACGTTGCGATCACCGCAGATTCCTCGCAGCTCGCCGACAATCTCGGGAGTTACGGCGTTGTATTTCTGTTTTGCTGGTGCTTTGGCTGCCATCTTATTGCGCCTCCGTTTTCTTTTCGTCGAGCCGTCGCTGGAGTTCCGGCATCACCTCAAAGAGGTCGCCGACAATCCCGAAGTCAGCGACTTTGAGAATGGGAGCGTCCGGATCATTGTTAATCGCTACGATCGTCTCACTGGTTTTGATACCGGCGAGGTGTTGAATCGACCCGGATACGCCGGCACCGATATACAAGCGGGGCGAGATCGTCTTGCCGCTGAGGCCGATTTGGTGCGGATAGGCGATCCACCCGCGGTCTACCGCATCCCGGCTGGCTCCTACCTCGCCGTCAAAGTGATCGGCCATCTTCTTGAGCATTGCGAAGTTGTCCGCCTTCTTCATGCCCTTGCCCCCGGCAATCACGACGTCCGCTTCCTCGATGTTGGCAAACTCTTCCTCATCTCTGCGGTAGCCGAGGACGCGCACCCGATTATCGAAGTACCGCTCCTCTACTGGAACTTCCACGATTTTGCCGGCACGGGAGGTGTCTATCGGAAGGGGCCGGCTGGATTTTGGCCGGACGGTGGACATCTGCGGGCGATGGTCCGGTGTCTTGATGGTGGCCATAATGTTGCCGCCGATCGCCGGTCGCGTCTGAAGGAGATTGCCGGTTCCCTCCTCAATCGCCAGCTCGGTGCAGTCCGCGGTGAGCCCGGTATCAACCTTGATCGCCACGTAGGGCATCAGGGTTCGTCCGCTGGAGGTTGCCGCGGCGAGGATGATTTGGGGTTGGTAGGTTTCAACCAGGTCGGAGAGAATGTTGCTGTAGGTCTCACACACGAAGTCCGCCAACCGAGAATCCTGGATCGAATACACCTCGTCGGCACCTCGATGAATGAGCTCTTGCAGCGATTCTTCTGAGACGCCGTCTCCGATTACCACCGAAGCGAGCTTGGTGTCCAACTGGTCGGCCAGGGCGCGCCCGCGGCTCAGAAGCTCGAATGAGACTCCGCGGAGTTTGCCCTCGTACTGTTCGGCTATCGTCCATACAAAACTCATCATGCGGCTCCTTACACCAGTTCCTTTTGCTCAAGAAACGTCATGAGTTGGTCAACGGCGCGTACTACGCCGTCTTCGCCGGAGGCGGAAACAACCGTCCCTCCCCGGGTAACCTTGGGGGTAGCGATTTTCACTACCTTGGTGGGTGATCCCTTGAGACCCAGCGATCCCGGGTCAAGCTCCATGTTTTCCGCGTTGTACAGCGGGATCTCCTGCGTCTTGGATCGCTTTTTCCCCGAGAGGGTAGGGAGTCGCGGAGCCGCGATTTCCTTTACCACCGTGATGACGCAGGGAAACGGTACTTCCAAGAGTTGGTAGCCTTCTTCCACCAATCGCTCCACCTTCATTCCGTTTTTGGTAACGCCGGTGATGTGGGCGATGTAGGTGGCCAGGGGCAAATCCAGCCACGCGGCGATTCCGGGCCCCACCTGGGCGGTATCCCCGTCGGTGGCGCGCTCTCCGGCGATTACCAGATCAACGGCACCGACCTTTTGTATCGCCTGCGCCAGGGTGTACGAGGTGGCCCACGTATCGGACCCACCGAACTTGCGATCCGAGACGAGAATGCCGTCGTCACAGCCCATGGCGATCGCCTGGCGTACCGCCAGTTCCGCCGGGGGCGGGCCCATCGTCATGGCGGTTACGGTGCCTCCGTGCTCTTCTTTGAGTCGGAGGGCAGCCTCCAGGGCGTACAGGTCCAGCGGATTGATCACCGATTCGACGCCGTCGCGGATCATCGTCCCCTTTTCGGGGTCCATCTTTACGTTGCTGGTCTCGGGGACCTGCTTAATCGGAACAACTATGTTCATCAGTCTTTTCTCCCGTTATTGAATTGAATACTTAGAATAATCCCGGAACGAACACGTAGATCGCGAGCATTCCGATGACCCCGACGACAATCGAATAAATGACCGCCGGTATGATATTGACGCGAATGATCCGGCCTTCACTGCCGAGCATACCTACGGTGGTGCTTGCTGCAACAACGTTGTGGACACAGATCATGTTTCCAGCGGCGCCACCAACTACCTGGAGTCCCACAATAATGGTACGGCTGATCTCTGCGCTGGAGGCCACCTCATACTGAAATGGAGCGAAGAGGATGTTAGATACGGTGTTACTTCCGGTCATGAACGCTCCGAGAACGCCGATGAAGGGGGCAACCAGGGCCCAGACCGAACTGAATCCGGCTGCTGCGGCTACGGACAACGCTTCCAGCATACTCACCGTGCCGTTGCCGTTGTTACCGGAGAAGCGCATGACGTTCACCATGGCAATGGCAAATACCAGCGCAATCGCCGCGGGTGCCATCTGTTTAATACTCTTGGACCACGTTTCGCGAACCGATTCGCGGGGCATCTTGTGCAGAAAGATGCTGATAATTGCCACGAGAATAAACGGAATCGTTCCGGGAAGGTACAGCGCCTGCAGGCTGTAACCGAGGGTTGTGCCGGCGATGTTGCTCCACGTGAGCGTGACGGCATCGGCGGTAACGAGCGCTTTTATTCCAAACGCGGGGATTCGCGTGAGCACCAGCAGGAGGGCTACCAGGATATATGGCATCCAGGCCCGAATCGGTGAAATGTCACTGCGACCGAGAATCTGCGCGGGGGGTTCCACCACACCGACCCAACCGTCTTCCCACTGTTCTTCCCCGGGAAACTGCCACACCTTTTTTGGTACGAGAAAGCCGCGTCGCGCCGCAAATACCGTAATCGCCACGCCGATCAGCGCTCCCAGAAGTGCCGGGAGTTCCGGTCCCACAAAGACCGCGATCAGGACGTAGGGGACGGTAAAGGACAGCCCGGCAAAGATCGCGAAGGGTGCGATTTCGAAGGCGGGTTTGAAGCTCTTCTCCCGACCGAAGATACGGGTAAGCACCATGACGATAATCAGGGGAATCAACGTACCCATGATCGCGTGGGGTAGCGCCGACCAGACACCTACTTGCTGAATGAATCCTTCAAAGGTCCAGCCGTAATCAACCACCGATTCGCGGATTCCCGGCGTGTTCAGCACCTGTTGGACGCCGCCGATAATCGGCGTCCCGACTGCGCCAAAGCTCACTGCCGTACTGTCTCCAATGAGCGCCAAAATCACGGCGGCCAGCGGCGGAAATCCCAGGCTCACCAGGAGCGGCCCCGCCAGCGCGGCCGGTGTGCCGAACCCGGCAGCACCCTCGAGAAACGAGACAAACAGAAACGCCACGATAATCGCCTGTACCCGGCGGTCGCTACTGATGCCGAAAAACGTCTTGTTGATCGTGGTGATGGCCCCGCTATTTTTGAGGGTGTTCATCAGGAGAATTGCCCCAAAGACGATAATGAGGATGTTCAGCGCGCTGAGCGCCCCCGATATCGTTTGCCCCACCAACCAGTTGGCAGGCACCTCCCACACGAGCGCCGCCGGAACCAAGGCGACCAGCCATGCCAGGGGCATAACGAGTTTGGCGGGTTTGTCAAACACGACCATGAGAACGATCACTAACAGAATTGGTATTGAAGCTAATAGGGCTAACATAGAACCTCCTGATTACATTGACACACGTTGGGCGCAGAGGGGATGTGAGTCCTTTGCGGATACAAGTGCTTGTCTTTCGACTTGAGAATCAGCGTAGACCCGATAATGACTGCGGTCAACAATAAATTTCAGAAAAGTGACCGTGGTCATTGACCGTGTTCAATTTATCGATATATAATTATCGGTTATCCAGGTATCTATCGGTGAAATAGGAAGTTATGGGGATGCGGTTTCCTATGCGGGTGGTATTTCCGCTGTTGGTTGGGAAAAAACTTGTGCCGTTTATGAACCCATGCAAGAATACACGATACCCCTTCGCCAAGGAGCTCTATTCTGAATCGCAAAGATGCCATCCTGTTTCGGCTGACGTTTTCCATACTGGTGCTCATCATCGCGGCAGGATTTGCGGTGCAAGGTGGTGCGGAAACACTTGAGGGGGTGTTGCACCTGCAGCTTCATCCGGCGCGCCTCATCACCGATTTCTCGGAGGTGGCCGGGCCCGGAGCGGCCATGGTCAACGCGGCGCTGGTTGCCCTGATCGGGCTGTTTCTGCTCAAGCTGAATAAGATCCAGATGTCGGGTCCGGCGTTATCCGTGGTCTATACGATGCTGGGGTTCGGGTTATTCGGAAAGACGCCGCTCAACATTCTGCCTATTATTCTTGGCGTGTTCATCTCCGCCCGGCTGGCGGGGAAAAAGTTCAACCAGTATATCTTGATTGCGCTGTTTGGCACCGCGTTGGCGCCGGTCGTTTCCGCCCTCGCCGTGGAGCTGTCCCTACCGGGGGCGGTATCGTGGCCGTTGGCCGTGACTGGGGGAGCTGTAGTGGGTATTTTTCTCCCGCCGGCGGCGATGGCGATGTTGCGCATGCATCAGGGATACAGTCTATACAACGTGGGCCTTACCAGTGGCTTCATTGGGCTATTCGTCGCTTCGATACTCGTAGCCGGTGGAGCCGGACTCGAGAGTATCCTCATCTGGAACAGTGATCCCTCTCTCCCGTTGCGTCTGCTCATCCCGGTGATATCGGTGGTGCTCATCGCGGCGGGCGTGGGCTGGGCCGGACGCGCCGCGTGGACCGGCTTTGCGGAGATTTCCAAGCTCTCGGGGCGGCTGCCCTCGGACTTCATGGATATGGTATCGCCGGGAGGAGCCCTGGTGAACATGGGAGTCTTGGGCGTAGCGGGGTGGACCTACGTGCTTCTGGTGGGGGCGCCGCTGAACGGGCCGGTTCTGGGAGGGATTCTCACCGTGGTGGGGTTTGGAGCGTTCGGAAAGCATCCGCGCAATTGTACGCCGGTGGTAGCGGGTATTCTTGCGGCCACGCTGCTGTTCGGCGCCGACCCCGCCGCTCCCGGTCCGATTCTGGCACTCCTCTTTGGTACCACCCTAGCCCCGATCGCCGGGAGCTTCGGGGTGGTTGTGGGGTTCGCGGCCGGATTTCTCCACTTCGTGATTGTGATGCGCTCCGGGGGATGGCACTCGGGACTCGCCCTCTATAACAACGGATTTGCTGGTGGTTTGACGGCAACCCTTGTGGCGTCCGTGATGGAGTGGCATCATCAGTCTGAGCGGAGAGCAAAATGAAACAGAGAAATGAACTGCTGCTTCACCTGATCGGCGAGGTGGGACACTTCATACTGGACTCGGATCCGAGTCGCATGGTCATCAACCTTCATCTCGAACCCGAAGGGTTTCATCTGAGCATCCTCGACGATGTGGAGCGGAGTGACGAAGAAATAGATGAAATAAACAAATCGCTCCACGCCGATCAGCGGCCGGAACTTGCCGGATACTACGGATCTATGGCGGGAGTGGACATGCTGGGGAATGCGCGATTGAACCTGGTGGGATGGCAGGTGAAGCACGGGGAAATCAAAAAGCGCGAGGGCGGCACCCGGATCGATCTGTGGCTGGGGGACGATCAGTTCGATCCCAGCAAGTTCTCGATTCCCCGGTAGGGACCTGCCGGGCTACAGGCCGCGATCGCCTTCACCGGCGGCCAACTGCCAGTCAAAGTAGGCGCTGAGGTAATCGAAGACCGCGCTCACGTAGTTGAGCTGCGCCTGCTCCAGACTCACCCGGGCGTCTTTCAGTTCCAGTTGCGTCGCCAAGCCACTGGCCACCGACGTTTCGCTCACCTGATACGCGCGTTCCGCCGTGGAGAGGGTCTGCTCCGCCGAGTCTATCCGGAGTCGAGCCTCTTCCAGCGTGAGACGCAGCGTCTCGAGTTCAGTGATGATCCGCTCATCCTCCATGATGATCGCCGTGGTAGCCTGGCTCAACTCCAGTCGGGCCTGCTCCATGGACGCGAAGCGGCTGCCACCAAAAAACACCGGCACCGTAAGGCTCAGCCCAGCGGTGAGCACGTCCGTTCCAGGGCTCACGTCAAAGCCGTCGTCGCTGCCTTGCCACCCGTAGGAGAGAGACGCCGAAAGAGTGGGATAGAACTTGGCCCGCTCGGCGGCGACGTTCAGTTCCTGTAGTTGGCGACGGCCAAGCAGCGCTCGGTAGTCCGGACGCTCCCCTCGCCGGGCAAACGCGCCGTCAAAGCGCGGAAGTTCGGGATAGTCCTCAAAAGACCCCGCCAGTTCAATCGCATCGGCTTGGTCGAGACCGGCAAACGTCTTCAGATTCTGCAGCGCCACATTCAGGTTGCGTTCGGCCTGGGAGACGTCCGGTTCGGTGATCTTCCAGTTCACCTCAGCCCGTAACGCTTCCAGCGGTGAGGCGACCCCGTTTTCTAGTCGCCGTTGCGTTTCCAGGTAGTTGTCGAAAGCGATCTCCTGGGAGCTCTCCCGCACGCGCAGGACCTCTTCCAAAAGAAGCACCTGGAAGTAGAGGCGTTTTGCTTCCGTGAGCAGGCCGTGCCGTTGCGCCTCGTAGGTGGATCCCGTGAAATCGATGAACCGGCGGCTCGCCTCCAGGGCGCGGAAGACGCTCATGTCAAAGATCTTCTGCTGCACGGAAAGGCCTAGGGAGAACTCGTTGTCGCGGTTGACGTCGACCGAACGTGTCGCCAGGGGGTAATAGTCAGCGTTCGGATCGAGCCCCAGAAAGCTTCCCGGGGCCGCCTGGGTGTTTGCTGCAACCGGCACCTCCTGCTCGATATCCAGGAAGTTGCGGGTGTAGCCCGCCTGGCCGGCGATGGTGGGATACACCTGGGACCGGACCAGCCGCTCTTGCACTTCAGCTAAAGACCGGTCGGTGCGGGCATTTTGCAGGCGGAGGCTGTTGGCCTCAACCAGCGACAGGTACTCCTCCAGCGCGAGTGGGCGACCGCCGTCGGCGCTATTGCCGCCCGCGGCCTGGGAATAGGTAGTGGGCGGCAGGATCATTGTGAGCAGGCTCAACATGCCGGCGATCATCAGAACCCTGGTGCCGCGGGGCGCGCCCCGCCGTAGCCATGAAGATAATGTGTTTAGATCGTTCATACCGTCTCCGTCGTGTCGGACTTTCGTGATTCAATAAGGTTTTCCAGCGCCGGAATAATGAAGAGTGAAAGAAAGGTGGCAGCGAAGAGTCCACCGATACTGACGATACCCATGGGCTGTCGCAG
The DNA here is from genome assembly GCA_048614515.1 of Alkalispirochaeta sp. GTDB lineage: Bacteria > Spirochaetota > Spirochaetia > DSM-27196 > Alkalispirochaetaceae > Alkalispirochaeta. The sequence goes on along the minus strand of JBMCMH010000017.1, from coordinate 6,417 downwards.
TTCCGCCCCTGATGCTCCGATACCCAGCGCCATGGGAAGCATGCCCAGCATGGTAGCGATATTCGCCATGAGGATCGGTTTGAGCTTGGTGGGGGCTGCCTCCAGCAACGCCGCGCGGACACCCATGCCGCGGCCGCGGAGCTGATTAGTGTAATCCAGAATCAGAATAGCGTTGTTCACAACTAATCCCACGAGCATGACGATCGCCAGCATCGATACGATGTTCATCGTTTTTCCGGTGAGCATAAACGCCGCAACCACGCCGATCAGCGAGAGCGGCACCGTGGAAAGGATCAGCAGCGGCTGCCCAAAGCGCTCCAGGATGGCCGCCAACAGCATGTAGGTGAGAATAATCGCCAGGATGAACACGAACAGGAACTCCTGAACCGTCTCCTCCAGCAGTTCCGTATCTCCGCCCCAACTCAACCGGTACGCGTCGGGCATATTGAGCGCCGCCACGGCTTCCTCGATCGGCTCGCTCACCTCCCCCAGGACGTAGCCACCACTCAGGTCGGCGGAAATCTCCACCGCGTGCACCTTGTCCTCCCGGAGGAGCTGGTTTACGCCCTGCTGCAGCTCAACCTCGGCGAAATGCCCCAGGGGAAAGAGTCCCGCCCGGGTGGGGACCATAATCGTCTCCACATCGTCCGAGCCATGCAGGTCCGCATCGTTCATGGTGACTCGAATATCGTACTCGCCTCCGGCGTCCCGGAAGGTGGTGGTAACCATGCCTTCCACGGCGGCGCGCATCGCCATCGCCAAGTCTTGTACCGAAAGTCCCGCATCCTCGAGCTTGAGTCTATCCGGGTGCAGGACGACCTCCGGTCGGCCGGGCTTGCTCGAAATATCCACGTTGATCAGCCCGGGAATCTCCTGGAGGCGCGGCCGCACCTCCCGAGCGAAGTCCGCCAGCGTGGCGGTATCGGGCCCTTGCAGATAGAACGTGACCGCCGCCCCGCCGCCCATGGCGTTCATGCCGGTCCCCACCTTGATTCGGGCGCCGGGAATAGCGGCGAGATCCTCCGCGATCCGGGCGGCGATCACGTTGTTGCGATCACGCAGCTCCTTGTCGATAAGCTCAACATCCACCCCCGCCAGGTTGGTTCCGCTGGAGGTGCCCCCGGTGGACCCGAGAGTTGTGACGACCGTCGTCACCTCGTCAAATTGGGCCACCCGCTCCTCAATCGTCCGAAGCCGGCGGGCGGTAGACGCTAAGGCGGTACCCTGCGGAAGCTCCACATCGATCCGGACGCGACCGCTGTCCTGTTCCGGCTGAAACTCAAACGGTACCGTGCCGAATCCCACCATCGCCACCACAAACAGCCCCCCGGTGAGCACTAATAGCGCGCCGCTGCGAAGTCGGCTGTGCAGTACGCGCTCCAGGAGCACTCCGTAGCCACGTTCCAGCCGGTGAAACCCCGATTCCAGAACATCGCCGATGGGATGCTTCTTGCGATCATGGTCGGGAAGCAGGCGGGAGGCCAGCATCGGGGTAAGGGTGAACGAGATAATCATCGAGAAAATCGTCGCGAAGGAGACGGACAGGGCAAACTCCTGCAGAAACAGTCCTGCGATTCCCGCCATATTTGCCATCGGGAGAAACACGGCGATATTGGTAAGGGTGGAGGCGAGGACCGCCACTACCACCTCGGAGGTGCCGCCGCCGGCGGCGGTGGTGCGGTCGTGGCCCATCTCCTTGTGGCGGAAGATGTTCTCTAACACCACCACGGAGTTCATGACCAGGACTCCCACTGCGGTGGAGATACCCATGAGGGACATCAGATTCAGCGACATGCCGAGGAAGTCCATCACAAAAAAGGTGGGAATGATCGACATCGGCATCGCCAACGCCACGATTAGGGTGGATCTCAGGTCGTGGAGAAAGAGCAGCAGCACCAGCGCGGTGAGGCCGATTCCCAGGCCGATGTTCATGAGCGTGTCGTTGACGGTGTCGCGGATTTCTACCGAGTTGTCGCTGGTAACCCGAAGGCTCACCCCGTCCGGCAGCTGTGCCAGAACCCCGGGTATCCGATCGATTACATCGGCGGCGATATCAACGGTATTCCCCTCGGGGCTCTTTACGATTCCCACGAGGACCGTGTTCTCGTCGCGTTCGCCGGAGACGGTGTCAAAGAAGGTGGTTCGCTCGCGGACATCGGCCCCCGTATCCCGAATGGTGGCAATGCTTCCGAGGCGACGAGACCCGCTGCCGGTGGGAATGTCCAGGTCGGCCAATTCTTCCACCGTGGAAAACTGACCCTCCATGCGCACCGAGAAATCCATATCTTCGGCGCGCATGTTGCCCCCAGGCATGTCCAGGTTTGCGGCTGCCAGGATCTGGGAGACCTGGGCCAGGCTGATCGCGTTCTCGTAGACGATGCGGTTGTCAAACTCAACCCGGATTTCTCGCTCCCGTGCTCCGGAAATGGTAACCCGACCAACGCCGGCTACCCGAGAGAACTCATCTTTCACCGTTGTTTCTGCCAGACGGCTCATGCGAACCGGATCGATATCACCACTCATTACGATGTTGACGATCGGCATCGCGTTGATATCGATCTTCTCCACCACCGGCGTCTGCGCGTCGCCGGGGAGGTCGTTTATGATCTGGTCGACTTTGTCTTTGACTTCTTGAGTGGCTACATCGGGGTTCTTGTCCAGGTCGAATTCCAAAATGATAATCGAGGCGCTGTCCAAGCTGAAGGACTGAATATTCTTCAGTTGGCTCACGGTGCTCACCTCGTCCTCAATGCGCCGCGTCACTTCCGTTGAGATCTGGTCGGGACCGGCGCCGGGATAGACCGTTTGGATTGTCACAAAGGGAACCTGAATATCCGGCATGAGATTGAGCGGCAGGTTCATAAAGCCGATGACGCCGAAGAGCAGCAGCGCCGCCAGGGCCATCGTCATCAGGACGGGGCGCCTAATGGATAGATCGGAAAGAAACATCGGTGTTCTCCTTTGAGCGCTCCTCAGCGCTGCACCAGGCGGTCTTGCCGCGCGATAACCCGTACCCGTCGCCCGTCGGAGATCAGATCTACGCCACTTGAGACCACTTCATCGCCGGGCTCCAGCCCGGACGCGACCGCCGCGAGCAAGCCCTGCCGAGGTCCGATCGTGATGGGAATCTGGTGAACGGTATCGTCGCGGACCACGAACACGAAGCGCTCATCACCGCTCTCGATTATCTGGCTTTGGTCGAGGATGAGGGCTTGGTCCGTGCGGTAGGTATCGATCTCCACCGAGGCGGTAACGCCGCTCCGTATTCGGAGCTCGGGATTGTTGAACCGCAGTTTGGCGGCAAACGCCTTGCGGGTCTGATCCATCGCCATATCCACCTGCACTACCTCTCCGGTGATTTCCACACCCTGCCATAGGGCGCGCGCAGGCCGGCCCACTGAAACATCCTGCACCTGGCGATCGGTGAGCCAGACGGTGGTTTTTAGCCGGTCGAAGTCGGAGACTGTGAACAGCGGATCCCCCGGGCGGACGTTGTCCGACTCGGAGACGTTGATTCGCGTTATGAATCCGGAGATCGGCGCCCGGACGCCGGTCATCTTTTGGACCGATTCCCAGTTGGCCCGGGCTACCTCGTAGCGAGTACGAGCGTCGTCGTAGGATTGCTGTGATACTCCATCGTCCTCATATAACCGCTGAATTCGAGTAAAGGCGGTCTGCGCACTGTCGTAGTTGACGCGGGTCTGCTCGTAGTTGATCGAGGGATTGTCGGTGGGAAAGCGTACCACCGCGGTATCCGCTTCCACATAGTCACCGACGGCGTACGCGATCTCGGACACCGCGTCGGAGACCATGGAGGACGCCGTCGATTCGGCAGCGCCACTGAGGCTGGAGGTGAAGCTCATGTAGGTGCGAAACGGTACCTGTTCAACCGCCCGGACCTCCACGGGCACCCCATCATCGCGGTGGATCGCATCGATGCTGCGCGGCGCGTCTGCGGATTCGTCGGCCGCGCAACCGCCGAGGATGAGGGCAACGCTCGCCATGGCCAACAATACATATCGATTCATCGTGGTTCTCCTTTATCCGCGGGGGTAAAGCCGCGTCGTACAAATGCCGCCAGTTGCCGGATCTCTTCCTGCGTTGGGTTGAGTTGTCGGTCCAGGATCATGAGAAAGACTCCGGCAACAAACGCCTCCAGCGCGTGCAACGCCACGGGGGCCGACCAGTCGTGGTGTAGTTCATGGCGCTCGATCGCCTGCTGTAGGAGATGCATCGCGGTTTCGTCACCGCGGCCGATGGGGCGGTTCTCGGCGGTTACCGGCGCGGTGTGGCTCATGGCGGTCCGAATCACCAGTTCCTGCATAGAACGGAACTCTTCATCTTCCACAAACCGTTCGATGATCCTTGTGATCGCCGTCTCAACCAGATCCGTGGGAGTACCAGTGGTGTCCAGCGTTGCCTCCACGAGGCTGTCGTAGATTCCGTTGAGCCGGGCCACCGTTTCCTGGAAGAACGCCGGTTTGTTCTCGAAATGCCAGTAAATTGCCCCCCGGCTGACGCCCGCCTCGCGAGCCACATCATTGAGGGTAGCGGCGGCGTAGCCCTTGCCGGCAAAGACTTTGATGCCGGCGCGAAAGATCTCTTCCCGGGTCTGGGCGGCCTCTTCTTTCGTTCGTTTCATTTTACATACATCCTTGTTTGTATGTTTAGCACGGAGGTGATGCCTGGTCAACAGGTGTCCACGAACGTGTTTCGTAATATACGCCCCTTTACAAAGCACCGTCGGCTTCTGCATCATGCGCCATGCAGCCCCACGACATGTTCCGCAATTTATCCCCCCTCGATCACCGGTATTGGATCGCCAATCGCGAGCTCTTTGACCAGCTCAGCGCGCTCCTTAGCGAGGAAGCGGCCGTTACGCAGTGTGTTCGCGTTGAGGCCACGCTTCTTGTGCACCTGATTCGCACCCTGATGCCGCCGTCCTCTCAGCGAGACGAGTGGGTCACCGCCGCCGAGGCGCTCCCGGCGCACGTTACCGCCGCAGAGGTGTACGAAGAAGAGGAGACGACGCGCCACAACATTCGCGCCATCGTCAATGTGATCCAGCGCCACCTCCCGAGCGACGTTCGTCACCTGGTTCACCTGGGGGCCACCTCGGTGGACATTCTCGATACCGCCGCGGCCCTGCGATACCGGGACGTGACGCGCCGGGTGGTGCTACCGCTTCTCATGCAGGTTCAGGAGATCCTGATCGATCTGGCCGAAGCGAACGCCGAGCGGGTCTCCATCGGCCGTACCCACGGCCAGCACGCGGTGCCGATCACGATGGGATACGCCTTTGCCGAGTACGTCTCGCGTCTGGGGCAGGCGATACCCGAAATAGAACGGCGCAACGGTGAGCTGAAGGGAAAGCTCGCCGGCGCGGTGGGGGCGTACAACGCCACCAGCGTTCTCCACCCCGATCCGGAACAGCTGGAACGGGACGTCCTGGCGGATCTCGGACTGCAACCGGGGGAGCACGCCACGCAGATCGTGAGTCCCGAGCCGCTGTTGCGGTTGCTGCTGGAGATGAACACCGCCTTTGGGGTTCTGGCAAATCTCGCCGACGATTTGCGCCACCTGCAACGCTCGGAGATCGGCGAGCTCTCCGAATACTTTGCCGCCGGACAGGTGGGGAGTTCCACCATGCCCCACAAGCGCAACCCCTGGAACGCGGAACACGTGAAGAGTCTGTGGAAGACGTTTGCGCCGCGGAGCATGACGTGGTTTATGGATCAGATTTCCGAGCACCAGCGCGACCTTTCTAACTCCGCCTCCGGGCGGTTTGTGGTGGAGTTTATCGCGGGGTTTGTGGCCGCCGCGGAGCGCACCCGGCGCATACTCGAGCGCCTGCACATAGACGAGGAGGGAATCGAGCGCAACCTCCGCGCCGGCGTGCATCGCGTTCTGGCGGAGCCGCTCTATATTCTGCTGGCCGCCGGCGGGGTAGAGGATGCCCACGAGCAGCTGCGGCAGCTCACCCTCGCCGCGGACGAGTCCGGCAACAGCATTCTCGACACCGCCCGGGAGAACGAGACGCTCTGGAGTACGATCACCGCCACCTATCGGCGACTCACCGGCGGTGATCCCGAGGCGTTCCTCGCCGATCCCGCCAACTATACGGGGCGCGCCGCAGCGCGCACCCGAGCGATCTGCGCCACGCACCGGGAGTACCTGGCGGCGCTGCGAGGCCGACTGTGACCGTTTCGCTGATCGTCGCTCCCCGCCGCGACTTCGATGTCACCTCCCAACGCCTCACCTCCGACCTGAGAGACGAAGGTCTGCTGCATCGCGACGAATCGGTCCGGGTGCTGCGCCGCTACCAGGTGAGCGATGGCGCCACCGCCGGGGAGGGCCGCTCCTCCGGCGGAACCACCGCCGGTCCAGGTCGCTCCGCGCGAGCCGACCGCCCCGCCG
>JBMCMH010000016.1:0-30123 GCA_048614515.1 Alkalispirochaeta sp. | reverse complement strand
TTTGTATCGGCGGTTGGAACGTTGTTGGAGAGTCAAAACCAGCAATTTGAGACGGAGATTGCTGAGGGCGCCTCTGAAGATGCCCTTGACGAGCGGCTCTTCAAGATCAACCGGGTGAACGATATCCTGGACATCGGGAATGAGGCGCGGGTGAGCAATTTTCGAGCGCAATTGACCACCGATGTTGAAGTACTGAGAGATACCGTTGCCGAATTGCAGGAGATCCCCTCCCTTATTAGTGAAGTGCGCGCGGTAACCCAATTAGATGCCGACCTGGCGGAGTTGGACGAGGTGGAGTCCGCTGCCAACTCCTATCGCGAAGCTGTGGAACGCACAGAGGACAACTACGCTGAGCTGGGGACCCTCCAGGGTGAACGCGAGGCAGCGGCTGATGAAGTCTTGGGGGCCGCCCAGGCGATCGCCCTGGCCGGAATCGAAGAAACGCGGGTCATAACAAACGATGTTGTTGACGCCGTCCAGGCCTCGGTCACCGCCGTGGGAGTGGGGATCGTGGTGGCGGTGCTTCTGGCGATTGTGATCGCGGTTATTATCACCCGGGCAATCACCACCGCCCTGGCCAAAGGGGTGACGTTTGCCACCGAACTGAGCAAGGGGAACCTCCAGGCAGAGCTTGATGTTGAACAAAAGGATGAGATCGGGGATCTCGCCAATGCCCTGCGGTCTATGGCCGCGCGGCTCAAGGACATCGTGAACGACATCCGCAGCGCCACCGATAACGTGGCCTCCGGAAGCGAGCAGCTCAGCCAGTCCGCGCAGCAGATGAGCGAAGGCGCCACGGAACAGGCCGCCAGTGCCGAAGAAGTCTCAAGTAGCATGGAGGAGATGAGTTCCAACATTCGGCAGAACGCGGACAACGCGTTACAGACGGATAAGATTTCGCAGAAGAGCTCTTCCGATGCCGAGGAAGGTGGCCAGGCGGTGCGGGAAACGGTGAGCGCTATGAAGGAGATCGCCGAGAAGATCTCCATCATCGAGGAAATCGCGCGCAACACCAACCTCCTGGCGCTCAACGCGGCGATAGAGGCGGCCCGCGCCGGTGAGGCGGGCAAGGGATTCGCCGTGGTTGCCAGCGAAGTCCGGAAACTGGCCGAGCGTAGCCAAACCGCCGCCGGCGAAATTAGCGAGCTCTCCGGGCGGTCCGTAGCGGTGGCGGAACGGGCAGGCGAGATGCTCGAGACGATCGTGCCGGACATCAAGCGCACCGCAGAGCTGGTGCAGGAAATCAGTGCCGCCAGTAACGAGCAGAACAGTGGTGCAGAGCAGATCAACTCGGCGATTGTTCAGTTGGACCAGGTAATTCAGCGCAACGCCAGCGCCTCCGAGGAGATGGCATCGATGTCTGAGGAGCTCAGTGGTCAGGCTGAGCAGCTGCAGCGAGCGGTAAGTTTTTTCAAGATGGATACTGCCGGTCGTGCGGTGCGCAGCGGCCGAGCGCTGAAGGCGTCCACCGGTTCCGGGAAGGACACCTCTTCGGGTGGAGCGCAGGCCGGGGGTCGGTCCCAGTCCACGGGAGGATCAACGTCCCACCAAAACGCGGCACAGTCGCGTACGGGCGGGACCAATACGACCAAGACCGGTCAATACCAGCAGGGTGGTCAGACCGGGGCGTCCAACGGTAGCTCGGCTCCCCAGCGCGGTTCCGCTACAGGTGCCGGAAAGCAGGGTTCCGGCAAGAAAGAGACCGGTATCGCCCTTGCCGATGATCAGAACGGCATCTCGCTGGATCTCAATCGAGGGGGCAGTGACGATTTAGACGCCGACTTCGAAGAGTATTGAGGAAGTCCCGGTGACGAAATATCTGATTGCGGCCACGGTGATGTTGTTCACCGTGGCCGTTGTGTTTCCTCAACAGGGCGATCTGCCGTACGTGGACATCTCATCCGCTGAGGAAGAGGTGTCCCGGATTGAGGATGCTAATCGGGAGCGGGACGCGCAGAACGCGTCCCTCCAGGAAGAGATCGTTACCCTCCGGGAAGAGATTCGCCGGGCCCGGATGGAGCTGGTAGAGGTGCGCCCGATGCTGGACCGCGTTTCGGCTGAACTCACGGAATTGTATGAGATTAACAGTACCATCGTGGACGAAGCGATGCAGGAACGCTCCCGGGCGGTGATCGGTCGGGCGCGCACGATCAAATCCCGGCTCGAAGATCGAGTGGAGTCATTGTACGATCACATTGAAACGCGGCAGGACCAGATCGACGCCAACCGTCGGCGTATGCGAATCAACACGAGTCGGATCGCCTCCGGTCATGAGCGGATTATCTTTCTGGAGGCCGCGGTGGATCACACCGAAACGCAACGCCGCCGGCTCGATCAGTTCATTACCGATGTGGACTCAATTCTCAGCGAGGCGGAGCAGTACATCGACCTCGACGAATAAGTCGCGAGCGGGCCGGGATGGCGGGCTTTACTCGGTACGGGACTGCAGCCGGTTGACGGGCGCGCATTACTCGCGCCAGCGGTGGAGGTATTGGTCGATCTGCTTGAACTTTCGTGCTAATCCATTGGCGTTCATGTAACGGACTTTTCCAAACACCGGCCGTTCCGGCCATCCCCGGTCGTGGGCCCCGAAACACCACGCCACTCCGGCATACCCGTTGGGATCGCGGCCGTCCAACTCGTAGCGGTCGTTCAGGGTGATTGCCAGGTGCATTGCCTCCGGGGGGTCATCCATCCATTCCAGAATCTTCTTGCCCCAGTACATGCGCATGTATCCGTGCATCGCGCCCCGCTGGACCAGTTCTCGTTGACATGCATTCCAGTATGGGTCATCGGTCTCCGCTGATTCCAATTGCCTCGGCGAATAGTGGGCCGGACGCTCATCCCCGCTATGTTCCATAAGCGTGGTCCGCGCCCATCCCGGAAGCCCCGAAAAACGGTCGTACTGGGGGTTAAACTCGGTGTAGTTCATCGCCAGTTCCCGGCGCACCACCAGTTCCTCAACAAATGCGTCCACGTCTTCCCGGGCGCCCTCGCCGAGCACCGAATCCACCTGTTCCCGCGCCGAGAGTACAATTTCAACCGGCGAGATATGTCCAAAATGGAGGTATGGACTCAGATGGCTCGTGTGGTCGCGGTCCGGCACGTTTCGCAACTCGTTAAAGCCGGACAAACGATGGTTGAGAAACGTGTTCAACCGCGTCCGAGCCGACTCTTCACCGCCGGTAAACTCGGAGACGGGACCAATCGCCGTGTCAACTGAGAACAGGTGCGCCACCTGGTCCGGGGTCGTGATGTCCGCCACGTCCACGATTGGGAAATATCCCGCTGGAATGATGGTCGGTACCGCGTCTCCCGATTGATATGAGACCTCCGGGGGCGTGTGAAGATAGGTTTCCAGAAGGGGGTGGATCTTCTTGCGGAGGGTGGCGGCCGACCATTCCTGTTTCTCGCTCACGGCATGAACGGGGACAACCACATTTGATTCGACCTGTACCAGCGGGCAGTCGATCTGATCCGCCACCGTGGTGCGCCACTGCCGCTGAATGCGCGTGTATCCGCGGTCGGTAACGACCGTTCCCACGCGGCCGGCGATTGTGCCGGCCACCTCCGGCGCATCTCCCAGCAGCACCGCAAACGGTATACCGCGTTCCCTGAGGTTGGACGCCACGTCTTGGAGTCCCTGCACCAGAAACCAATAGTGACGCAGGGCGGCGTCGGGATACCCTGGAGAAAGCGCAAAGAACACCTGCAGCGGCGCGCCTCGATGGTTTGCCAGGTGAACGGCGTATTCCAAGGCGTGGTTGTACCGAGAACGCACGGAGGCCTGCATCCAATAGGCCACCCCCGGCCGACGGGGTACCGACCGGCTGTTCAAGAATGTTACCCGTTGATCTTGTGCCATTCCCCCCAAAATACGCTACCATGGAACAAATGTGTGCACGGAGGGGCTCGTTTGGATGAAAAAAGCACCGCTATCCTGATCGTTGACGACGATCCGGTGGCGCTGGAGCTCATCGAGGTCAATCTACGGGGACTTGGGTTTGGGGCAATTCTTACCGCGAAGAACGGCGAAGAGGCGTTGGAGATTGTCCGGACCCGGTCGGTCGCCGCGGTAGTGCTGGACCTGTTTATGCCGGGTATCACCGGATTCGACGTCCTGGAACGGATGAACGAGGAACTTCCGTGGATACCCGTTATCGTGGTGACGGTGAGCGACAGTGTGGATGCCGCGGTACAATGCATGCGCCACGGGGCGTTCGATTTCATGACCAAACCGCTTGACCGCAACCGGCTGGGCAGCGCGGTAAATCATGCGATTCGTGTGCGGGATCTGGAAGGGCGGCTGGAGCTGTTGCAAGACTCCGCCGAAGACACCGAAGGGCCGTCCAATCCGGAGCTCTTTGCGGGTATCATTACCGTATCGCCTCGGATGCGCGCGACGTTTCAGTATGTGGAAGCGATCGCCGCCAGCCCCCATGCGGTTCTCATTACCGGAGAAAGTGGTACCGGAAAAGAGCTTATTGCGCGGGCTGTTCACGACGCCAGTGGTCGGCAGGGACCGTTTGTCCCAATCAACGTGGCGGGTCTGGATGATGTGATGTTCACCGATACGCTCTTTGGCCACCGCCGGGGGGCATTCACCGGAGCGGACCACAACCGCGGTGGACTGGTAGAGCGCGCTCAGGGAGGGACGCTCTTTCTCGATGAGATTGGAGACATGGAGATCAATAGCCAGATTAAACTCTTACGGCTATTACAAGAGGGGGAGTACTACCCGCTGGGCAGCGATGAACCATCCCACGCGCAGGTACGAATTGTTGCCGCCACCAACGCCGACTTGGTGGAGAAACAACGGGAGGGGCAATTTCGAAAAGATCTGTATTACCGGCTCATTTCCCATCTCATTGCGGTACCGCCGCTACGAGACCGACCGGAGGATATCCCCGTATTGGCGGAGTTCTTCGCAGGGGAGACTGCCCGGTCGCTGGGTAAGCCCACACCCCGCATCAACAGGGCGGTGGAAGACATCTTGCGACAATATGCGTTCCCGGGAAACGTCCGAGAGCTGCAGTCAATGATGGCGGATGCGGTGAGTCGCATGCGTGGTGATGCGCTTCCCGTGTCCGCTCTCCAAGAGTATTTGGACCGCGCTCCAGAGCCGGCCCCAAGTGGGAATGCCTCCCGCAGCGGGGAGCGGTTCTCATGGACCGGTCCGTTTCCTCCATTGCAGGAAGTGGAGGAGTTTCTTATTCACGAGGCGTTGCGCCGTTCAGACTACAATCAAACCGCCGCCGCCCGTTTACTCGGGATATCGCAATCTACCTTGAGCCGTCGGCTGTCGTCTCAGTCCTGACCTCCCCACGGAATCTCCCGATTATATGATGCAAAACGCATTGCAATGCACACTGCATTATTGAATCATGCATATTGCATAGTTTGCCGTGATACCGCGCCCGTGCTCCAACCATGCGGAAGTATCTGGTCACGACGTATCTATCGGTACCACAACAACATAAGAGATAGACACTAAGATATCGCTTGCCTGGCACGAATGTTGCTTCCTATAGGGTAAGTAAAAAGCGATGTAAAAAACTAATTAAAAATATCTCCCCCGAACCGGCCGCTCGTTATATGATGAGCGGCCTGTTTTCGTAATACGCCCTTGGGCGTTTGTTGCAATCAGCCGAAATTTGAGGTATAAGAAGCTGTATAAGGAGCTCAGGCGGATGAAAAGCAAGGGTGACTTCCCCAATTTAAACGAGAAAGAGCCTGAAGGATTGCGCCCCGACGGATCACCGTACCGTGTGATGGTCGTGGATGATTCTATGTTCGTGGCAAAGCAACTCAGTCAGATCCTGACTTCGGCGGGATTTGAAGTGGTGGGTACCGCCGCGGACGGTGAGCAGGCGGTGGAGAAATACAAGGAGCTGCATCCCAATGTGGACGTGGTAACGATGGACATTACCATGCCCAAAATGGACGGCGTCACCGCGTTGCAACAGATTATTGAGTACGACAAGAACGCGCGCGTGGTTATGATCAGTGCCCTGGGTAAGAACGACCTCGTAAAGAACTCCCTCATGATCGGTGCCAAGAACTATATCGTGAAACCGTTGGACCGTAAGAAGGTGCTGGAGCGCATCGTCCTTGCCCTGAGCTAACCTCCCTGTGACACTCCGCTGGACGGTATCGCTCATTCTGCATACGGCGGCGGTGGTGTTCCTTGTCGCTACCGGATCGTTCTTTCTCCTCCAAATCGTCCCCGGCGACCCCGCGGCGGTAATCGCGGGAATGGACGCGGCGCCCGCCACGGTGGAGGCGATCCGGGTGGAGTTGGGCCTCGATGCGCCGTGGCCGGCGCGCTATGTTGACTGGATCACCGGGTTGCTCCGTGGTTCGTTCGGTATTTCCTACACGCAACAGACTCCCGTGGCGGAACTCATTGCTCAGCGGTTGCCGGTGACCGCCGCCCTCGCGGGGTTCGCCCTGGTGTTGAGTATCACCGGTGCGGTGATACTGGCGCTGGTGTCTCGGTTGGGCCGAGCGGCATCCCTCAGTGTCCGTGTAGTGGAATACGCCTCCTTCGCCCTCCCACAATTCTGGGTAGGACTCCTCCTCCTGTCGTACTTTGGTCTGCATCTGGGGTGGTTTCCCATTGTCCGCGGAGAAGGCGTACAACGGCTGGTACTTCCGGCGGTGGCGCTGTCACTGGGCAATGCGGCGGTCCTGTCTCGTACGATCCGTGCGGGGCTCTCAGAACAACTGAGAAGCGCCCATGTGGTGGCGGCCCGTTCCCTCGGCGTACCTCGGGGGAGAATCGCCGTGGTCCACGTGCTTCCCCTGGCGCTTATCCCTGCGGTTACGGTAATTGCGATTCAAGCCGGATATTTGCTGGCCGGCGCGATCGTGGTGGAACACGTCTTCAGCATTCCAGGGCTGGGGAGACTGGCCTTGACGGCGATCGGTCAGCGGGACCTTCCGGTGATTCAGGCGGTGGTAGTAATCTTTGGTGTGGCTTTTCCTCTCTTTTCTATGGTGGGCGATCTCATACTGGGTATGCTCTGGCCGCGCTTGAGGCAGCAGCGTCTATGAAATCTGCCCGGTCGTTTCGCGCCGTGACGGTTGGATTTCGCGATGGACGCCGCCTCGTGGGACCGTTGGATGTGACGCTCTTTCCGGGGCGGGTCCACGGCGTGGTAGGTGAAAGCGGCAGTGGAAAAACACTTACCCTACGCGCGCTGGCGGGAGTCACTCCCCGTAACCTGGAAAGTTCGTGGCAGTGTTCCGACGGGCCGGTGCCGCGGACGGCGATGATCTTCCAGGACCCGGCGGGTTTCTTCAATCCACGGTGGCGCGTGGACCGCTCGCTTCGCGAAGTTCTCGTGCACGTGCGGAAACTCGCCCGACGGACCGTAGCCGGGCGGATATCGGAGCTGGCGGAATTGGTGGGACTCTCGTCCGCGGAGCTTCATCGCTATCCGTTTGAGCTTTCCGGAGGAATGGTGCAGCGGGCCGGAATCGCTATGGCGCTGGCCACGGAGCCGGAGCTATTGTTGGCGGACGAAATCACCAGTGCGCTTGACCCGGAGCGGGGAGATAAGATTCTCCAACTCCTGCGTGCTATCGCGGTACACCGCGGGCTCTCGGTGGTCTTCGTGTCCCATGATCTCCCATTGGTTGCCCGCGCGGCGGACGACGTGCACGTCTTGTATGAGGGGCAACTCGTTGAGTACGGACCGCCCGCTCGAGTACTTGCCGATCCGCGGCATCAGTATACCGCGCTTCTGGTAAATTCACTTCCGTCCCGGGAGCGCCGTGGGGAGCCTCTTCCGGAAATCCCGCTTCCACGGGAGGGAGTGCTCGCGGCGCCGGAGGCATGTCCCTTTCTGCCTCGCTGTCCGGCCGCCACCAGCGCCTGCCGAGTTATGCCGGCTTGGGACGCGGAGCACAGGTACCGGTGCCACAATCCCGTGCAGGGGGTGGGGCGATGACGCCGGCGACGGCGCTGCAGTTATCGGGGATCACGCGCGTTCTCGGGGGCACCACAGTCCTTGCGGAGGTGAACCTGTCCGTGTCGTCCCGGGCCTGCATAGGTATTCGGGGGGCCTCGGGGACGGGAAAGACCACGCTGGCGCGGATTATCGCAGGTGTAGACACCGATTTTGGGGGAACGCTGAGTGCCGCGGCTGCCGGGATTCACTTGGTGTACCAGGACTCGCTTCAGGCGCTCAATCCGCGGCTACCGTTACGCTGGACGTTGGCGGAAGCGCTCGGCGACGGTAGCCTGAGGGGGATCGTCGCGGCGCGGCGGCGCGGCACCGCGCAGATGATCCACACGTTACAGGAGGTGGGGCTCACTGGGGACGTCCTGTCGATGCGACCGGGCAAGCTCTCGGGAGGCCAGCGCCAGCGCGTGGCGTTGGCACGGGCGCTGTTGAGCGGAGCGGAGCTGCTTGTGCTGGACGAGCCGGTGGCGGCGTTGGATCCGAGTGTACAAGCGCGTATACTGAACCTGCTGACACGGCTCCATCAGCGCATGACCTTGACGATGATCGTTATCTCCCACGATCATTCCGTCTTGGATTTTCTCTGTGACACGCAGTACGAGCTGCGAGGAGGCAGGTTATGGGAAGCATGAGGACTACATGGGCACTGGTGATCGTACTGTGCTCAGTCGGAATAGCGTCACTTTGGGCTTCGGGAGCGGGGGAATCGGCGGACGCCGCGCCACCGCAGGAACTCGTATTCGGACTATCCGGAAGTCCGGACACGCTCGATCCGCACGCCACTACCGGGACGCTCACGTTTCAAACGATGCGAAGCGTCTATGACACGCTGGTGGAACCTGATCGGCACGGGGAGATCGTTCCTGCGCTGGCACGCGCGTGGGAGTCGCGGGAGGATGGACGTGTGTGGGAGTTCGAGCTTCGTCGGGGAGTTATGTTTCACCATGGGGTCGAGCTCACCGGGGATGATGTTGTGGCCAGCCTCAACCGTTTACGGGATGAGGAGTTTGGCTCACCCAGCAGCCACGAGTATTCGATGATCGAGTCGGTTGAGGCTCCCGCGGCGGACCGTGTCGTGATTACGCTCTCCGAGCCGCACGCGCCGTTTTTAGCCACTCTTGCGTCGGGATGGTCGGCGATACTTCCCAAGGATCTCATCGACTCCGGCCACGCGTTCGGATCAGAACCGGTGGGGACCGGCCCCTTTCGGTTTGTGCGGTGGGTTCGCGATAACGAACTCGTCCTCGACCGCAACGATCAGTATTGGCAGGATGGCCGGCCCCTTCTGGAACGGGTGGAGTTTGTGACCATTACCGAACAGAGCGTCATGGCGCAGGCGCTGCAGGCGGGGCAGATAGACGTGGCCGATTTGGTGGTGGAGCCGGAGCTTTCGACGCTGCGGGATGCTGCCAACGTACAGATCTATGAGGGGACCTCCGCGTTGGTGATGGTGCTGGCCATCAACACGCAGCGGGAGCCGCTCGACGAGTTGCCGGTGCGACGCGGCATAAACGCCGCGATCGATAAGCAGGCGATCATGGACAACGCCTACGCCGGCGGCGTGGAAGTAGCCACGTTTATGGATGTGGACAACCCCTACTACCGTGATTTCACCGACCTCTACGAGTATGATCGGGAATACGCCGCCGAGATCGCGGAACAGACGGAATTTGAAGATGAACTGGTTATCTCCGTGCCGCAGAATTATGAACCGCACATTCGCGCTGGTGAGCTGTACCACGAAATGCTGCGGCAAGCGGGATTTCCGGTTCGACTCCAATTGGTGGAATGGTCGACGTGGATTTCCGATATCTACGGCGACAGTCAGTTTGACCTGACGGTCATTGGTCACACGGGTAAGCTCGATCCGCACGGTCGCCTGGCGCGATACGGCACGGAGGAAACGTACGTGCAATGGGAGGACGAGGCCGCGGCCACCGCCATTGAAGAGGCGCGGCGCGAAACCGATTCCGAGGAACGGGCGGAGCTCTATGAAACTGCGTTGCGGCGTATGGCTGAGGAACTGCCGTTTGTCTTTGTGGGTACGCCCTATCGCTATGTAGGGCTCGATCATCGAATTGAAGGGTTCCATATGGATAGTCAACTCGACACATTCGATTTGCGGGAGGTTCGATTCCGGCAATGACGGATAACCGTGACTGGGCGCTACGAGGAGCGTTATTCGTTCTGGTGGC
Organism: Alkalispirochaeta sp.; assembly: GCA_048614515.1. Taxonomy (GTDB): domain Bacteria; phylum Spirochaetota; class Spirochaetia; order DSM-27196; family Alkalispirochaetaceae; genus Alkalispirochaeta. The sequence continues at coordinate 19,958 of JBMCMH010000016.1, read as the reverse complement.
CGGAGCGGTACTGAGCGTTGGCGCCACGGCCATTGCGGGAGACCCGTTATTGCAACGGCTGGATCGAACACTTCTCCCTCCCGGAGCGCCGGGGCACCCCCTTGGAACTGATCATCTCGGCCGGGACGTGCTGAGCCGATTGCTCCACGGTGCGCGGAGTTCGTACATGGTCGCGATGGGGTCCGCCGCCATATCAGGAGTGTTGGGGACGGCCGTGGGGATGGTGGCGGGGCTCTTGCGATCGCGGTGGATGGATCGGGCGCTGCGGGTCTTCACTGACGGCGTCCTCGCGTTTCCCACCGTGCTACTGGCGGTAACGGTGACCCTTGTGTTTGGGCCGGGACGCCTGCAGGTGATGTGGACGCTGGGAATCGTATATACGCCGGTGGTGTACCGCGTGGCCCGATTGGAGACGCGCCGATCTGTAGTTCAGGACTATTATCAGGTATCTCATACATTGGGCACTGGGCCGCTCGGACGGGCAGTTCTGCATGTGCTCCCCAACGTGGTTCCTCAGGTGCTGGTTCAGTCGGCAAGTCTGGCGGCGCTGGCGATCGGTACTGAGGCCGCGCTCTCCTTTCTCGGACTGGGAGCGCAGCCACCGGAGCCCAGTTGGGGCATCATGCTCAACGACGCTCGGCGCTATATGACACAGGCGCCGTTCCTCTCGGTGTTTCCCGGCCTCGCGGCGGGATTGCTCACGTTTGCGCTGCAATTTAGCTCCGATCGGTTGGCCGGTCGCCTGCAGCACGACGGATAGCGCGAACCCCCCGTTACTTTACCCGCGATACACCTTTCGCTACACTTACTCGCATGTTGGTACGCGATCTAGTCTCCAAGGTATGGGTCATAATGTTCGGTATTCTCGTGGCGCTCAGCGGTGTGGGGGCGCAATCGGCGGAATTGCCGGAAGACATTCCCGATGAAGGGCAAGAGCGGTACGATACCCTCCAGGAGCGTGCAGTGGAGGCCCGGGAATCCGGTGAGATCGACGATGCCCTGGTCTACTACGAAGCGATGCAGGAAATGGCTCCCGATAGTGCGGAGATTTTCTATAATCGAGGCGTGCTCCACTCGGACCTGCGGGAATATGACCGAGCGGTTCGGCTGTTTGAACAGGCAAGAGACAACGGCCTCGATAGCCTGGAGTTGCACTACAATCAGGGCAACGCGTTTTTCCAGTTAGGACAGTTCGAACAAGCGGAACGCGCGTACCGTCGCGCGCTGGAGGAGTCGCCGGAGGACGCGGAAGTGCTCAATAACCTTGGTCTCGCCCTCGTGGAGCGCGGGGAAATGGGCGAGGCCCAACGATCGTTTGAAGAAGCCGGTTCCGTGGACCCCGAATGGGCGGTCCCGTATTTTCACTTGGGCAATCTGTTCTATGACGAAGATCAGCTTTCGGAGGCGGAAGCGGCATACTCGGAAGCACTGGCGCGAGACCCAGAGTTTGATCAAGCGCAGTTTAACCGTGGTAACACTCGCTATCGCCAAGAGCGGTTTCGGGACGCTTTTTCCGATTTCTTGGCGGTTCATGAAGTCCGCCCCCATGACGACGATGTGCTCTATAACTTGGGAGCCAGCGCGGTGGCAGCGGCGGAGGCAAACGGTGCCGGGGAAGACGAGAACACGGACGAAGAAATAGGAGAATCGAGCGATGCCGAAACGGAAACTGAATGATGGACAGAAAGTCCTGGTGCTCAACAGCGGCAGCTCTTCGCTGAAGTACGAGGTATATGACATGCCGTCGGAGGAGAGCCTCGGCAAAGGGGTGGTAGAACGAATCGGCCACGCCAACAGTGTACTCAAGCAGTCCGGTTGGAACGGGTCTATGGAAATTGAGCGTGCAACCGAAGACCATAAAGGCGCGATCGAAATGATGGCGGAGGCGCTCATCGATGAGCACAACGGCGTTCTGGATTCCCTGGACGAGGTCTGGGGGGTAGGGCACCGAGTGGTACACGGCGGCGAGAAATACGCTGAATCGGTGGTCATTGACGACGATGTGATAAAAGCGATCGACGAGAACATTGAGTTGGCGCCGCTCCATAATCCGGCCAACCTGACCGGCATTATTGAGGCGATGGAGATGTTTCCCACGCGGACGCAGGTGGCCGTGTTCGACACCGCGTTTCACCAGACGCTCACCCCGGCGGCGTATCTGTATGGGTTGCCTCGGGAGCTATACGATAGGTATCGAATCCGACGCTACGGCTTTCACGGCACATCCCATCGGTACGTGGCACATAAGGCGGTTCGCTATGCGAAGCGCTCGATCGACAATACCAACGTCATCTCATGCCACCTCGGAAACGGTGCATCGATTACCGCAATTCAGGACGGCCGGTCGGTAGACACCTCTATGGGGTTTACGCCTCTAGAGGGGCTCATGATGGGAACCCGGAGCGGAGACCTGGATCCTTCAATCATCTTTTATCTCATGGAACGGGGGTATTCCGCGGAAGAGCTCAACCGGATGCTCAACAAAGACAGCGGACTCTTGGGGCTCTCACAAAAATCAAACGATCTTCGCGATCTTGAAGAGGCGGCAGAGCGGGGCGACCGGAACTCAATCGAGGCGTTGGATGTGTATGCGTACCGCGTTCGGAAATTCATCGGAGCTTACGCCGCCAATATCGTAAAAGTTGATATTTTGGTGTTCACCGGTGGAATCGGTCAGTATGGTACGAGGATGCGGGAGCGGATCTGCAACCGGCTGGAAAACTTAGGAATCGTGATGGACTATCGCAAGAACCTGGAGAACGGTCCCCGGGAGGGAATCATTTCCAAGGACTACTCTCCAACCACAATTGTCGTGGAGCCCACCAATGAAGAACTCCAGATTGCCCTCGATACGTACCAGCTCTGTTCTGCGAGCGCCTAACGGTACCACATGATCTTTTCTCCCGCCGATATCCTGCTATGGACGCGTTGTCGCCGCCAGTGGAAGCACGCGTGTTTGCCCAACAACGAGCGAATCCCCGCCTTTCCTCGCGAAATGACCGGAGAGGCCAACCTGCGAGAAGTTGCTCGGGTAGTGGAAATTGGGGGAGCTACCAAAGGAGCTCAGGCGCGGGATGTGTCGCAGGGTATCCTTCGGGAGGAGGACGGTCCGCCGGTCGTGGCGATCACTCATCTGGTCTGTGATGAACAGCGGGTCTCTCGCTGGCACCAGGCCACGCTGGAGGCCATCCAAACTGAGGCATCCATTCGCAACGGTGTGCTCATCGCCGATGATCAGGCGATGTTCTTTGACCTTATGGTGTGGCATCCGCGGCTCAACGGCCGACAGGTTACCTTGTTTCGTCCGGGAACAGGTTTGCGAGGCGTGTATGCCGTGGAGGCGGCCACAGCATCGTTGGTGTTGTCCCGTCTGCAGATTCCCCTGGCGGAGTTGCAAGTTGCATATCTGGATAAGAGTTATCGAGTGGGCGCTCCCGAATCTCACGCGCTCTTTCGGGAGAGCAATCTGCTACGCCGGGCGGAGAAGCGCTCCCGCACGCTGGCGGAAGACGTGGAGGCGCTGCGGGCGACTGCCGCAGGGGCACCGATACCCAGTGACTACCAATGCGCCCAGCGTTGTGGTCTCTGTGCACCGCGGCATACCGCGGAGGAAGAGCGGTACAGCGTGTTCACCCTCCACAAGGGGGCGCACATTGCCCGAGAACTTGTCCACGAAGGAATAACCGACTTGCGGGACGTGGATCTATCGGGACGCCGGATCAGCGGCAAACAACGCATCCAGATCTCTTCGGTGTTGTCCGACAGTACGCACGTGGACGCGAAACGTCTTGAGCACTTCCTCAATCGCTTGGAGTATCCGCTGCATTTTTTGGACTTTGAAGCGTATGCCCCCTCAACCCCCAAATTTGTGGGCGTCGGTCCGTATGAGCACGTTCCGGTGATCGCATCGCTCCATCGTCAAGAGCTTCCCGATGGGGAGGTTCACCATGGTACGTTTGCCGCGATTCCCGGCGTTGACCAACGAGCAGACCTCTTTCAGTGGCTCCGCGCTGAGGTGGGGACTCGCGGAAGCATCGTGGTCTTTAGCAAAGGATTTGAGTCCGCGATGGTGCGGCAGATGGCTGCTCACGTCCAGCTCCCCGATGTGGGGGCCGCGTTAATTGAACGGATGATCGACCTTCTTGAGCCGTTCTCCGATTTCGCAGTGTACCACCCGGAACAGCGTGGAAAGGTCTCGCTCAAACGAGTACTCCCGGCGTTCACCGAGGCCCATTACGAGGACAGTCCGCTGCGGGACGGCATGCATGCCAATTTGGCGTACACACGGGCGGCGGATCGGGCTGTAGCCGCGAGCCCGGAGGGAACGGACGAGGTTGAGATGCGCGCTGCCGTTCAAGCCGAGGCGGTAAATCACGTGCTGGACCGTTCCGAAACACACGCCTCAGCACCGGACGTAGATGTGGATCAGATCGTGACATACTGTGGTGTGGACACCATTGCCATGGTGCATCTCGTGGCGCGCCTCCGAGAGTTGCTCGCTGCTCATCGGTTGTAGTTCTCCCGGTGGTACGTACTCCCAGGTGATATTTACTGGAAGAGCGAGACGATTTCCTCCTGATAGTGTTGCGCAATCACGTGACGCTTAATCTCTTGCTTCGCCGAAAGTTCTTCTCCCACCTCGAACTCCGCCGGAAGCAGCGCGAACCGATTCACCTGTTCAAACGTGCGAAACCCGTTCTGCGCGTTCACCAAACGCGTGACTTCCTGGTTAAACAGTTGACGCACCGCCGGGTCTTGGATCAACGCCTCTCGTTCTGTGGCCACAATCGATTCCGCGGTGGCCCACGCCTCCAGCGCCTCAAAATCGGGCACGATCAGTACCGCCAGGAACTTCTGATCTTGCCCGACAACCATTGCGTGCGCGATATACTCCGATTCACGAAGTTTCTCCTCGATGGGGGCGGGTTCCACATTCTCCCCTCCCAGTAGCACGATTGTGTCTTTTGCGCGGCCGGTGATCTTTAGTTCATTATCCCAGGTGAGCATACCCAGGTCCCCGGTGTCCAACCAGCCTCCCGGTCCAATAATGCCGTCGGTGAGGTCCTGCCGCTTATAGTATCCCTTCATCACTTGGGGACCGCGCGCGAGTATACGGCCCTGGGTGCCCGGTGGGAGCTGCGCTCCCTGCTCATCAACGATTTTTATTTCTGTTCCGGGAAAAACCGGTCCTACTGTGCCGGGCACGGGATGGTCCTGCGCACGAACTCCGAGGACGGGAGCGGTTTCCGTGAGGCCGTATCCCTCCAGCAATAGAATGCCGGCGGCGGAAAAAAACCGATCAACCTGCGAGGGCAGCGCACCCCCTCCGGAGATTCCGGCCTGAAACCGCCCGCCCAGTTTGGCGCGAATCTTGCGAAAGACCAGCAGATCGCCCAGAAGCTTGAGGGGTGTTATCAATACCAACGGGACTGCTGCCACGGCCGCATCCACGAGCCGAAGGCGCTTACGGAACCGCGGAAGCCTTCCTAAAAAGAGATCTCGCAGCGATGCCCACATTCCCCCCACCGCAACGAAGAATCGAAACAGTGATCGGCTCACAGGAGGTTGCGAGTTCACATTGCGGTAGATGCCCGCCCGAATCGCTTCCCAGATACGGGGAACGCTCGCCATCCACGTGGGCCGGACCTTTTGAAAGTCTTGCAACATGATCTTCCCGATCGGTTTAGAATACGCCAGGGCCGAACCGCGGCCCATGGAAACGTACTGCATGATGCGCTCAAAGCTGTGCCAGACGGGCAGCACGCACAGCCAAATATCCTCGGGGCCCACATGGATGAGGAGCGGCACGTTTTGTACTTGATGGAGGAAGTTGGCGTGCGAGAGCATCACGCCTTTTGGCTCTCCGGTGGTGCCGGAGGTGAATATGATGGTGGCGGTGTCATCACCGTCTCCCTGGGCGCGCTCTGTACGGATCTGATCCGGGTCTGCGGCAAGGCGGGCTCGTCCCTCCGTAACGACCGTGGGATAGTCGGTGAGGGTGAGCGTATGGGGGTGTGGAATGGCTTCTTCCGGCAAGCGGTCAAGAAGGATTACCCGGGCCAGCTGCTGCAGGTCTCCCGCCACGGAGAGTAGTTTTTCGAGTTGTGTTCGATTTTCTACCACCACCGTTTGCACATCGGCGAAGCCGAGAATGAACGAGAGTTCTTGTGGGGTCGTGTCGTTGCCTCGAGGCACGTCGATCGCTCCAATCGACATAACGGCAAGATCCGCCACTAACCACTCCGCTCGATTCTCGGAGATAAGCCCTACGTGATCGCCCCGGGAAACTCCCATATTCAAGAGTCCCGCCGCAAACGCGTTTACCTCAGCCAAGAGCTGCTGCCACGAACGGGCGCGAAAGACGCCGGTGGAGTCTTTGCTGAGCTGGGCGGTGTTATCGGGGTAGGTGGCGGCGATGTGCTCCAGGAGAACGGGTAATGTCATACTCATGAGCCGATTGTACCACGGCCTGAGCCTTGCGCAAAAAAAATGCGCCCGGGCGTACACCCCGGCGCACGGAACTGCGTCTGTGGCAGCCCGGCGTCCGTAGACCGCCGGGTCCCCATGACTACGACTATTTTGTTCAGTCTACCTGAAAGTAGTTGTAGCTGGCGGCGAGGCCGTTGGTTCGCAGAGAGATATAGTCACCCTCGAGAATTTCGGGATCTACGTTGAAGTAGAACCGAACCGGAGCAGTAGGATCGAGGACCCCGATCCGTCCGGTGCGCGTATTGACGCGGATATTGACCGGAACGTCCTGGTTGAGGTATCGCCCCAGGTCGTCAACGGTGAGGTCGACACCCCATGCGCTCAACGCATCAATGAGGTCAATACTCATGTAATCGTCTACAACGACACTGCTCAGCTCAGGATCTTGCTCCAACGCGGCATCTCGTGCCAACGCCATGGATGTGTTGCTGTTGCTCTGGTAGACCTGCGCGCGAAAGCCGTAGTGTTCGGGATGATCACGGCGTGTCTCCGGACGGGTGTCTAGGTTGAGCCACAGGAGATAGCTCTCGCCCGCTCCCCAGGAGGCGCTCTCCAGTGCCGGGTCCTCTACACCAAGATGAATGCCGAAGCCCGCGTGATAGATACCGTCTTCGAGATCTTCTTCGCTGCGATACCCACCATCAACGTATCGAATCGTAAACTCTAACTCGTATTCACCACTTTGGGTCACCTCGCGATCTGCGCGAGCCAAGGGTTCTCCAGCGTCCTGTTGTACTAGACGTCCTCCACGGACTACCCAGTCTCCCGGACCAGCAGTCCAGCCGCGCATCGATCCAAAGTCATCATCGACGGATTGCGCAACGGTAACCATTGAAACGGTGAGCATCAATGCACCCAGAATGAGGGCGAACTTTCTCATAGTATCCTCCTGACGTTCGTTTCGGTAGAAGCTCGAATTGTTCGGCTTATACAACCACCTCTATGATACAGCCCTTTTGTTCAGGGCTCAACCAGATTCATATAGCATTTGCTACGCTCAAATGTTAAATTTTGGTAAAAACATCGCCTTTCCACGCTCCGGACGGTCGGTGTAGCATGCGCAGGTATGACAAACCCCCTTGAAGGACACCAACGCGCGGCCCTCATGAAGTACGCGCACGAACTCAAACCGGTCGCTACCGTGGGCAAGCAGGGCCTCACGCCGGCGGTGGCCGCTCACGTGGATCGGGAGCTCGCGCAGCATGAATTGATTAAGATTCGCTTCACCGACTTCAAGAGCGTGCGGCGTGATATTACGGAACAATTGAGCCGAGACCTGGCGGCGGCGCTTGTCCAGGTGATTGGGCATGTAGGGGTGTTGTATCGTCCGGCGGAGAACCCGGAAGATCGCACCATTGCGTTGCCTCCCAGCCGGTCCGGTGTACAAGCGGAGGCCCCGGGATCGAAGCGTTCGACACCGGAGCCGTCTCCCGAGGGCGATGGCGCTCACGCCGAAGATGGAGGATTGACCTGATGACTACCGTTACCATGGCTCGACAACCACGTTTGATTGTACAGGAGGACGGAATTGCGCACCTCCCCGCCATGCTTCGGGACGGCGGACACCGCGCGGTGATTGTCGTCACGGGAGGCCGATCGATTCGGGGACGGGACCAATGGGCTCGACTCCTGGATGATCTCTTGGATACGGGGACGGAATTCCTGGAGTTTACCGTTCGCGGTGAGCCATCTCCGGCAGTAGTTGATCAGATTATTGCCGATACGTGGGATGAACTCCCGCAGTGTTCCGCCGTGGTCGCGATCGGCGGGGGAAGCGTGCTCGATGCCGGAAAAGCGGTGGCGGCGGGCCTTGGACTTGGCGAGGCGGCCGCCGCGGGTAGTATCGCGCGGTATCTGGAGGGCGTGGGAGATCTGACTCATCCGGGGGATACCCTGCCGGTCTACGCCGTTCCCAGTACCGCCGGCACCGGGAGCGAGGCCACGAAAAACGCAGTACTCAGCGAGACCGGGCCGGACGGATTTAAGAAGTCTCTTCGACACGACCATTTCATTCCCCACACCGCGCTGATAGATCCGCTGCTCCACGTCGATTGTCCCCGACCGGTGACGCTTGCCGGCGGTCTCGATGCGGTGACTCAGCTCCTGGAAGCGTATGTCTCGACTCAGGCCAACCCCATTACCGACGCGCTGGCCGCTCAAGGATTGCGCCTGGCGGGACCCGCCTTGGAGGCGCTCGTCGGGGGCGCCGATTCGCCGCTCCTGCGCCGGGATATGGCGATCGCCGCCTACCTCAGTGGGGTCTGCCTTGCCAATGCGGGGTTGGGGCTGGTTCACGGATTTGCCTCCCCCCTGGGAGCTCGGAGGGATATTCCCCATGGAGTGGTATGTGGCCTACTCATTGGTCCGGTAACCGCGGCCACGGTGGAGGAGATGCGGGCCCGCTCCGATACCGCGGGGGTGGAGCGGTACGCCGCCGCGGCTCGGGCGGTGGGGTTTAGCGCCGAATCATCGAACGATGCGGTGGATCGATTAGTTGAATGGTTCACGGGGTATGCGGAGGAACTGGGCACTCTCCGGGACTACGGCTTCCAAGAGAGTGATCTCGATGCGCTGGCGCGGTCCGCCGGTATGAAGAACCATCCGATTGATCTGGATGAAGCGGCTCGCGGCGCGATCTTGCGGAGGGTGATGTAATGCGGGTGCTGGCGGTGGGGTTGAATCCCACGCTCCAGCGGACGATTCAGGTTGATCGGACGCTCCATAACGGCGTGAACCGCGCCCACGATGCCCGACATGATGTTGCGGGCAAAGCTGCCAACGTTGCCCGCGTGTTGGGTCAGCTGGGTGTGGACGCGATCCATCTGTCTCACGCCGGTGGCGAGAATCGGGACATCTGGCTGGAGGGATGCCGAGAAGACGGCATGCAGGTGGTGGCTCCCGAGGCCCCCGGAGAGGTGCGCACTTGCGTTACGATCGTAGAACTGGATCCCCATTCTACAACGGAGTTCATCGAGCCCTCAGCGGAGGTGGATGGGACGACGGTCCGTGCGGTGTGGGACGCGTTTGAACGGGAGCTTGAGCGCAGCACGGTACTCCTCATCGGAGGATCCATGGCGCCGGGGTATCCCACCGATTTCTACCTCCGCATGATGGAGCGCGCCGGGGACGCGGCGGTACCGGTGGGCGTGGATGTGTCCGGAGGACTGCTGCGGGAAACGATCAAAAAGGGTCCGGAGTTGGTGAAGATAAACGCCCGGGAGTTTGGCGGAACGTTCACTCCGGAATTGAAGGAGCGCCTGGCGGAGGCAGAATCCAAGAGCCTCTCGGTTCTGGACATGGCGGACGTGCGGGAGAAGTTTCTGCCGATCATACGAAGACTGACGCACGAGGGAACCACCGTCGTGCTATCGCAAGGATCGCAGCCGAGTATCGTCTATGATAGCGAATCAGACCGACTCCATGGCGTCGATGTGATTTCCATGGAGCCGGTGAATACGATCGGGTGCGGAGACACTATGATGGCGGCCCTGGCAGCTCGATTCTTCTCAGAGGAAGCCGGCACCGGCCCCCGCCTCGCGGGAGCGGGGTTAGTTGAGGCGGTGGAGTATGCCCACACCCTGGCCGCGATCAACGCTTCACTCCTAAAGCCGGGGACGATCCGCGGCTGAGGCCCCGTGCTCCAAGAGCAGTGTCATGGTGGGGGCGTCACACACCTCGGATGGACCAAAGTACTGGATTGCTCCTGGATACGTGTATGCCGTCTCTCGAGCCCATGTGTCCCGATTCCGTGCAAACTCCGCAAAGGGCGCGCCGTCCAATTCTACCAACGCTTTGCGAATGACCGGCTTCTTCTTGCCGTGGCGCTGTTCCATATTCATCATCATCGTCAGCGGTACCCCTCCGGCAGTCCATTCCTCGGCGGGGCGGCTCAAGTTTCCTACGCTGGAAATATAGCCGGTGAGCCCGTTGGCAATGAGCACGAAGGCGGTGTAGCCCAGGGAGTAGGTGTAGTCCGCGTCAAAGTTGCTCGGGAAGGCGCAGCGACCCTCATAGCCGAAAAAGTGGTTTTGCCAGCTGAATTTTCCTGAATATGAGTCGCGCGCACTGAGCAGGCGTAATTGATCTTCTACCATCTCAATCAGGAGTTTCTCCGTTTCGATTCGGGAGACTTGCACGTTACCATGGGGATCACGGTCCATGAGAAGCTGACGCTGAATCGCCGTGGGAAGAGAGGAGAAGACGTACGAACTGTCCTTGGTGAGGTTTTTGTTCACCCACTCCGATTGATCCTCGAAGGTGTGAAGAGTTCCGAAATAGTCGGCGTGCTCCGCCAGGATGTCGTTGAGTTCGTGAATCAGTGTGCCCACCTCAGGAATGAACTCGATCAGCCCCTCCGGTACGAGGACGACGCCGAAGTTGTTGCCCGCCTCGGCGCGCTTCACCACAACATCTACAATAGCGTCTACCACTTGACCCAGCGTTTGGTTCTTCTGCTGCACCTCTTCAGAGATGATGCACACGTTAGGTTGCGTTTGAAGCGCGCATTCCAGGGCGATGTGGCTTGCGCTGCGTCCCATGAGCTTGATGAAGTGCCAATACTTCTTTGCGCTATTGGCGTCCCGCTCGATATTTCCGATCAGCTCGGAGTACGTCTTAACGGCAGTGTCAAAACCAAACGACGTCTCGATGTGTTCATTCTTGAGATCTCCATCGATCGTCTTGGGAACCCCAATTACGGAAATATCATCACCCTGAGCGGCGAAATACTCCGCCAGAAGGGCTGCGTTGGTGTTGCTGTCGTCTCCGCCGATCACGATGATCGCGTCAATCTTATTGGTGATACACGTCCGGCGGGCGGCGGCGAACTGTTCATCCGTCTCGATCTTGGTACGCCCACTCCCGATAATATCGAAGCCGCCGGTGTTGCGGAACTCGTCGACGCGATCTGCGGTGAGCTCCACTTTGTCGTCATCTACCAGCCCACCCGGGCCGCGGCGAAAGCCCACCAGACGGTTATCCGGATTGGCCGCTTTCATGGCGTCAAAGATGCCGGCGATCACGTTGTGCCCCCCGGGAGCTTGGCCTCCGGAAAGGATTACTCCCACCGTGCGGGGACGGCCGTAGTCGGCCGTGGCGTCACCAGCGTCCGGACCAAAGGTAGCGATCGGCGCCCCGTACGTGGCGGAGAAGAGGGTTTTCAACTCGGACTGATCGCTGAGGGCTTCCGTCGGTGTACCCAGTGAGACTCCTACTGAGGAAATCGCACCGCGCAGGGCGGGAGGTAGTTTTGGCTGATACTCGTATCGTGTTTTCTGAAGAATAGATAGTTTCATGGCACCGGCATTGTATTGATCGGCTTTCGCCGTTGCAAGTTGTCTGAGGTTGCTTGACCGCGGGTGTCCTCCGCCGTAGCATCATGCTGCTATGGCCGTGTACCGCATGCATAACACGATTCAGAACTATGATTGGGGGAGCCGCTGGATGTTCCCGGTGCTTCAGACTGCGGAGGGATTCGACGGTTCGGAGGGTGCTCCGGAAGCGCCGATCGCGGAGCTCTGGATGGGGACTCACCCGCGGGGTCCCAGTTCGGTAGAGATCTCTCCCGGCAGGCGTGTACCTCTTACGGAGATTCTCAGCCGGTCTAATGGGGGAGAGCTGCCGTTTTTGTTTAAGGTGCTCACCGCCGAGAGAGGGCTGTCGATTCAGACGCATCCCTCTCGGGATCTGGCGCAGGAGGGCTTTCGTCGAGAAGATGCGCGCGGCGTTGATATCGAGGCGCCCCACCGGATGTATCGGGATCGCAATCACAAACCGGAACTGCTCTGTGCGATCCATGAGTTCTGGGGACTTCGGGGGTTTCGCCCACTGCCGGAACTTCAGCGTGAGATGCGGGGCTTCCTGAGTGCGTTTCCTGCCACTCCCCCGACGAAGGTGCACGATGCGGTGTCACGGTTTGTCGCCACCCCGTCCGAGGCCACCTGGCGCGAGGCGTTTGCAACACTGCTGCAGGCGGCGGAGAACGCCGAACATCCATCGGTGCAGCGGGCACTCCTGGACTATTGCGGCGATCCAACCCGGGATGACCGGGTCCAGGAACGGGACAATCGATACTGGTGGTGCCGCGAGCTCATGCGGCAGTTTCCGGGCGACTTGGGGGCTGCGGCGCCGCTCTATCTCAATGTGGTTCATCTCCACCCGGGAGAGGCGATGTACCTCGAGGCGGGAGTGCTGCACGCGTATTTGTACGGGGCCGGAGTGGAGCTCATGGCGGCCTCGGATAATGTGCTGCGGGCGGGGTGTACTTCAAAACATGTGGACCGTCAGGAGCTACTGCGGGCGCTGGCGTTTGTGTTTCAGCCGGCGGCCATTGTTCGGCCGCCCTCCCTGCCGTGTGGCACGGGATTCATGAGGCGCTTCGTCACCACCGCCGGTGAATTTGAGTTGCTGCAATGCGGGGTGCCCAACGGTTTGCAGGCGGGACGGGTGCACCTAACTAAGACGAGGGGATCTGCGGCGGTGGTGCTGTCGGTGGGGGCGGACGCGCGGATCTTCGATGAACGGCCCGACGGCTCCGGCTCGTCCCGGGAGCAGGGCAACACGGTAGTGCTTGCTTCCATGGAGTCGGCGGTGGTTGACTACGGAACCGATCGGTTCGAGGTGGAGGTGACTCCACCGGGGGTCGTGTATGTTGCTGGTGAGCCCGGAGCGATTCGATGTAGCGAGGATGATCAGTAATGGTGGATTCTGTGGTGGTACTGGTGGATGGTGACTCCTGTCCCGTGCCGATACGAGCCGTGTTGATTCGCGCGTCCGAGCGGCGTGGGGTGGAGGTGCGGTTTTTCGCGAACCGACCGATGAAGCTGGAATCCGGCTACCAGGCCACGGTAGTGGAGGAAGAAACGGTGGACGACGCGCTGACCCGGTTGGTGGAATGGTATGTATCCGAAGGGATCGCTCCGGTTGTAGTGACCCGTGATATCCCCCTCGCGGAAGCGGTGCTTGCCCGGGGAGGCGCGGCAATCAACGACCGAGGACGTGTCTTTGACGCCGAATCCATCGTTGAGCGCCGGTCGCTCCGCGACGCCGCTGCGGAAATTCGCGCGTCGGGATTGGAGTCGATGCGCCGGCGGGGAGGATATGGGGCGCCTCACAAGAAGGCGTTTGCCGATGCCTTGGATCGGACGTTAACCGCACTGGGAGTGTAATCACCGGCTGTCGGTTTGTTGTGCATTTGTCCAGATGGGACGAGGGTGATATCATCGCGAGATACTTGCTTTGGGTACGATTCCATTTTACATTGTACCGTAGTAAATCGATAAAGATTCACCGGTTCCTCGTGCCGGAACCGAAGATACAGCGGAGGAAAGAGGATTATGCAAACGACTCAAGTGACCGACGGAGTCTATCGACTCTCGGCTAACATCCATGATCTTTTGTTTGAAGGTATGTGGCCCATTCCGCATGGGTTTTCCATGAACTCCTATATCGTCAAAGGCGACAAGGTGGCGATCATCGACGGTGTGTGCGATTGGGACGGAACGCCGGAGGTCTTGTTTGATCAGTTCAAGCAAATGGACGTCAAACCGGAAGATATAGACTATGTGATTATCAACCATATGGAGCCCGATCACTCCGGATGGCTCAAGGACTTCAAGAAAATTCGGCCCGATTTCAAAATTGTGACCACCGCCAAAGCGAAGGATCTGTTGGAATCGTTTTACAGCATCGATAATGACGTCCAGATCGTAAAGTCCGGCGACACCTTAGACCTCGGCAATGGTCGGGTATTGGCGTTTGAGGAGATCCCCAACGTCCATTGGCCGGAAACGATGGCCACCTTTGACACCAAATCCGGTACGCTCTTCCCGTGCGACGCGTTTGGGGCGTTTGGGGCAATCACCGATTCTCCCTATGACGATCAGCTGTCGCAAGAAGAGATTGATTTCTTTGAGGAAGAAGCAACGCGGTACTATGCCAACATCGTCGGCGCATATTCCGCCCCCGCCAAAAAGGCGGTCGCCAAGACCGAAAGCCTGCCGGTTAAGATCATTGCACCGGGACACGGCATCGTCTGGCGCCAAAATCCCCAGAAAATCGTTGACGACTACAAGCGGTATGCCCAGTACAGCAAGGGTCCCGCCAAAGAGGAAATCACCGTGGTCTGGGGATCGATGTACGGCAACACTGAGCGCGGTGTGGAGCCGGTGGTGGAAGGCATCAAGAGCGAGGGCATGAAGGTGAACGTCCACCGCGTTCCGGAAACGCATTACTCCTACGTACTGCGGGACGTATGGAACTCCAGCGGCGTGGTGCTGGGAATGCCCACCTATGAGTACAAGATGTTTGCGCCCATGGCGGTAGCGGTGGACGAGATGGGACGCAAGAAGGCGTTTAACCGCAAGGCGTTCCGATTCGGAAGTTACGGCTGGTCCGGCGGCGCCCAGAAAGAACTGGACGAGATTCAGGAGCGGTTTAAGATGAAGTGGGACTTCCTCGAGCCGGTTGAGTTCAAGGGAGCTCCCTCCCAGGAAGAGCTGGATCTGATCTATCAGCGCGGTAAAGAGCTCGCGGTGAAGGTCCGGGAGTGGGTGCGCGGCGAGAGCAGCTGACGCCCCGCCACCGCCGTGGCATCCCCGGACCGCAACCAATGCTGAGCGGCAGCTCCCGTCCGGCGCCGTGAGCGGCCGTCGGGCGGGGAGCCGTCGCCGGGCGGTCAGAACTCGGCGCTGCCCACCGCCCGCGGAAAGGGAATCACGTCCCGGATGTTTTGCATGCCGGTGACGTACCGGACCAGGCGCTCAAACCCAAGCCCAAACCCGGAGTGAGGGACGGTACCGAAGCGCCGGAGATCCAGGTACCACCGGTACGCGTCGCGATCCAGCCCCACCTCATCCAGGCGCGTCTCCAGCGCCGTGAGGTCCTCTTCCCGCTGACTGCCACCGATGATCTCTCCGAGCCGCGGAACAAGCACATCCATCGCCCGGACGGTGCGGCCGTCCGGATTCTGCTTCATGTAAAACGCCTTAATGTCCCGCGGGTAGTCGGTTACTACCGCCGGTCCGCCGATGTACTCCTGCGTGAGGTACTTCTCGTGCTCGGTCTGCAGATCCATGCCCCAGGACACCGGATACTCAAAGGAGTGCCCCGCAGAGTGGGCCGTCTCCAGCGCCGCGATCGCCTCATCATACGTGATGTGCTTGAACTCACTCTCCGCCACGCGCCGGAGATCGGCGAGAATGCCCGGTTCGATGCGCTGATCAAAGAACTCCATGTCTTCGGGACAGTGCTCCAGAACGTCCAACAGCAAATACCGCACGAACTCGCCCGCTAAGGCGACGGTGCACTCCAGATCGCAGAACGCGATTTCCGGCTCGATCATCCAGAACTCCGCCAGATGGCGCGTGGTGTTGGAGTTTTCCGCGCGGAAGGTGGGCCCAAACGTGTAGACCCGTTCCAGGGCGGTGGCGTACGCCTCGGCGTTGAGTTGTCCACTTACCGTGAGGAAGGCGGGCTTCCCAAAGAAATCGTGAGCGTAATTGAGGGGCGTTCCCGGCTTAGCGTTTACCAGGCGCTGCAGGTCCAGGGTGGTTACTTGAAACAGCGCCCCCGCACCTTCCGCATCGCTGGCGGTAATGATCGGGGTGTGAATATAGAGAAACCCTCGCTCCTGAAAAAAACGGTGTACGGCGAAACTCAGCCGGTTTCTCACCCGCATCACCGCCCCAAAGGTGTTGGTGCGCCCCCTGAGATGCGCATGCTCCCGAAGAAACTCAAAACTGTGACGTTTTTTTTGGAGGGGGTACGAGTCCGCTGGGGCCTCGCCAAGAATGGAAAGTTCGGAACACGCCAGTTCAACCTTCTGTCCGGTTCCCGGAGATTCAACGAGGTGACCGCGGACGTGCACGCTGGCGCCGGTCTGCATCTGATCGATCTGCGCTTGCAGGTCGTACTGATCCTTGTCGATGATCGCCTGAATTCCTTTTAGGCTGGAGCCGTCGTTGAGCTCAAAGAAGCACACCGCTTTGGAATCTCGCTTGGTGCGCACCCACCCGTATACATCAATTATCTCGTCCGACGGTTGGGATTCTCGGAGTGTTGCAATCCGTGGTCTGTATAGGTGATCCATGGGCAATTGGTACCACATGGGGTGGGGTGAGGCAAGTAACCTGCCCGGTGTGGTGTGGACCCCGGACCCGGGGGGACCGGCGGCCCGGGAGTCGCTCCTGTACATGCCCGGGCGGCCCCGTTCCGCGCGGGGTGGAACACAGCCGCTCTCGACAGCACCGGCGGCGTCCGGTAAGCTCGACAGTTCATGGCAGTTTTCAGCGAGATCGGACGGCTTCGACGGGTATTGGTGCATCGGCCCGGGCCGGAAGTGGAGGAGATGACTCCGTCTACGGCCCACGAGCTACTGTATAATGAGATCGTCCCGGTGGAGGCGGTGCAGCGAGAACATGATGAACTCCGGGCGGTGTTGAGTTTGGTCGCGGAAACGGTGGAGTTGGAGGACGTCCTCACGGTGGTGGCTGAGACCGCCGCCGGTCGCCGACGGCTGGCGCAGCTCCTGGGTAATCGCGACCCCAGGCGGGTGGAAGCGATGACTACCCGCTGGGAGTCCGCAGAATCGTCCTCAGTGGTTCGTGATTGTGTCATCGGGTTTCGCCGAACGCCGCAGCGTCTGCAGGACCTCGTCTTCGGTGATCGGTTTGTGACACCACCGTTGCCGAATCTGTACTTTACGCGGGATGCCGGGTTTGTGGCGTTTGATCACGCGTATCGCTCCGCGATGGCAAGTCCTGTCCGAGCCGCTGAAACGGGACTTACCGCCGCGGTGCTCCAAGAGCTGCAGATTCCAGTGGATGAAGCCCTGGCTACTGCCGGCGCGGCGGAGGCGGTGGCGCCCCTGGAGCCGCTCCTGCGAAACCCCGGAGCGTTCAAGATGGAGGGCGGGGACGTACTCGTGCTGAATGCCGACACGCTCCTCCTGGGGCTGGGGCAACGGTCCAGTGCCGCCGGAATCGACGCGCTCCTGGAACGGATCATCGCCGGCCGAGAGCAGCCCCTCACCGCGTATGTGGTTCAGCTTCCCGACGAGCGGGCCACGATCCATCTGGATATGATCGTCACCGTTGTAGATCACGGCACGCTCCTCGCATATGAGCCGTATCTTGCCGGGGCACAGGCGCTGCCGGTGTATCGGATGACGCTCGAACCGAGAGCAGACATCCGGCGGGTGGAGACCAGGGAGAATCTACTATCGGCGTTGAAAGAGGATGGGCATGACTACCAGGTGATTCCCTGTGGCGGTGCCGATCCGGTGGTTCGCGAGCGGGAACAATGGTTTAGCGCCTGTAACAGCGTTGCCTTGAATCCGGGCGTCATCGTAGTGTATCAAAACAATCCCGCTACCCTGGATTCGCTGGGGGCCGCGGGATTTACGATCTGCACCGGGGCAGAGGTGATTGCAAACCCACGACTATTGGTAGACGGCACGGGCAATCCGGTGCCCCACCGCACGGCAGTGGCGGTACACGGCGTAGAGTTAGCTCGCGGCGGAGGTGGCCCCCGGTGCATGACGATGCCGTTTATGAGGGATGGAATATGAGCACAGAAAACATGATGCAGCACTCGGCCCAGAAGACCAGTGATGTCCACGTCAGGGAGTTCATTCCCCTTTTGGCGCCGCGCGATCTCAAAGCGGAAATGCCGCTTCCCGCGGTCGGGGTCAAAACGGTGCTGGAGAGTCGCGAAACGATCGGAAATATCCTGCGTGGGGAGGATCCGCGCATGCTGGCGGTGGTGGGGCCCTGCTCAATCCACGATCAGGCGGCAGCGATCGACTACGCCACGCGCTTGCGCGCCCTGGCGGACGAGGTCCGGGACCAGTTGTATGTAGTGATGCGGGTATACTTTGAGAAGCCCCGTACGCGCCTGGGGTGGCGGGGATTGATTTTAGACCCGGAACTGGACGGCACGTACGCGATAGACCGCGGCCTCCGGCGGGCGCGGCAAATTCTCTTGCAGGTGACCTCCCTGGGATTGCCCGCCGGCAGCGAAATGTTGGATCCCATCGTCCCGCAGTACATTGACGACCTCGTGAGTTGGGCGTCCATCGGTGCGCGTACCACTGAGTCACAGACGCATCGAGAGATGGCAAGTGGGCTTTCAATGCCGGTGGGATTCAAGAACGGCACCGACGGATCGATCGAGTCGGCTCTCAACGCGATGGCCAGCTCCCTGAGCCCCCACAGTTTTATCGGAATCAACCAGGAGGGAGATACCTGTGTAATTAACACCACCGGTAACGATCAGGTGCATATCATCCTCCGCGGTGGTCGCGGTGGTCCCAACTACTATGGGTGGGATATCGTCCGGGTGGAGGAGATGCTTCGACATAACGGATTGCCGTATAACATCCTCATAGACTGCAGCCACGGAAACAGCCGGAAGGATCATCGCAACCAGCCCACGGTGCTCCGCGACATTGTATCGCAGCGCCGTCACGGGCGACGGTCCATTACCGGGTTTATGGTGGAGAGCAACCTGATCTCCGGACGGCAAGATCTCACCGGCCCGGTAGACACCTTGGTGTACGGGCAGTCAATTACCGATGCCTGCATCGGCTGGGAGGAGACGGAGGAGCTGCTGAAATGGTCCGCCGATCAATTGAAGCAGGGAGGTATCGGATGAGCACGATACGAGATCGGGTGGCGCGCGCCGCCGAGGCGGGGCTCACCCTGCGGAACCTCGATAGGGAGACCCGCAACGCCGGGCTTGAGGCGATCGCTGCGGCGCTGGAAGCGAGAAGCGGCGAAATTGCACAGGCCAACTCGCAGGATCTCAGCACCGCTCGGGAGTCGGGGCTGGCACAGCCGCTCTATACCCGTCTCACGTTCAATGAGAAGAAACTGAACCAGGCGGTAACCGGCGTGCGGTCGGTAGCGGCGCTTGCGGATCCCGTGGGCCGCGTGTTGAAACGGCGGGAGCTGGACGACGGGCTCACGCTCATCCAAAAATCTACCCCGATCGGGGTGATCGCGATGATCTTCGAATCTCGTCCGGATGCGCTGGTACAGATCGCGAGTCTGGCGCTGAAGAGTGGTAACGCCCTCGTTCTCAAAGGCGGATCGGAGGCGGCGGAAAGCAATCGCGTCCTGGCTCAGATTGTCGCTGAGGCTACGGGGGAGGCAGGAATTCCCGAGGGATGGATTCAGCTGGTGGAAACGCGTGCCGACGTGCAGGCCCTGTTGGAACTTGACGATCTGATCGATCTCATGATTCCCCGCGGGAGCAACGAGTTTGTCCGCTATATCATGGACCACACGCGTATCCCCGTGCTGGGGCACGCCGACGGTATCTGTCACCTATATCTGGATGGGGCGGCGTCCGCGGAACAGGCAGTGCCGATCGCCGTCGATTCCAAGACGCAATACGTGGCGGTGTGCAACGCGATCGAGACACTCCTGGTCCACGCCGATTGTGCGGAGCGGTTGCTACCTCCGGTGGCC
>JBMCMH010000015.1:0-31280 GCA_048614515.1 Alkalispirochaeta sp. | reverse complement strand
ACGGCTTCAAGAGCCTTGTTATCCATGTGAAACGTTCCTCCCGTCTCTGATTATGAGCCGATTGTACCATAGCGGAACGATGGAATGCAAAACGCGGCATTTGTAAACGATGACATGCATGAGTATGAAAGAATGTCGATTATCGGCGCGCGGGGAGCCCCGGGCCGGTCTACGGTGCAATCACAGAACGAGTGGGCGATGCCCGCCCTATTGGGGAGCGGGTTTATCTACGGCGCGGTTCTGAAGGCGATTCTGGAACCGCTCCCACCCTTCCACGAGCCGCTGCTGCGGCAGAAAGCTCAACGTCACACCAAACAGGGCGTTGAGTTCTTGCTCTCGGAGGATATAGGTGGTTCCCGCCAACAGGCTCACGTTGGTCTGGGGCAGATTAAGAATTCCCACCGCGCCCAACGTTCCCGCGGGCGAGAAGGTGGCCCCCACCTGAAACAAGGACTCTTCTTCAGTTCCATCCATCACAGCCTGCATCGTCGCGATCTCAGCTTCGAGATCGGTGCGTGATTTTACCAACTCCGCCTTGTAGCGACGCGCGTTTTCTCGCTCCTCATCTACCGCTCGCCGAAGCGCCTTGCGTTCATCGTGCAGCGCGTCCAGCTCCGCCCGTGTTTCGTCCAGTTCGTCTTGCACGTCGGCCACGGCAGCGTCCAGTTCCTCCTGAGTGTACAGGTCGGAGTTACGCTCAATCTCAGCGCGGAGGCGACGACGCATCTCCTCGTAGCGCTCCACCAGGTCCAGCACCGCCGCCTCGTAGTCCTCGGGAAGGTCGTCGGAATCTGAGATGATAAGTTCCGGGGACTGCGCCACTACCGTCGTCGAGATAACGGCAAGTAGGGCGAAAACCGACACCATGCGCACGAAGGCTACTCCTTTGTTTCATCTATCGGCCGAGAATCACATATCTTGAGAGGTTCGATTTATGCCGGATCGATACCCACGATCTCTCGTAACTCCACCAGGCGGGTGATGCGGTAGGTCGGGGTCTGTTCGCCGGGAGGAGGCGCAGTCTCGCCGAGCATCTCACTGCGATCAAACCAGACGGTGTCCATACCTGCGGCGGTGCCACCGGCGATGTCGGAACTCAGCGAGTCTCCCACCACCAGACAACGAGCGGGATCGGGGTTTCCCAGCTCCCGCAGGACATGATCAAAGAATGCCCGTTGCGGCTTGGCAGCACCGATCTCTTCAGAGATAAACACGTGAGAGATATACGGCATCAGGCCGGACCCCTCGAGCCGCGGCCGTTGGACGTCGGCAAAGCCGTTGGTAATGACCACCACGGGAGCGATGGAGGCGACAACCGGCATCGCGGTGGGTACCACCTCCGGGCACTGCTTGAGACGCATAATGAACTGCATGTTCAGAAACTCCGGGGCCACCGGCCGGGAAATGGCGGTAAAATCGAGCAGATCGATCAGGCGGCGAAACCGCTCGACCTTCAACTCATCCGGTTGGATCGCGCCCTGCTCCAGGTCCCGCCACAGGGAGGCGTTAATTCGGCGGTAGGCGGCGGTGAGATCCTCGCCGTCGGTGGTCCACGGCATAAAGCCGAACTCTCGCGCCATCGTCTCCAGGATGCGCCGCTCGCACACCGCGAAGTTCAGAATTGTGTTGTCTGCGTCAATTAGGATTTGCTCATATGTTCGTTGCGCCATGGCGGCAAGCATACCGCCGCCGGTTGGTGGGTGGCTACCACCGAGAAGCGCTCCCTGCCGGGGGCGGCCGGCCGCCAGTACGCCCCCGTTCACAGGGTCGTGTCGTTCCTGAATCTAGTTTCGAAATCCGGTTACCGGCGCCGGGATGATACCACCGCGTCGGACGAATCCGGTGCAGGAGGCGCGATTGACCGGCATCACCGGCGCCCGTCCCAGCAACCCGCCGAATTCAACCCACTCGCCGGCGCGTTTACCGGGAACCGGGATAATTCGCACGGCGGTTGTCTTGTGATTCATGACGCCGATCGCCATCTCATCGGCAATAATCCCGGACAGCGTATCCACCGAGGTGTCGCCGGGCACGGCGATCATGTCGAGTCCCACGGAGCAGATTGCGGTCATCGCTTCAAGTTTTTCCAGCGTGAGGACACCCATCTCGGCGGCGCGGGCCATCGCCTCATCTTCACTTACCGGCAAGAAGCTGCCGCTAAGGCCGCCCACATGGGAGCTGGCCATGAGCCCGCCCTTTTTCACCGCGTTATTCAGCAGCGCCAGCGCCGCCGTCGATCCGGGAGCCCCGGCCATCTCGAGCCCCATCTCCTCCAAAATGCGCGCTACGCTATCCCCTACCGCCGGCGTGGGCGCCAGAGAAAGGTCTACGATCCCTCGCTCCACCCCGAGCCGGTCGGCGGCCATGTCCAGCACGAGTTGCCCCAGGCGGGTAATCTTAAAGGCGGTCTTCTTGATCGCCTCCGCCAGAGTATCCAGAGAGGCGTCGGGATACTGACTGACGGCGGCCTGCACCACACCGGGCCCACTGACCCCCACGTGCACCACGGTATCGGGATTGCCCGGGCCGTGAAACGCCCCCGCCATAAACGGATTATCCTCGGGAGCGTTGGCAAACGTCACCAGCCGACTTGCGGCGAACCCGCCGCGATCCCGAGTCCGATCGGCGGCTTCCTTGATGGCGCCGGCCGCGAGTTGCACCGCGGCCATGTTGATTCCCGCCCGGGAGGTCGCCACGTTGAGGGAGGCACACACCTTTTCAGTGGACGAGAGCGCCGCCGGAATTGCCCGGATAATGCGCTCGTCCGCGGGAGTGAGCCCCCGATGCACCAGCGCCGAGAACCCTCCGAGAAAGTCCACCCCCACTTCCTGCGCGGCCCGCTCCAGCGTTTCGGCAAAGAGCATCGGCCCGTCTCCCGCACGTCCCCCGGCCACGGCAGGTCCGGCAGTAATGGATGAGCCGGCACGGCTTGACGGGCCGAGACTGGCGCCGGCCACCATGGAGATCGGCGTCACCGCAATACGTTTGTTGATAATGGGAACGCCCAGTTCCGCCTCGATCTGATTGCCCACTTCGGTGAGACGCGCCGCCGAGCGGGTAATCTTGTCGTAGACGCGGCCCGCGGCGCGGCGGGGATCGCTGTCGATGCAATCCAGCAGGTTAATCCCCATAGTGATCGTTCGCACGTCGAGGTTTTCCTCCGAGAACATGCGAAGCGTTTCCTCGATTTCAAACGGTGAAAACAGCATATACGTGGTCCTACACCCGATGCATCGCCGTGTAGACATCTTCGTGCTGCAAAGAGATCTCCACTTCGATTGACCGGCCAAGCTCGTCAAGGTCACTCCGCAACTGCTCCAGCGAGATGGACATTCCCGCCAGGTCCACCAACGTGATCATCGTGAAGAACCCCTGCATAATCGTCTGGCTGATATCCAGAATATTTACCGACCGTTCCGCAAAGGCGGAACTTACCGCTGCAATTATCCCGGGTTTGTCTCTCCCAACTACCGTGCACACTGCCCGCATTGCTGCCTCCTGGAGCGCGAGTGTAGCGAGTTCGGCGGGGGCTGTCACGACACCGCTCATCGACGCCGATACACACAATATGAGACTGAAGCGTGCGCCCCTGATCCGTTCTCTCGTAGTGACAGTTGCAATTGCCGGTGTGCTGGCAGCGTGTGCCGGCGACCCGGAACCCCTCCCCGACCCGCCGCCTCCCCGTCCTGCCCCCGCACCGCCTGAGCCGCCTCCCGAAGAACCGCAGCCCGAGCCCGAACCGGAACCGCTGGGACACGCCCCGTTGGTGGGAACCCGGTGGAAACTGCTCCGGGTATATGGAGACATGCGGCGTCTCACGCCGACGGACCGGGACGTGTGGGTTGAGTTTCGGCAGGGCGAGACCGCCGATGCCGGGGCTCAATCGGGATCCGGCGCGGTTGTCGCACAGGGTCCGCGCAGTCCCATTCACGGACGATATCGCTATCGGGTAGATGAAGACTCCCCCCGGAACTCCCTCGAATTTGAAGAAGGTATGCTCGTAGGGGAGGATGTAGTCCGAGAGCGCGGAGTGGGCTCCTATTCCGAGCTTGAGGATGCGCTCCTGGAAAACCTACAGCTTCTCAAGGGCTATTACATCTCGGGAGAATCGCCGGAGGAAAGCACCCTCACCATCTGGGGCGGGTTTCGCTCGGAAGAGGTTGTCCTGCTGGAGCTGGCGGCCGAGCCTGCGGAATAGTCTATCCCCACGGTTGTGGACACGCTGTCCGGGGTGAGGTTGCACCGGGAGCGCCGGCCGGATACGATGCCCGGCATGAGCAAAACGATCGCAGTACTGGCCGGCGACGGTATCGGCCCGGAGGTTATGGAACAGGCGGAGGCGGTTCTCACCGCGGTTGCCAAGCGGTTCGGCACGAGCTTCTCGTTGCATCGCGCCGACGTGGGCGGAATCGCAATCGACACCCACGGTACGGCCCTTCCGGACGCCACCGTAGAGACATGCCGCGCCGCCGATGCGGTGTTGTTCGGCTCGGTGGGCGGTCCCAAGTGGGAACACCTCCCGCCGGAGGAACAGCCGGAACGGGGTGCCCTGCTGCCACTGCGAAAGATCTTTAAGTTGTTTGCGAATCTGCGACCGGCGATCGTCTTTCCCCAGCTGGCCCACGCCTCGCCACTGCGGCCGGAGGTGCTGGGGGGAGCGCTCGATGTGTTGGTGGTGCGAGAGCTCACCGGCGGTATCTATTTTGGAAGCCCCAAAGGCCGAGAAGAGGGCGATGACCCCCGTGCATTTGATACGCTGGTGTACCACCGCAGCGAGATCGAACGGATCGCGCGAATTGGGTTTGAGGCTGCCCGCTCTCGCGCCCGGGATGGCCGGGCTCCGCGGCTCTGCTCAATCGACAAAGCCAATGTGCTCACCTCTATGGTGTTCTGGCGCGAAATCGTCACCGCCGTTGGGTCGGAATACCCCGACGTGGAACTGAGCCATATGTACGTAGACAACGCGGCGATGCAACTCGTGAAGAATCCGCGTCAATTCGATGTACTCCTCGCCGGAAACATGTTCGGAGATATTCTCTCCGATGAGGCGGCGATGCTCACCGGGAGCCTGGGCATGCTTCCCAGTGCCAGCCTCGCCGCCGATGGATTCGGTCTATATGAACCCTCCGGCGGCAGCGCGCCGGACATCGCGGGACAGGGCATTGCAAACCCCATCGCCCAGATTCTCTCCGCCGCAATGATGCTCAAGTACAGTTTTGCCATGGATGAGGCGTATGATGCGATCTTCGCCGCAATCCGCACCGTGCTGGATGCCGGATATCGTACCGGCGACATCGCCTCAGCCGATGACACGGTAATTGGTACCGCGGAAATGGGACGCCGCATCGCGGAGGCGGTTCTCACGGCGTGAGTGAATCCAGCGACGTGTGGAAGGCGTTCACCTCCGTGGAAATTCGGGTAGGAACGGTGCGGGAAGCACATCCCTTTCCGGAGGCCCGCACACCGGCGATCAAGCTCTATATCGATTTTGGCGCCGGCGACGAGCGGTGGTCCAGCGCCCAAATCACGGAACGGTACACACCGGATGAATTGGTGGGACGACAGGTGCTGGCCGTGACCAACCTCCCGCCCAAGCGGGTGGCGGGATTCAAGTCTGAGTGTCTTACCCTGGGATTTGCGGCTGCGGACGGGGCCGTGGTCCTGGTGGCACCGGATGAGCCGGTGGCCAATGGGGCGCGCCTGTTCTGACACCGGCTGCGCCTGCCCCCACGCCTCAGCCGCTCGGATCAGCCCCTGGTGGCCCGATCGTTCGCGACACCCCTCGCCGTTCAAAGAGCATCAAAGTCCAGGCCGGCTTCCTTGGCAACCTCCCGAGCCAGGCTCCTCCCGTCCGGCACGCCCTGGATCACTCGAAAGAGGTTCTTGGGGCGGATTGTCAAACTCAACGCCGCCACCCGTTGCGGCACGTCATGGAGGTGGGTGGCAAACAGGGCCCGGGCTCCGCGGGAGGCGATCACTTCCAGCAGTTCCTGAGAGAGCTCCAGCGCGTCTGAGACTCCGGTAGAGGAGAACGTTTCGTTCAGGAGCACCAGCGTGCGCTCGTCACAGCGGCTGAGAATGGAAGCTACCTGGGCGGCTTCCTGGGCAAAGCGGCCTCCCACCGGTTCGGCTCCCTCCCCTCCCGCGAAATGGGTCACGACGTTGGTCTGTTCCAAAACGGTAGCCGACCGAGCCGCCACCGGCAGTCCCGCCTGGCCGAAGAGCTGGGCAATTCCCACAGCCCGAACAAACGTCGTCTTTCCGCCGTTGTTGGGGCCGGTGACGATCGCCAACGGAGAGTCCGCGAATAGGGTCTGATCGTTCAGCACTAGGGACGCCTCGTCGGTCCCGATGCGGTTCACAGCCAGAAGCGGATCGTACAGCTCCTCAACCTCAAACCTGCCATCCTTTGAGATGGTCGCCGTTGTCGTGGGCAGGTCCGCCGCCGCCAGCCGTACCTCCAACTGGGCGATCGCCTCAAATACGGAGAGCTCCTCCACGAGCCGCCGCAACCACGACAACTGGACCGAATTATATCGCTTCAGGGCGCGCGCCAACGGCCGCGAGACATCCCGCAGCAACTGATCCAGTTCCTCGAACAGCGGTGACAACCGAGCCGGCCCCGACCAGTCCCCGGGGGCGGTGTTTTTTCGGATCGTTGTGCGCGGTCGATAGGAGTGGTCCCTCCCAAACAACGATTCCCCCAGCGCATCCAGAACGCCCCCGGACCGGTACTCCTCTTCATTGACCGACAGAAGCACCGCCTCCCGAGGGCGGAGGCGGTCGTCCAGGTTAATCCCGACCGTGACGCTCCGACGGTCGCGCAGTCCTTCCCGCAACTGCGGCAGCTCTCGCCGAAGCCGGGAGACCTGCGCATCGGAGTCGAGGTGATGCAGCAAGGCCCGCAGTTCCTGGAGGCGCGCGGATTCCACACCGTCCCCGCATTCATCGAGGGTTGTGCGGAGCGTGTCCAGAGATTCCACGAACAACGACAGGTCCCCGAGGCGCCACACCAGCTTGAGGATGTCGCGATCCTGTTCCCGTTCGCCTACCGTCTGGATCTCCGCCACGCGGTCGCGCAGGTTGGAGACGACGCTGCGGAGTGCGTCATTTCGGGCGAAGTCGGCGGTGATCTCCGTGCGGGAACGGCGAACCGCCTCCGACGTGGGGGAGGCGAGGACGGACTCAACGTCGCGGCGCACCGATGGGGATGAGGTGATCTGCTCAATAAGCTGGGGAAGGCGCAGGTCTTCCGAAACGAGCGTGTCTAGGGGGTGCGGTCGCACCGGCCGGGACGTGGCGTCCCACAAGACGGAAAAATCAGCCAACTCCGCAAGGGCGGGGGACTGATCGGCATCGTTATCGCCGAGAGCCATAGCCGTTATCCGCTTCGATGACGACGATCCAGTTCGGTGAGTACGTGGTCCATACTGAGGCCTTCCACTTCCAGAAGCACCATCATGTGGTAGACGAGATCCGCCGCCTCAGCACGTATCTCCTCCGGATCGGCAGCGAGAATAAGTTCCACCGCTTCCTCGCCAACCTTCTTGCGAATCTTCTCCGGGCCCTTGGTGAAGAGATGCGTGGTGTAAGACCCCTCCGGCATGGTGCGCCGCCGCTCCGCGATGAGATCGCCCAGCGCGGTGAGAATCGGATCAGACGGCGCCACCAGCCCCGGGGCAGCCGTCGGCGGGGGGCTCATTCCGGCGGCGGCGGTCCCGGCAGCCGTCGCCGGCTCGTGGGAATCGACCTGAGCTCCGGTAGTGCCGTCATCGTGGGGAGAGGAGTACGCGGGGTCCTGCGCGGCGGGAGCCGTCGTCGACCCGTCGGAGGCCCCGGGTTCGGTCACGCGGACCTCCCACCAGGACGCGCGCTGTACAAAGCGATCGTAGGAGACGCCGCCGTGGGCGTACGGCAGCACCCGCCCGCTGTCCGGATCCACGATCCACAGCTCTCGCTGCTCGAGGCTCTTGTTCCGGCTCTTCTCATTGCACCCCGCCACGGCAACCACGCGGCCGTCGGAGTCGGAATCGTAGATTAGTAACGTATCGGCCATGAGCTCTCCCGTTTCATGATTCGGCGACCACTGCGGCGGTCGCCGCAGCAAGATCAAAACGCCCTTCGTACAGCGCGCGCCCAACGATGATTCCCGCGATCATGCCGTTGCTCAACTGCTGCACCCGGCGGGCATCGTCGGTCTCGGATATTCCCCCGGAGAGTATCACCGGAATTTCCGTGGCCCGCGCCACGGCGACGGTGCCGTCGATATCCGGTCCCTGCATCATTCCGTCGCGGGCGATGTTGGTGTACTCCACCGCGGAGAACCCCATCGTCCCGGCCCGCCGGGCGAGGTCCTCCGCGCGAAGCGCAGTGTCCTCCTGCCATCCGGAGACGCGCACCCATCCCTCTCGGGCATCAATCGAGGCGATCATCCGAGAGCCGGCCTCGGCAGTCCACTGTGCTACCAGATCAGGATCGCGGGCGAGAACGGTCCCCACCACCGCGTAGTCAATTCCCAAGTCCAGCACCGCCCGCAGGGCATCGTGGTCACGGACGCCGCCCCCCACTTCCAGCTCGGCGGGTACGGCCGAGCGAATGTCTCGAATCACCGCTCGATTGTCTCCGCTCCCACGCGCGGCATCCAAATCGACCAGGTGAATGCGCCGCGCGCCGGCGTCTACGAGACGCTGCGCCATAGCCACGGGGTTTTCATCGTAGACGGTGGTATCGGCATACGACCCTTGGCGGAGTCGCACGCAGGAACCGTCGATAAGATCGATCGCGGGAATGATAATCATATGTGCCGGAGAAATGCCGCTTCGTACTCCGCCAATCCGCGAAACGCCTCGGACCGAACGGGAAACGTCTCGATCTCGAAGAGCGACGCGTAAGCGGCGGGCTCCTCGCCGTCGCGAGCCGCTATCGCCGTGATCGCCGCACCGAGCGACGTTGCCTCCTCGATGCCGGTGAGGTATACCGGATTATTACCGAGAAACGCCCCGACCAGGATGTTGTAGTCCAAGTTGTGGCGGAATCCCCCTTCAGTGAAAATCGCCATTCCTGGGGTAATACCCACCCGTTCCAGCGCGACCTTGCTCTGGATCGCCAGAGAGAGGTTGAGCGCGGCGTAGGCAGCGGGCAGGTCCTGAAACAGAGGAGGAACCACCGTGCCGTTTTGGATCTCCGCCAACTCATACTCCCGACCTGCATCAATCACCCGCGCCCGAGAGGTGGGAAACTGTCCCGATCCCGGCACGATTCCCGGGATAATGAAGTGCTGCCGCTGATCCAGCACTCGCTGGTAGAGACTCTTATTGAAGTCCGGGAGCAGATCCGTGCTGTGGATGTGTTTCAGAATCTCGGTGTACGTCTCGAACTCTTGTCCGCCCATGAGGATGGACGTCTTCACCGGCGTACCGAAGGCGGAAATGTTGAAAAACACCGTTTTTCCAATTTCATCGTCCGCAAACTCCGCCGCCATTCCCTCCCCGCGGGGCCCGGGGTTCATCGCGACACACCACGTACCAGTGCTGTTGAGAAGAAAGTCCTCACCGCGCTTCTTGAGGAGATACGGAAGGAGCGACGCGTTGCTGTCGTGGATCCCCGCAGTGACCGGTACGTCGGTTCCGATGCCGGTCTGATTGGAGGCGTCGGCACTCACGGTGCCGATCGTTGTCCAGGAACGGGTGGGCTCCGCCGGCAATGCCGCCCGTATGCCCAACTCATCCGCCACATGCGACCAGTTCCACGTCTGGAAATCCCAGAGATAGGAGTGGCACCCCACGTAGGTATAGTCGGCAGCGATCTTGCCGGTGAGGAGATACGCGAAATACTGTGGAAAAAAGACGACCCGCGCCACCTTCTTAAACTGCTCCGGCCACGTTTCGCGGGTAAAAAAGAGCAATTTACCGGGGTTCACCAACGGCTTGATCTCTGCGGTAGCGGTCTTACGTTGCAACTCATCCCGCGAACCCACCGCCGCGTAAAAGCGATCATGAAACCCGTCCTCCGGGGTGTGAGTGTAGGAGACCACCGGGCACGCGGGTCTGCCGGCATCATCCAGCGTTACCACAGAGGCACCGTGCGTCGTGACCGCCATCGAGGTAATCGTGTATTCCGCCGAAAGCTCCTTGAGTGTGGCAAACAGCCACTCCTTCACCGCGTCGATCGGTTCCAGCTCGATTCCGTCGACAACTTCGCTCTCGAAATGGCGATACCGGCGATCAAGCAGGCGCAGGTTACCGTCAAAGATCATAATCTTCTTGTTGGTCTTCCCGACGTCGAAGACCGCGATTGCATCAGTCATGGTATGGCTACTCCTGCCGGTATTGTAAACGTAGAGGCGGACGGCCACAATGGATCACCTATGCCGGAATCGATCAATCCCGTAGAACGGGCACGTCGGCGCGCCACAGCAGACGGAAGAATCCGCACACTGGTGAACACCTCCTTCGCCGCCGTGGGTATTCGGTGGCCGGAAGAACGCTATCGCACCGCCTGGGAGGCGTGGCGTACACACCCCTCCTACACACCCACCGGTCGCGGGGGAATCGCTGCCCGAACCGCGCTGGCGGAGGAGATTCGCCGGTGGGGCACGCCCGCGGAACCGGAGGATTTCCTGCTCACCGCCGGATCAAGCATCTCCTATCACCTGGTGTTCTCACTGCTCCGGCGCGGACCCGATGCTCCCACAGTAGCGTTGCCCGTGCCGGGATATCCCCTGTTCGAGGGCATTATGTCGCCCCTCGGCATGGAACCGGTGTGGTATCACTGCCCTCCGGAAACGGGATTCCTCCCGGACCCCACCGAGATCCAACGCCTGGTGACGGGGCCGCATCCGCCCCCGGCGGCGCTGGTGCTTATCAGCCCCAACAATCCCGCCGGGGTCACCTACCCCCACGAGACGGTTACGGCGATCGTGGAAATCTGCGCCGCCGCCGGGGTGATGGTGATCATCGACGAAGTGTTCAGTCTATTCCGTACCGATTCCGGAGAGAACGACCTCGTCACTCACGATACCTCGGCGAGTCCAGTACCGGTGGTGCATCTCAACGGATTCTCGAAACTGTGCGCTGCTCCGGAGGTGAAACTGGGGTGGATCATGGTCTCCGGCGGGGATTCCCACGCGCGATCGGATCTGGTGGAGGCGTTAGATACGGAACATGACACCTACCTCTCGCTCTCCGGTTTTGCCGAGGCAGCGGTAGAACCGTTTATCGCTGGGGATGCCGCTCTCGCCGCGCGCCGGCGAATACGCACCCGCGTCACTACCCTGCGCACGGCGATGCGGAACGACATTGATTCGATCCCAGGGTTCCGGGCTGTCGAAGTAAACGGCGGAATTCACCTACCGGTTCGCCTGGACCCGGTGGTGGCGGCCGAGCGATTTGGGACGGTGGATGATGAATCGATCGCGGCGACGATCCTCAACTCCACCGGCGTCTTTCTTCACCCCGGCTATTTCTACGGGTTGGACTATCCCCGCTTCGGCGGAACGCCGTGGTTTGTGGTGAGCGCCCTCACCGACGACGACCTCAGACGGGAGGCGTGCGCCGCCCTGAGCCGCTTGGTATCGGGCCGCGGTTAGTATCGGGCCCCGGTTAGTATCTCCACTACGAAGCGGTGGCGTCGCGGGATACCTCGGTGGGCTCGGTGGGCTCGGTGGCGAGACTGAATTCGGAAGATTCCAGCGAGTGGCATCCTTCCGCGTCGGCAAGAGTACCCACAATCACCAGTTCGTCTCCAACCCACACCGGAAAAATCTCGGAGTGGATATGTCGCACCGTGCCGGTGGCGGACAACATATCACCGTTGACGTGCACGTGCCACGGACCATCGTCCTGCTCGCTATGGTGTACAAACCGAAAAAATGCCTCCCGGGCGGCGCGGCATGCGTCTTCATAGGGAATCGCCGCCGGTGCCACCGAGGCGTGCACCTCCCAGAGCGGACGACCTAACACCCGATCCCGGGGGAGACCCGTCCACTCACCGGCGGCATCATTCCATGCCACCACGCGCCCCGATCGATCAGCAGCGATCATCGGGTATACGTGAGCGCGAAAGAGTGCATGATACAAGTTGGTACGTTCACCGTGACTTCGTTCCATTTCTATACGTCCGTTACAGAAATTGTACCACGGTTTGAATACTGTCACGGACAGACCACTTGACTTTTGGATTACGAGTGGTAGTTTCTACCTGTTCAACGAACAACGGAGGAACACATTCATGGCATTCAATGAACAGACGCGATCCCTGTCTCAGGCAGTGGCGCGACAACGAAGTATTCTTAAGAACGTATATACATGGATGGCGCTCGGCCTGGCGATCACCGGCGTGGTGGCGATGTATGTCGCCGGCAACGAGCAACTGGTGCGGTCGATCGTCATGAACCGCGGGCTCTTTTTCGGGTTGATTATCGGGGAATTGGCGTTGGTGTGGTATTTGTCCGCTCGCATCCAGACGATGAGTCCCGCTGCGGCCACGCTTTCCTTCGCCGGATATGCCGTACTCAACGGCGTAACGCTGTCGGTTATCATCCTGGCATACACCGGAGCCAGCATCGCCGTCACCTTTTTCGTAGCGGCCTCAACGTTCGGCGTGCTCAGCATCTACGCCGTCACCACCAAGCGCGAACTGGGCGGGATGGGGCAGTATTTGTTCGCCGGCCTGATCGGGATCATTATCGCCTCAGTGGTGAACATGTTTATCGGCAGCGCCACGATCGATTACGTCATCTCGTTTATCGGCGTATTTCTGTTTATGGGCCTCACCGCCTACGACACGCAGATGATTAAGCGCTGGTCGGATCAGATGAGTGGCTCTGCAGATGAGGCCGACTACCTGCGAGTCTCCATTCTCGGAGCGCTCAAGCTGTATCTCGATTTTATCAATCTCTTTCTGTTTCTCCTGCGCTTCCTCGGCGACCGCCGGTAGTTACCGCTCCTCTCGGGGATTCGCCGCAGCACCACCGGGGCGTGACGATCACGCTTCGGTGGACTGTTGCTTCCTCACCGCGATATTCTTAGGGAGTGATGAACCTCCCCGAGCTGGCCTCCCATTCCATTTCATACCGCGTTGTTGGTGTTTCGGCGGTGGAGCTATTTATGCATATGCCCTCCTCGTCGATTGTGACGATTGAAACCACCGCTGACGTGGTGGAACTGGCATCTGTGGTGGAGGGAGTATCTTTTCCTGGTTTTCCCGGTTGGGACGCGATGTTCTCTTCCGGGGCTCACCGGGTACTGGTGCGGTCCGTGGACCACTTTGATACCGCCCACCGCGGGCACAGCGGCACCTGGACCGATCAAGGACTGCGTCACCCGCTGATGTATTTCTCCTATGATCCGGGACGACGGGCGTTCGCCGACCCGCACGGACTCTACGAGACGCTCACGGAGGTTCGGTCCCGACTCGGGGCGCGCCGCGGGCGCAAGAAATCCGATCCCACCGATGTAGAGCCGGTGGAAGTAGCCGACCTGGACGCCGTGGAAGCGGCCGTCTTGAGTGCGCGCCTGCCGATCGTCCCGCAGGGTTATCCCAACACCATACCGGCGTGGACTCCCACCCCGGGGATCCCCGGCGCCTGGCATCGCACACTCCTGGAGCAGGTCCTCACCGGCCGATTCGCCTGGCGGGGGCTCGAGGTTCTTTCGCGAAGCGGATATATCGAGGACGTGCTGCCGGAACTGGCCCCCATGAACCGCACCGACCACAGCAAGGAGGGGCACCCCGAGGGCAACGTCTGGAAGCACAGCGTAGAGACGATGAAATACCGCAAGACTCCGGAATTGATCGTGAGTTTGGCCTTGCTGTTGCACGACTCAGGCAAACCGTACGCCGAACCGGAAGGTAATAATCGGTTCAACCAACACGCCGAGATTGGTGCCGATCTCTCCCGGCGCCTCCTGGACCGGTTGGATGCGCACCGCGATGAGGTGGAGGACGTGACGTGGATCGTTCGCAACCATATGGTGCCGGGAGCCCTGGAGCGCCTCCCCGACTTCCGACGTGATCCAATTATGGAATCACCGCTCTTTCCTCAGCTTCTCGAAGTGTATCGGTGTGATCTGAGCTCCACCTACCGCGGTCCCGACGGATACTATCGTGCCTGTCATGTCTATCGGCGCTTCCTCAAGCGGAATCGCCGCCGGCGCGAGGAGCACGCCACTCGACGGCTGGTGGAACTCTACGTGGAGTAGCGCCTCACTGAACCTACCCGTTCGGCGCGTTGACCTATCGGTCAATCGGTACCGGATTCCTTTGCCACTCGTCGGCGGTGGATTACCCGTGGTGCGTCGTGGTTAGAGTCGTTCCAGCAGAACGCGTCTCAAGTCTTCCACCGTGGGCTGAACTGCCACCGACCGTTTTTCGAGACTCAACAACCGGGCCAGGCGCTCAGGGATCTCCGGCTCCACGCCAACCGCACTCCGGCTCACTTCCACAAATTTTGCCGGGTGAGCAGTAGCCAACGTGACTACCGTGGCGTTACTTCCGCGCTCCCGTTCCAGCCGACGGCGGGCCGCAAAGACCCCGGTCGCGGTATGGGGACAGATGAGCGTTCCCGTAGTCTGCCACACCTCCTTCATGGTGGCGGCGATATCCTGGTCACTCACAGATACGCCGGAGATAAGGCTGTTAATGTCCAACACACCGGCGCTGAAGATCTCCTGCAGGCGCTCGAAATTGCTGGGATTTCCCACGTCCATGGCGTTTGCCAGGGTCTGCAAAGAAGGCCGCGGCGTGTAGATACCCGTTTTTAGGTACTGGGGAACAACATCGTTGGCATTGGTGGCCGCCACAAACTCAGAAACCGGCATACCCCAACGCCACGCCATCACACCGGCGGTGAGGTTCCCGAAGTTACCGCTGGGCACGGAGAATACGATTTCGTCGGCCACCTCATCTTTGAGCTGGGCAAAGGTGTAGATGTAGTAGAAACTTTGCGGAATGAGGCGCCCCACGTTGATGCTATTGGCCGAGGTTAAGTTCAGGTGCTCGGTCAGCTCCTCGTCAACGAACGCCTCTTTCACCATGCGCTGACAGTCGTCAAATGCGCCCTCCACCTCCAGCGCCAGCACGTTCCCGCCGAGCGTCGTCAATTGCTGCTCCTGAAGTGGACTTACCCGACCGGAGGGATAGAGAATCACCACATCGATGTGGTCCCGACCGAAGAAGGCGTTGGCCACTGCGCTGCCGGTGTCGCCGCTGGTGGCGGTGAGGATCACCGCTCGTTCTCCCCGGGCGTGCAGATGCTCTTCCATGGCCGCCGCCAGAAAGCTCGCCCCAAAATCCTTGAAGGCGCAGGAAGGTCCGTGAAAGAGCTCGAGCAGGACGACTCCCGGTTCCAGTGACGTAAGCTTCGGTTCAAAGGGAAACGCCTTGAGCGCCAGTTGTCGCGCCCCGGCGGCGTCGTACTCTTCCGGAAAGAGGCCCTGAATCAGGGCGCCCGCCAAATCAACAAACGACATGTCCGCACCAAAGCTGCGAACCAAGGCACGTAAGTCCGGGTCCTCCGCCGCGTGGTACAGTCCTCCATCAGGAGCGAGGCCGCGAAACATCGCCTCACCGAAACTCACCTCCCGACGCTCGGTGGTATCTCGAGTACTGATGAACTTCATGTCTCCCCCTGCTGCGAAAAGAACGCCCGATGCACCACGTTCAGCGTATGCCGGCGATCCTCCCGGTCAACGATGAAGGAGATATTCATTTCACTGGATCCCTGCGCGATCGCTAAAACGTTGATGCCGCTATCTCCCAGCGCACTGAAGAGGCGGCCGGAGATTCCCGGCCGTCCGCGCATGTTGGCCCCGATCACCGCCACGATTTCCAGTCCGCCCCGTTCCTCAAACTGATCGATTCTGCGCTGCTCCAGTTCTTCCCGCAGTTCCTCCCGCAAGAAATGGGCGGCGCGGTCCAGCTGGGACTCCCGGATACAGATACAAATACTATGCTCGCTGGATGCCTGGGAGATCATGATGATGTTGACCCCCGCCTTGGCAAGGGCCCCGAAGACGCGGGAGGCCATACCGGGAATACCGAGCATCCCGCCACCCTCTACGTTAATCAGTGCCACATGCCCGATCGAGGCGATACCGGTGATGTCCCGCTCATGGTATACCGGATGCCCGCTAATGCGCGTCCCCACAACCTCCGGGTTGAGGGTGTTCTTAATCCACAGTGGTATATCCCGCTCCACCGCCGGGAGCATCGTGTATGGATGGATCACCTCCGCTCCGAAGTACGACAATTCCATCGCCTCCTGCAAGCTAATCTCGGGAATGACAAACGCATCTTCCACGAACCGAGGATCAGCGCTCATGACACCGTCCACATCGGTCCAGATTTCCACCGACCCTGCGGAGATCGCGGCGCCGACGAGCGACGCGGTATAGTCCGAACCGTTCCGTCCGAGCGTCGTGGTGTACCCGTCTTCCGAAGAGGCGATGAAACCGGTGATTACCGGTATGCCGGCGCATCGGTGCAAGCGCGCGGCGGCGCGCTGGTACGTTTCGGCGTACTCCACCACTGCACTGCCGTGGGTGGTATCGGTGAGAACGATCTCTCGGGCGTCAACAAACTCCGCAGGCATCCCCTCTTGGCTGAGAAATGCCGCCACCACGATACAGTTGAGGCGCTCTCCAAAGCTCAACACCAGATCCATCGTGCGGTCGGAGCACTCCCGGATCAACTCAACGCCATGCAGCACATCCCCCAGCTCATCGATCATCTCCATCACCGTGGCGATCACTGCGGCACCGGCATTCCCAGGAATGAGGTCGGTAACGGTATCACGGTGCCGCCGACGCAGCTCCTCTAACGCCTGGCGGTAGCCGGTATCCCCCAATTCTGCACTGCGCGCGGCTGATATGAGACTGTCGGTTACGCCTTTCATTGCGGAGAGCACAAGGGACACGGGCTGCTCTTTCATCGAGGCGCGCACGATCTCGGCGACTCCTCGAATTCGATCGGCATCAGCCAGCGAACTCCCACCGAATTTCATCACTTTCATGTTGCGCCCCACTGTAGCCAACCGATACCATAGCTGCAAGTATGCCGTTTCTCCTGCGCCGACGCGCGGTTCTCCACGTTCTTCTCGTCTCACTGCTCATTCCGGCGATCGGTTGCACAACTCGCGCGCCGTTTCGGGAGGTTGATGCCGCTGCGAACGCGGGCCGAGAGCCCTCCGTACGCGAAGGGCGCGCACCGGAACCAGATTCCGCC
Organism: Alkalispirochaeta sp.; assembly: GCA_048614515.1. Taxonomy (GTDB): domain Bacteria; phylum Spirochaetota; class Spirochaetia; order DSM-27196; family Alkalispirochaetaceae; genus Alkalispirochaeta. The sequence goes on along the minus strand of JBMCMH010000015.1, from coordinate 14,057 downwards.
ACACCGCCGGAAGAGCGGGAGCGCCAAGAGCACGACGGCGCGCCTACGCTTCCGGGAAACGCAGCGGTATTTCTCACGGCGGGGCTTACCCAAGATCTCGAACCGGTGATCATCGGGGATGAGGTGGCGGCGGGGTGGTATTTTCCGCCGGCCGAGCACGGAGCGAATACCGACGAAGCACCGGAAGTAGACTCCACCGGCGATCAAACGGATGAGTGGGAAACCACCCCCGGGGCTATGGGCTTGTACGCCTCCGCCGAGTCTCTCGTACTCGCCTACCGCTCAGCATCCGTGGCTGCCACCGGACGGCCCGGAGCTACTAAGACGACCCAGCTCCTGTCAGACTCTGAGAGCTACCGGGTGCGCGCATTTGACCCGGTAGAGCTCCACATCCAAGCGGGACAGCCCAACGGGTTTCGGATTCGATTCTCGCGCCAAAACCGCGAGGAGGAGATCTTTGTAATTTGGACCTCCCTCGCTGATCGCCCTCCATACACGGTGCGCCTGCCGGTGAGCGCCGTCAGGCGGACGGCGTTGCGAGACCTCACCGACGACAACCAGCGAGAGATGGTTCATCTGTCGGTCGTGTTTGATGCTGGGGGCAATCGAGAGATAATTGTGGATGCGCTCCGCTGGGATGCTACTCGGTTTGTTCATAGTGGTTCGGTGGCGCTTATTCAGGCGGTGAATCAAGAGCTGGCGCATCTCGAGGCGCGACTCACAACGGATACGGACCCCCGGTGGGTGGCAGCCGCAACCCGGGCACTGGAGCCGCTGGAAGAAGCACCACCGGTGGGCCCGCTCCTTCCATCGCAGCACGTCCGCGTCCCGCAGATCACCGAGCTCTCGGTTGATTTGGGCCGAGGAGCGTGGCGGTTTTCTCACGATATCGCCGTGGACGGCAACATCTATCGACTTCGTATTCAGCTGGAAGCCAACCCGTTGGTGGATCGGCCGGCACACATCGACGGATTTCAAGGACTGTAACTATGTACAAGTATATCATCAACGGTGCGACCCCCCTTCATGGAACGATCCGCGCCAGTGGAAACAAGAACGCCGCACTCCCGTGTATTGCGGCGTGTTTGCTCACGGAGGAAGAGGTAATTCTGGGCAATATGCCCGACATTGAAGATGTCCACGTCATGACGGAAATCCTTCGAAGCATCGGCGTCTCGGCCGAGCAAGACGGCCCCAACACCTGGCGCATCAACAGCCGCGGCCTCACCTCATTCGAAATTTCCTCGGAGATGGCCACAAAAATTCGCGCCTCCATTCTCTTCGCGGGGCCTCTCCTCGCACGAACCGGTTCGGTGGTACTCGCTCCCCCGGGAGGTGACATCATCGGTCGGCGCCGGCTGGATACGCACTTTCTAGCCTTGGAAGGGCTGGGAGCTACGGTGGTTGTCGACGGCACCTTTCAATTGCACGTCAACCGACTCACCGGGACGGAGCTTTTCCTGGATGAGGCGTCCGTAACGGCCACTGAAAACGCGATCATGGCGGCGGTGACCGCCACCGGCACCACGGTGATCGAAAACGCCGCCAGCGAACCTCACGTTCAGGACCTCTGCCGGATGCTCAACGGCATGGGAGCGAACATCAGCGGAGTAGGTTCTAATATCCTTACCATTCACGGGGTGGAACATCTCCACGGCACAACCTTCGACATCGGAGCGGATTTTATGGAGGTGGGGAGCTTCATCGGTCTGGCGGCGGCGACGCGGGGCGAAATCACCATTGACCGGGCCGGGCCCCACCATCTCAAGATGACTCGCATCGCCTTTAATAAACTCGGCATTGACTGGGAAACCGATGGGGAAACGATCCATGTGCCGGCGGAGCAGAAGCTCAGCGTTCAGACCGATTTGGGTGGGATGATCCCTAAGATCGACGATAGCCCGTGGCCCGGATTTCCTCCGGACCTTACGAGCATCGTTACGGTGGTGGCGACGCAGGTGGCCGGTACGGTACTCATCCACGAAAAGATGTTTGAGTCGCGCATGTTTTTCGTAGATAAGCTCATCGGTATGGGGGCACGGATCGTATTGTGTGATCCTCACCGAGCGGTCGTGAGTGGCCCGGCTCCACTTACCGGGTCTCAGTTAACATCTCCCGATGTGCGCGCGGGTATGGCGATGGTCATCGCTGCTCTCAGCGCTCAAGGGGAGAGCGTGATTCACAACGTCTACCAGATCGAGCGCGGGTACGAGCATCTCACCCGCCGGCTCCACACGCTGGGAGCAGACATCCAACGGGTCACGGTTGCAGAATAGCGTCCGGGATCGGCAATTATGACGTCTTGCGTGGGTCGTCCCATTCCTGGATTTGGGCGATGAGGCGATCATGTGCCTGCCGAATACGGACAAAAGCATCTCCCATTGTCTGACGCTGCTCCGGGTCCAAGTCTCCGCCGGTATCGGGATGGAGTTCTGCGGCGAGCGTGCGAAATGCTCGGCGCACCGTTGCTTCATCGGCATCGGGAGACACGCCCAACAGTGTGCAGGCGTGGCGATCAAGACCGTGCCACGGCGGAATTGGACGAGAGAACGCCTGCGCCACGGTGCGAATCACCGTGAGTTCCGCTGAACTCATACCGTGACTGTCCGCACAGGCGACCGCCACCAACACGTGGAGTAGTTGGGATTGGTGTACATCGTCCCAACTCCGCAACACTTCGAGGATCGCGGTCTGATTGATGCGGGGGAGCTCGCGTAAACACAGGTCGATCAACGACCGTCGAGGAATCCCCCGCCGTCCACGGGATGGGACCATGCGGGGCCACGGTTCACGTAACGCGCGCTCCACCTGAACTACCCGGGGAGGACCATCGGCGCGCAATACGTCGATGAGAATGGCTGCGGTGCCCCACTCTTCAACGTATTCCCATCGCCGTTCCTGATACGGGTACGCCAGAAATCGCTGTACCCGCCACCACGGGCCGAGGGCGTGACGGAACTGATCCACCAACCACCCGGCCAGGAATCCAAAGACGGCACCCACCGGCCCGGCCAGAGCACCGATAGAGAGCCCGATCACTCGCCCCAGAAATCGTTTCATGGTTCAATGGTCTGGCGCGCGACGGAGGCAATGGCCAGGATCAGCACGGCAACCATTATCCCGGTTGTCACGATCGCGGTGTGCGTAGCGCCGCCGGAGATCGTCACGGCGCGCAGCACAGCATCTGCCACGGAACGCACCAGCACCATGATCCATCTGGTGGCAAACGGCAGGAGCGGCACCAAAAGGAGCACGAGTAGCGGTGGTCGTCCAATGTACAAGCTCCGAAACCGCCACCCGATAGAAATGGAGTAGAACGCCGCCACGAAAAAGCCGACGATCCGGACGATGCGATAGATAAGCTCTGCGTGTACCGGAGCTACCGCGTGACCCGTCGCATCGTACGCTGCAGGGGCACGCATAAGTCCTACTAAGGACAGAGTATCAAGCGTTTCTACACCGCCGGCCACCAAGAGTAACTGATCAACATCGGGCTGGAGGGGAATCACCTCACCCAGTTGGTGACCGTCGGATTCTCCCTCGAGATACCGGGGAGCCACCACATACTCCGCTACACCGCCATCGCCGGTGTCCCGGTTTCGTGCCAGGGCCCGGAGCACCAGCATGTCTCCAATTCGTTTTCCATATGGCGCGGAGAGATGTGCCTCGTTCTCTCCCAGACGCACCACCTCTACGTCATACAGATAGGTTCCGTGGGGGGCGTCGATGATCCGCCCGGCTGAAATCAGTTCAGTGAACGCGCCACTTCGGTCGTTGCGAAACACCACGTTTCTCCGAGCCGGAAACGCCAACGCCTCAACGGCCTCGTCCACAAAGAAGGAAATCTCTCGAAGCCGTTCCTGGACTTCCTCAGCATAGCGCCGCACATCCGGGTCGTCTGGAGCTCTACGGCGCAGCTCCTGAAACCGGTAGTACGCTTCTACCAGCGCCCGCGGATCGGTCTCGCCGCGCTGCATGAGCTGATACGCCTGCAGCTTATCCTGAAAGAATGAGCGATCTGCCCGCTCTTCCCGTCGGCGAATTCCATCTTCTATCGCATTCAACGCCTGAGCCTGCAGTTCACGGGCGTCCTCACGACGAAATCGGCTCTGATCCGCAGCAACCCCGGCGTAGTAGTGGGCGGTATAGAAATTACCGGCATCCAGCGCCTGCTCCGCCCGCTCAAGTAGCTCCGGTACCGACAATCCCTCTACCTCAAACGCCCGGGCAAAGGTGGTCTCACCGCCGCGGTCGGCGGCTTCCCGCGCTCGCCGTCGCTGCTGGCCTGCGCGAACCGCCAACTTTTCTATCTCGTTGTCCAGCTCCTGCGAGGACCCCACCACCGCGCGATAGAGGCGCAGCGCAGCCAGCGCCTCTTCAAATCGCTCCAGCGACTCCAGATCCTCGGCCTGCCGGCGGGATGTGGTGGCTACCCAATTCTGATCTTGGATCTGGTCCAGACGGAACTCCACAGTGGGACCGATCGCCGCAAACCATACCCCGTTCACGATTCCCACTCCCACGATAATTACAAGAATTGAACGAACCGCCGGGATCAGCCGTCCAGTGCCGCCGATATCGTACGGACTCACCAACAGCGAACAGGTGATGACGGCACTCACTGCCACCGCCAGGGAGAGGTGGTTGAACACATGTGGCATCCAGGCGCGAAACCAGAGGCCGGCGGCCAATTGGTCCACCACGGACATACGGCTAATCTCTTGATACGCGCGAAATACGGAGAATCCCAGGAGGACAAGGAGCGCGCCGATGAGGACGATCGAGAACCGTGCCCGAGCGCTCATGACCGGCGCTCCGGAACATGCATGGCGTGACGCCATGCGGTAAGGGACGGCAGAACGAGGGCCCCGATCACCAGGAGTACGCCCACGGCCACGCTCGCCGTGACAACATACACCGCTACGTCAGCCTCCGGAACCCACCGCGGAACGAACTCGCTGCTCATGAGGGACCGCACTCCGGCGGGGAGCGCCACCACGGCCCGCAGGTATGCCACCGCGACAATTGCGTTTAGTAAGGGCCACCGAGTGAGTCGTAGTGGAATCCATATTCCCATGAGCAGCACCGTGGTCATCAATACCGCGATCACCGGCGATACGATAGCCTGCAGCCCGGCAGGAACAAGCGGGGAGGCAGCGTCGGGTATCGGCGAGCTCCACACCAGTACCACGGTTGCCCAGAAATCGTGCACATCTCGCGCCATGGTCCGTACCGCCACCGGGAGCATGGGTGCACCGAAACCTCTCAATCGATCGAGGTCGAGATCCGGCCCCTCCGGGAGTATCAGTTGATTACCGGCCTGATCCCAGTAGCCTTCCCGGTAGACTCGTAATCGGGAGTCGACGCTCTCAGCGTGGTTCGCAACGATGACCTGTCCCAACTCGGTCCCCACCACTCGATCAACAACGACGGAATACTGCTCTCCCTGGTACACGCGCCCCGGCTGGACCGTCCGGGCGGCGAGCGAACCATCCAATTCCGTCCCCCCGGGATTAGGCCCGTCAATTCCTGGAATCAGAATCGCCGCTGCCACGATTCCCGCGGTGAGGCCTGCCGCTAGAACTCCCGTGATAACTGGTTTTTTCGCGCGGCGCAGCAGCCTCAGCGTGGCCGGCACCATCCCGGCTGCCCACCCGGCGAAAAGAATAGGCCCTCCCAGCGAGAGAATCGCCGCGCGGGATGAGCCCATCACCAGCAACACCAGAGAAATCGCTACGATTCCGGCGAAGGCAGACATGAAATACCGCGACAGATGCACGAGTGAGTCTTTCACAGGACCCTCAGATTACCATAGCGAAAACAGGTTTTCCACAGCTTTTCCACAGACGACGTCCCTTCAAATTTACAAAAAATCAAATACGTATGGGTAAAATTGACACACTCGAATCACGTAATTGAGGTTGACACCACATAAGTTGTTTCACCATATATAATAATCGAACCGACACCTGTGTACCCGCATCATACCCCGCGCTCCTGATCTCGCGGTGATCCGCATGCGTTTCGGATAATGGCGAGCGCACCAAAGTTTTCCACAGGTTTTCCACAATCAAATTGGAAGAAATGATTTTATCTTTCCACGAGACGGTACCCCCTTCCGCGAACGGTCTCGATCCGCACCGGATATCCCTGCAAAGCTCGCCGCAATCGAGACATCGCCATATCTACTCCCCGGGATGATCCGTTGGACTCGGAACTATTCCCGCATACCGTCTGGATCGCCTGCCGGTCAACCACGCCACCCTCATGTCGTGCGAGGAGGGAGAAGATCTCCCGCTGAACACCCCGCAACACGATGCTCTCCCCGGCCACCTCAAACACCGAACCCATCTCCACAGACAAGAGGGATTCCCGGCGATTTAGACGGTCCGCCCGCGCCAACAGCTCCTGAGGGGCAAACGGCGTACACAGGTAATCCCGGGCGCCCAAAAGAAACGCTCGGGCGATCACATCCGGAGGACCGTACGGCAACAACGCGGGTCCACCCCGATGATCTCGCAAGAGAGGCGTGAGAATAGGCAATGGTGCAACGATTATCGCAAGCTGGCGGTCTCGAGGATTACTCGGCAACGCGTCTAAGATTTCCCATGCGGGAAGTTGAGAGATGGTATGAATGCGCGTGGTAGCGGGAGGACCGGAGCCGGTGACAAACACCCGTCTCACCACGATTACTCTTCGGTGCGGAGTTTCTTCTTCAATTCTGCGAGTGAGGCGTCCACATCGGGATCGGCGGGACCATGATCCATCTTCTTGCGGAGGTCTTCCAACATGGCATCATCTCCCTCCGGGTGTTCAAGGGCATCAATTTGCTCCTCAAGCGAACGATCGGCAGGCGTGTGGGCCAATTCCGCCATAGATTCGTTTTCAATTTCCAGCTGTTCCACGCGCTTGGACATTTCGTCGAAGGCATCAAAGGCGGACGTATTGCCCAAGCCGGTAATGATTTCCTGAATCTTTTTCTGGGCTTCCGCCCGCTTGGCACGAGCCACCAGCACATTCTTCTTGCGCTGCGCCTCTTCAATCCGTCCTTGCAGATCCCGGAGCGAACTCTTGAGGCTTTCCACCGCCTCGTGCTGCTTGTCGTACTGTTCTTGCAATTGTGCCGCGTAATCTGACTCACGCTTCTTGCGCTGCAGCGCTTCCCGGGCCAGATCTTCCTTCCCGGCGCGGAGCGCGGTCATCGCCCGCTGCTCCCACTGTTCTGCACTCTGCTGTTGCGCCTCCACCTGACGCAGGAGCCGTTTCTCTTCGGAGATGGCGGTGGCGACATTTCGCTTTGCTTCCACCAGCTGTTTATTCATGTCGAGAATCAGCTGGTTCAGCATCTTCTCGGGATCTTCCGCTCTACGAACGGCGTCGTTTACGTTTGAGCGGATCAACCTTCGAATGCGTTCAAATACGCCCATCGTTACCCAAGAAAGACTTGACCACCGGCGTCTATAGCAAGAATCGTCTTGCAGTTAGAGCACCGAAAACGCCCGGGCTTGGAGGCTTTGAGCTTGGTAGAACAGATGGGACACTTAAAAATCTTCGGAAACACGTCGGAAGACTGCTGCATCTGCCCGCCCCGAGAGAAGTGCTCGACGGCATCATCCAAGGAATCTTTGATATGGAAGAACTGGGAGAACCCAAGGAGCTGGAACACCTCATAGACTTTGGGCTGAATCTCCAACAAGACCAGGTCACCCCCTTTGGGTTTGACCGCTTTGAGAAACGCGGTGAACGACCCGATACCAGTACTCGAGACGTAGTTTAGTCCGCCACACTGAAAAATGAGCCGAGAATACCCGGCCTCCACAGCGCGATTGACACGCTTCTGAAAGAAATTCGAGTTATAGGTGTCTATGTATCCGGTAAGATACAGAACGAGACACCCCTCAACTTGATCTATCTTCTGAAGACGGATCTTGAGGCTTTCATCTTTCTCTTCATCAAACCCGGGAACGATATCGTTATTGCTCATACGTTTCTGTTCTTTCCAGTGATCCAATCATATTAGATGGGGCCGATAAAATTGTCAAACCGCGTGCCCTCATGCCAATCCCTGATCAAGCGTGATCATCGCACCGTTCATATCAGGTTCATCGGCAAGAACGAGCTGATTCACGAGCCGAGCGACTCGCTCGGGGGAAATTAGCGCTCCTCTTGGGGATTTGCCGATGAGCTGCTTCCGCTGAGCCGCGGAAAGATACTCCGTATCAACATACCCCGGCGCGATCAGATTCACCGCCACGTTCTGGCCGTTCGTTTGCTGCGCCGCCGACTTACACAGTGACGCCACGCCGGCCTTTGCCGCCCCATAGGCGGCGATCGTTCGAAATCCTCGAAGGGTATCACCATGCGGCCCGCCGAACAGCACAACTCTCCCCCATCCGGATGTGACCATGGCGGGAAGATACCGAGACACCAGGAGCCCTGGCAGCACGAGATTCAAGTCAATCATCTGTTGCCACGTGGCATCATCGGTATCGGCCAGGGGGCGATACGCAATTGGCCCCATGGCAACCACCAAAATATCTACCCGTCCAAGTCCGTTGAGGTGGGGAACGATGTCCGTCGCTCGCTCCATCGGGACGAGAAGACCTCGGGCCTTTCCGCCGTGTTCCTGAATGTAGGACACGACGCGATCGAGTTTGTCTTGGTTGTGGCCGCCGTGACATATTATTGAGGCACCCTGGGCGGCCAGAGCGTAAGACACAGCTCGACCAATGCCGCCACTGCCGCCGATAATGAGTGCTCGATGGTGTTGTAATCGCATGCTTTGGGTGTCGACCCGACTTAACAGGCCCATTGCCACAGGGTACAGTTGTATTCGCCTTCTGAGCAACCTATACTGACAACATGAAGACGATCTTTCGTGTGGGATGCGCGATGCTCTTGGCGGCGGCGTACGCTCCAGCTCAGGAGGCTGCCGTCACGTTGGAATCCGCTGAACAGTTCCGGAGTGCGGTCGCGTTTGGAACGTCCCTGGCAGACGTGAGTGCCGCCGCGGACGATATGGCGGAGCTCCAAGAAATGGCGGAGCGAGTTCTGATTCTTGACGGCGTTGCCGCCTCGGTAACGGTGTATTCCGTGGAAGAGGACGACTTCTACGTCGAGGTGGAGCTGGTGAGCGGTTCGTGGGAAGGCCTTGAATCGATGAACGTCCATACCGCGTATGTGGTTCTGGATGATGTTTCATTTGCTGATCAGGTGGCCGAGCGCGAACCGCGCGACCCTCCTGCCAACATGATTCTCCGGAATCGGAGAGTGCTGGTGGCGGGGAGGCTCGTTAACGTCGCTGAAGCGCCCACGGGTGAGCTGATTCCGGTGATTCAAGCGTTTGAGGCTCGCGTGATTCGATAGGGCACGCACTGTCAGCGATCCACATGGTCGAGGTAAATGTCACGCGCATTAAGCTTTTCGGCACCGGACATCACCACTGATCGAACAAGTACGGACCGGAGCTCGCGAACATTTCCGGGCCACCTGTAGCCCTGAAGCAACCGAAGAGCCGAGGGGCCTATTCGAACATCGTCATACCCTTCAGCATCCAGTAGCGCCCGAGCCAGAGCGGGAATATCGTCGAGCCGCTCGCGGAGAGGCGGTACGTGAATGATCATCTCCGCGAGCCGATACCACAGGTCCCGGCGTATCTTTCCGGTGCGTCGGATCAGGGTCAGATCTCGGTTCGTGGCGGAGATGATTCGCACATCCAAGGGTACAGCTTCAGGTGATCCCACCGGTCGAACCTCTCTGTTTTCCAGAGCCCGGAGCAGCTTTGGCTGGAGCTCGAGTGCCAGCTCCGAGATCTCGTCGAGAAAGAGCGTTCCTGAATGAGCCGCCTGAAACAGGCCATCCCGATCACGTGCACCGGTAAACGCCCCTTGTCGGGAACCGAACAGCTCCGACTCAAAAAGCCCCGGCGCCACGGCAGCCATGTTCGCCGGGACAAATGGCCCCGGCACCCCCGAGAGGGCGTGTATTCCCCGCGCCACCAGCTCCTTCCCGGATCCTGTCTCCCCCACCACAAGGACGGAAAACCTACAATCGGCGGCCCGTGCCACCATCCGGCGAAGTTCCATCAGGTGGTGACTCCCTCCGATTATGTGCTCCTCTAATTGTGCGGGCACCTCGTGAACTGCTCCAAAACCGTCCCGCCGGCCAAGCGCCTGGAGGATACGCTCGCGGACAAGGCGGCTGTGAAACGGCGCGGGAATCCATCCCGCTACCCCACGATCAGCAACCTCGAAGGCCATGTGGGAGTCTGAGGAATCGATGACGGCGATAATGGGAACCAACCGTTGCCGTCGGCCAACGTGATCGATGATGTCCAGAGCCGGGAAGGAATCGGTTCGGCAATCCACCACGACGGCGGCGGGCTCGTGGGGAACGGCGTCGATCCAGCTCAAATAGCGGTGTACGTCGGTTTCTTGCTGAACGGGAACGGCGCGATCGATGGCGACCTGGATCGTGTCAAACAGGAACGGGTCATCGGAGAACAGCACTATCATACGCATTCCTTCTGTGGGGCGCCATATATTTGTAGATATGTATCATTTATGTCAACTATTTATAGGTACCCATCCCAGGGAAGAGGTATTACAGTAAGCATCGGAGTATCAGGTGCCGCAAGCGGAATGGCTATCATCGTTTACCAGTCGTAGACATCTCGTGCATTTCCTGTCCGACATACTATTGTTGGGGCTGGCAATGCTGGCGGACGGCTGGATCTTGGTGCGCGTTGCGAGAGCGGTGGGCGTCTATTTTGCGCTGGCGCTGGAAGGCGTTGTGGCGGCGGTGGCGGTGCTGGTGGTAGGAAGCACGATCAATCGTCAGATCCGCCTTCTGCACCAGTTGTGTCGGAAGGGGGATTTCCAGCCAAAACAGTTTGCCCGGTTGGCGGCATACATCGTAGCGGGAGTGCTCCTGGTGTTGCCCGGATTTGCCACCGACGGATTGGGATTGCTGCTCTATATCCCCCCGGGGCGTACGCTCTTTGAAGTGATGTTTGCGCGCAACCACCGCGAGCGGCTTCCCGCGGTGTACGAGTACTTCACGCTCGCGGTGTACTCCGACGATACCGCATCCACAGACGATGGGCGATAAGCGGGAACACCATGAGGGGCCGCACCAACACGGCGGCCCAGGCGCCGCTCCGGGGGACGGCCGTGCGACCCGCCATACGCTGAGCGGCCCGCAAGGCAACCACTATCAGTACCGGCCCAAACCGCGAGGAATGCTCCCGAATCCATTTGAGGAGGGCCGGTGCATCCGATCCGACAAATACCAACCGGGGTCCGGCTTTCCGGATCGCGGTGGTCATGGCCTCGGTATTGGACGCATGGAACACCGCGCGCCCCACCACGCGTAACTGGGGAAACGTGGCACGAACGTTCTGCTCCACCTGTTGAAGCTGATCCTGCGATCGCCCCACCAAATAGACGGTAGCACCGTCGCGCTCCGCGCGCGCCATAATGCGTACCACACTTTGAAACTCGGGAAACGCCGCAATCCGACATCCCGTGGCGACGCGCGCCTGCCGCGCCCCTCCACGACCGTTTGGGATCACTCGCCCGTGAATGTCCAATAGATATTGCCGCGTTACCCGGGAGCGAACGATTCGCCACAAGAGCATTCGGTCCGCAAAGATGAGAGCTCCCAGCTTTGATCGGGCCACTCCCCAGGTGTCTGCGAGGTCTTCAGGTGTCTGTTCCACCAGGGGAACCCCAAAAAATCGTCGGTGCGTGCACGCCATACTGTGTTCCCTTGTTTATGAAGCGGTGGCAGTGTATTCACTCCGTAGGGACTGTACAAGAGTAGCGGCTGCCACGGCGGCGGTTTCCGCTCGCACCACCGGTACCGGCATCCGCCGCACATGCCACCCAATACCGGAAAGATATTCGAGCTCCTCCGGAGCGAGTCCACCCTCCGGTCCCACCAAAACCCGAATCTCGCGGGGAGGCTCCCCGGAATCCACCGTTTTCGGTATGGACAGCACCGTCTCTGCGGCTTCGTGGAACACGAGCGATAACGCCGGCGCGGAAGGACCGCGCGGCTCGGTGGCCTCCACCTCCTGCAGAACCGCCGCCGGCTCGACGGCGGGGATGGTGGGTCGACCCGACTGTTGCGTGGCTTCCCGAGCGATACTCTCCCAGCGACGACTCTTTCGCTGAAGATCAGCAGGATCGGGCCGACTAACGCAGTGCCGGGTGATCACCGGCACGATGCGGTCCACACCCAGCTCAGTGACCTGGCGAACCACGGTATCCAGCTTTTTGCCCTTGAGGAGAGCTACGTACAGCGTCACCGGGATGGAAGCGCCTGACGGGTCCGCCGCCCCGGCCGGTGGACCGTGGCGAACCACCTCGAGGGCAAAGGAGCGGTGGTCTCCAGGTCGCGCGACAACGACGGTCGTCGCCCGCCGGCCGCTGCTATCGACACAGGGAATCTCCGTACCCGCGCCTACTCGGCGGACCCGCCCCAGATAGTGGTACTGCTCGTCAGTAAGCTCGACCACCTTGCCGGGAGCGGGGATCATAGCGACTACCAGCTGTTTCACTTCCGCTGCTGTTCCAGAAATTCCATCGCCCGTTGGAGCATACGATCGTACTCCAGGTCGTAGACTTCCTCGCGATTGAGGGTGCGGTTAACTTCTATTCTAACCAGGCGGCGGAGGTACCGTTCATTGACCTCAAACCCGTCAGCCTCCAGATTGGAGATGAAATCGGAGAACTCTTGATCGGAAGGCTCTCCTACACGCTGCACAAACTCCTGGATACGAAGCTCCTCCTGCATCTTGATAAACGACTCCTGCTCAGCATCGCTCAGTTCTTCCTGCTCTACCACGATATTCGGCTCTACACCCACTTCGTCGATGTCTGTGCCGTCGGGAGTGAAGTACCGGGCCATGGTCAGGCGGAACCCCGCCTCACCGATACGACGAACCTGTTGGACACTACCTTTTCCGTAGGAGGTGCGGCCGATTACCGTGGCGCGGTCGCGATCTTTTAGCGCTGCGGCGAGGATTTCCGCTGCCGATGCCGATCCTCCATCGATGAGCACCACGATCTCAATATCATCATCGACGTCCTTCCCGGAAGAAGCGGTATAGCGCTGGTTCTCTCGAGCAACGCGACCCCGCGTCTCAACCACCAAGCCTCCGTCAAAGAACAGACTCGCCACGTCCACCACCCCACTGAGTAGTCCCCCGGGGTTTGAGCGCAGGTCGATAATGAGCGACTCGTATCCGGAATCGCGGAACGACTCCATCGTCTCCTGCACGCGCTCTTCAGTGTACGGGGTAAACTGTATGATCCGCAGAAACGCCGTTGTATCATCGATCATTGCCGATTTGACGGTGGGAACTTCAATAACGGCTCGCTCCAACGCCACGGGAAACTCTAACTCCTCACCCCGTAGAATCGTTAAGGCGACTTCCGTTCCCGGCTCTCCGCGGAGCCGATCAACCACATCGTCCACCGTCATGTCCGCGGTGGATTCGCCTTCCACCTCTACAATACGGTCTCCAGCGCGGAGGCCGGCACGAAACGCCGGGGTATCCTCAATGGGTGAGACGACTTCGACATACTGGGCGCGTCCGTTATCACGAGCCGGCTTACTGATGTACATTCCCACGCCACCAAACTCACCACTGGTCGTATCGGAGAGTCCTCGCATCTCCTCCGCGTCCAAATAGGCGGAGTGCGGATCGTCCAGCGCCTCAAACATACCTTCCAGCGCGCCTTCGATGAGGGTATCAGGATCAACTTCGTCAACGTAGCTCCGTTGAATAAACTCGTAAACTTGCTCGAACATTCCGAGCGCCTCGTCCGACGCTTCCGCGTTCCCTTGCGATCCCTGGGCAGTTACCTCTGGTACCAGGGCAAGGGCAATAAAAAAGACAGCGCTTACGGCGGTGATGCCACCCCACAGGATGGGCCGGGGCGTGCGGTGCGTGTGGTCCATGAGACCTCCTATCCCTGTATTGTACTGATTGCAGCTTGACGCCAGCAACCACCGGCCCGTAGACTCTGGCCAGTGGCGAAAAAAACGCT
>JBMCMH010000014.1:0-31697 GCA_048614515.1 Alkalispirochaeta sp. | reverse complement strand
TGCCGATCCTGGAACCGCACTAGGGGAGCACCCACAAAAAGGAGGAGCCGTCCCGTCTCGGGGCGGCTTTTTCTGTTTTTGTTCTGAACCGCCCGATTCTGCATGGTGGAAATTGCCGTCTCGTACTACAATAGCGATATATGTCGACATCAAAACCTCTTACCGGGACTCGCGTTCTGGATCTAACCCGCGTCTTGGCGGGACCGTTTGCCACTATGCTCCTGACTGATCTAGGAGCTGAGGTACTGAAAGTAGAAATGCCGGGAGTCGGGGACGATTCTCGCCACTTTGGCCCCTTCAAGAACGATAGAAGCCTGTATTTCATTAGTATCAACCGCGGAAAGCAGAGCATGACGCTCAACCTCAAAACTGAGGAGGGGAAGCAGATTCTCCGCAAGCTGGTGGCTGAGTATGACGTCCTGGTGGAAAATTTTCGTCCAGGAGTGATGGAGAAACTCGGCTTAGGATATGACGATCTGAAGGAGATCAATCCCCGGCTTATCTACGCTGCCTCTTCCGGTTACGGCCACAGCGGACCGGACAGCAAGAAACCGGCGTACGACATCCTGGCACAAGCCACCGGCGGGCTCATGAGCGTTACCGGCTGGCCGGATCAGCCTCCCACTCGCGTGGGGTGTTCGATCGGGGACATCTCTGCGGCACTCTTTGCGACGATCGGTATCCTGGCCGCGCTCAACCAGCGCCACGAAACGGGGCTCGGCCAAAAAGTCGATGTGGCTATGCTTGATTGTCAGGTGGCGATCCTGGAGAACGCCCTCGCCCGCTACCAAGTGGACGGCGTCAGCCCTGAGCCGCTGGGTAACCGGCACCCCACGATCAGCCCGTTTCAGGCGTACCAGGCCAAGGACGACTGGATCGTGATCGCCATCGGAAACGACACGCTGTGGCAGACGTTCTGCAAAGCGGTGGAACGCAACGACCTCGCCTCCGACGGACGCTTCGCGGGCAACCGTGATCGCACGACGAATCTCACCGAGCTCAACAAGATCCTCGAACCGCTCTTCGCGCGGCGCACGGTGGGCGAGTGGTCCAGCTTGTTCTCGGAGGTGGGTATTCCCCATAGTCGTATCAACAATATCGAGCAGATGATGCAGAGCCGCCAGGTTCAGGCCCGCAACATGATCGCCACCGTTCAGGACAAAATAGCCGGGCTGGTGAAGGTTGCCGGAAATCCCATTAAGATGACCAACCTGGAGGACTCCACCGAGCGACCCGCGATTCCCGAGTTGGGCGAACACACCAACTCGGTGCTTGAGGCGCTGGGCTACGATGACGATCAGATTGCGGCGATGCAGGAACAGGGAGTGATATGATGTCCGATCGGGTCGCCCCGCAATCACTGGTAGCGATGCATGACCGCCTGGCGGCTAATCACACCACGCTGAAAGAGGAGTTGTCATGCCTGTTAGCGCGCGTCGCCGGCCATGACCGCAAGATCCACGCCCTCCTAAACGACGAATCTGCTGCCGATCGCAAATCGCGTATCTTTGCCACCGCCGCCGATCTCGAGCGGCGCTGGCCGGATCCCGCTCATCGCCCGCCGCTGTACGGCGCACTGGTTGGAGTGAAAGATCTTTTTCATGCCGAGGGATTTCCCACTCGGGGAGGATCGTCGCTTCCGGCGGAGGCGTTCGAGGAAACGGATGCGCCCGGTGTACCGTCTCAGGGCACACGAGAGGCGGCAACCGTTTCCGCCCTGCGGGAGGCGGGGGCGATCGTCCTCGGCAAAACTGTGTCTACGGAGTTCGCATATTTCGCCCCGGGGCCCACCCGAAATCCTTGGAACCCGGAGCATACCCCGGGGGGCTCCTCCAGTGGATCCGCCGCCGCGGTAGCGGCGGGAATGTGCCACCTTGCCCTGGGAACCCAAACGATCGGATCAATTACCCGCCCGGCGTCGTTCTGTGGTGTCACAGGATACAAGCCCAGTTTCGGGCGGATATCCGCGGACGGAGTCATCCCCTTCTCCCCCGATGCGGACCATATTGGGCCGATCGCCGCGGACGTGGAGACGCTATCCCTCGCGGCGGGGGTACTGGTCCAGGACTGGCGAGGGCTTTCGCCCCACCCGGCCCGGCCGGCGGCGGGAATTAGCGCAGTACCGGAACATCCCGATTTTCGCCACGCGATCGGCCCCGTTCTCGTGCCGGACGACGCGTATACCGCTCAAGCGGACGAGTTTGGTCGTGCCGGCTTGGAAGCGCTGATCGAACGCCTGATCGGCCTTGGCGTTGCGGTGCAGCGAGTGGCGGTCTTCACCGACATTGAGGAGATCAATCGGCAGCACCAGGCGATGATCGCGCGAGATTTTGCGGAGGTGCATGCTCACTGGGTTGACCGGTTTCGAGACCGCTACCACCAGCGCTCCGTGGAGCTCATCGAGCGCGGCGCCGCGGTATCCGACACGGAGCGCGAGGCCGCCCGCACGGGGCGATTGGAAATCCGCCGACGCCTGGACCACGCGTTGGAACGACACGGTGCCCGTATGTGGATCGCTCCGGCAACGGTGGGAGAAGCACCGCACGGTATCGATGGAACCGGCAACCCAATCATGAATCTTCCGTGGACGTACGCGGGGGTGCCCACGGTCAGTATTTCCGTTGCGGGACTTCCGCACGGCGTCGGTCCGGCGGGACTTCCGTTGGGAGTACAGTGCGCGGGGACGTTTGGTGCCGACGAGGAGCTTATTGATCAAATGCGTGTAATGGAGCGGTACGTCTAGGACACACGGCGGCATCGCCGCCGAAAGCCAAAGAAGGTACCACCGAGCCCGCTATCACAAACCGAGATGTGCGGTCGCAATTACCCGGCACCTTCCTCGATCACAAACCGGACGCCCCCGAGTCGGCTGTCTTCCGCTCGAATGGAGAAGTTAAACGCCCGCAGGAGGGTGTGAACCACGTACAGACCGAGCCCCATATTTTCCGTACGGTCTGCAGTTGAATAGAACGGATCAAAGATCCGTTCGCGAACCTCCGGTGATACGCCGGGACCATTGTCCTCGACTTCAATGCAACTATGGCCGTCGATTAGGCGCGTTCGGATTTCCACCGTGGGCGTAGTCGCAGATCCAGACCCGAGCACCCGAAAGGAGTTCTTCAGGAGATTCACCAAAACCTGCTTCAGGTGAATGTCGGAGAACTGGACCCGCGCCGCCTGCGGATCCACGTCTACGTTGACAGTTGCCCCGACCGCTGCGCGGGCCTCTTCCACCGCCTCCAGCGCCCGCGTAATAACATCCGCCACGTCAACCCGGCTGGCTTCCACCTCGTTGGGGTTGCTGAACACAACTTTCATACTCCGCACGATGCGGGCGGCCCAGTTGGCCCGTTCTGAGATTCGGCGAAGGTTCTCAACCATGATCTTCGGATCGGGATCTTGTCCCTCCTCGCCCCAGTACAGCGTACTGTCGGCGAGAATCTTTATCGATTGGAGTGGCTGATTGATCTCATGGCCGATCGCCGAGGCCAGACTGCCCATCGCCACCAGGCGCTCCACACGCATGCGGAATTGCTCGTTGTAGCGTTGAAGTTCGTTGGTCCGCTCCCGGTCCCGCGCATCCCGGTGCTTTTGCATCATGAGCGCGATCGTCCCCGCGAGCGCCCCCGCGAGGTCACGGACCGCCCGCCCATATCCACCACCGGAATCACACACAAAGAGCCCATCCAATCCCGCCGGTGAGCGGATCGGCACCACCAATATTCGGGATAGACATTCGCGGTTTGAGACGTCCTCGATCGCGGTGCGCAGTTCGTCATCTAAACGATTGAGGGGTACCAGCAACTGGCGGTGTTCAAACGTTCCCTCCGGAAACCGATCGATCCCGAACGGAGTGGGCCACTGCTTGCCTCCTCGCGCACCGATAAGCCCAAAACGGCGTGAGTCAGAGTCATAGGTGTATAGAGCCAGATCGCGGATCATGGACACATCTTGCAATCGGTCCAGCAGCGATGGAATCCGCTCCAGCGGGTCGTGGTACTGGGCGATCTCCCGGAGCCAACTGTTGACCACCTGGAGCTGAGCGGAGGTGGAGTTGAACCGGCGGAGAAGCATCGACTGCTCCTCCTGACGAGCGATTTGATCGGAAACCTCCGGGTACACCGCAATCACGCCGGTTTTGCCGTGGGGAAGCTCATAAGGCGCGGCACTCACACTCAGCCAACGGCGCTGTCCGCGGGAGGTACGAAACCCAACGACCTCGTTCAGTACCGTCTCGCCCCGGCGCAGTGCGCGGGCCGCCGGCAAATCCTCGGGAGCGATCACTCTCCCCCATGGGTCAAACCGAGCAGTCTCGGGACGAGTGATGGGCCGGCCATCTTCGTGGGTGTCGCCGTCTACATCCAACTCGAGTATTCTCCGCGCGGTTGCATTGTGATCTACAATCCGTCCTGAGTCATCAGCAACGGTCACGCCCACCGGGAGCAGATCAAATAGCGCCCGATAGCGCGACTCAGACGTAGCAAGCTCACGCTGGAGGCGCTCTTCCGCCGACTCGAGCCGTTCCTGGGTATCCCGTTCCTCGGTAACATCCCGGCCGTTCAGAACAACTCCGGCTACATCGGGATTATCCAGCAAGTTCCGCAGACGCAGGCCAAGCCAGCGCTCGCGATCATCAGTAGTCCGTATGCGCAGGGTTATGTCCACCACCTGCCCGGGATGCGCGAGGGAACTTCGCCACGCCTCGTCCCACAGCGGCAGGTCTTCCGGCGCCACGAACTGGAGGAGTCGTTTCCCAATCGCACGAGAAAGGGCTAACTGTTTACGGACTGACGGGGTTGCATACCGAATCTCGCCGTCTCGATCGAGGGCAAGAATCATGTCGGAATTATACTCCAGAAGTGCCTGGAAGTATTCTTCTTGAATGGTATGATCCAGCGCGCGCCGTTGGCGAGAGAGCACCTCTTCCACAATGTCTGACAGCTGATCGGCGGTTACCGGCTTCGGTACAAAACGGGTTACCCCCAAATTAATCGCCCGCACCGCAACTGCCTGCGTGTTGTCACCACTTATGAGCAGCAGTGGGGTGCTTCTATCCTCGCGTCTCACCAGCTCAACAAAATCTAACCCGTTGTCACGGCCCAGTCCCACATCGACAAAGATCACCGCCGGCTTGATCTCTCTCCACAGCCGCGTGCCTTCATGAACGTTTTCTGCATGGTGCACTTCGTCGACAAGTTGGCCTAGGACCTCGGAGATAAGGCGAGCCCATAGCGGATCGTCCTCGAGTACGAGCGCCGCCACCGGGAGTTTTCGCGTTTCGGTAGTAGGAACCGGCGATATCATTCCAGCCCAATTTCGCTCATCACCGACAGAAGATCGTCTTTCTGGAACGGCTTTGTGAGGAATGCGGTAGCCCCTTTTAAAAGGGCCTGGCGGCGCACATCATCCTGGTATTGGGTAGTGAGCACAATTATCGAACTATTTCCGTCGTAGGAATCTAAAAATTCCATCCCTGTCATGACGGGCATATTGATATCCAGGACGATAAGATCCGGGTCGCCCTCCCGTGCAATGTAGTCGAGAGCTTCTTGTCCGTTGTTCGCCTCGTTCACGGCATGGCCTTTGCTCTGTAACGCCAGCGTGACGATCTTTCGCATCGTTGTGGAGTCGTCTACATTTAAAACTGTCATGGGCTTCCTCCCAATACGCTCTCTTCGTCGTATACCTTGAATCGGTGCTTTAGTTTCTCTTCCAGCCGCGCGATGAGCTCTGAGTCGGCGTGCTCCATATCGATTTCACCCTCCATGCGCTCTTTCGTCTGTTCCACCAGGTCTACCAGGATATCATCCACATTCTCCACCTGTTGCCTCGTGATATCCTGAAACTGGAGATGGGCGAGAATTTCGTCCATAGATCCCTCAGACGCGATCGTGCGCTCAATGAGCCGATCAAACACCGCTCTCATCTCTTCAATAGCAGAGACCAACGACTCGATCGTCTCCTCGGTGATTCGGGCACTCTCGCCGGCCTCCGATACATTTTCGAGAATTGTCTGCTGCCAATCCTCCACGAGGCGCGTCTGAAACGCCCCAAAGTCTTCCATCAGCGCCCCTGCCCGACGACTTGCCTCTCCTGTGGAGGTATTGAGCATCCGAAGTTGATCGGCAATTACCTTGAAGGGCGCCCCAAGTTTTCCAATCTTTGCCGCTTCAATTCCCAGATTTATCGAGATAACCTTGCTTCGGTCCGCAATATCGCCGATCTCGTCTACGATACTGTTGACGCGTTGAATGAGCTCATCGCTCTCCCGCGTTTGCTCCTTGGTTCGCTCCCCGAGACGCGCCAACTCTGCGGACCGCTCCCGTTCACTGGCAATCCGCTCTCGCGTCGCGTTGATGAGTGCGTCTACCCCTCGCCCGTCGCCGGCCTCATTGAGGGTGGATCGAGCGCTACGCGCCTCCTCGCCCGCGGACGAGGCGAGGCTATGTACCTCTTGATATTTCTCAATCAGACCCATGGCGGCCGCCTCGGTCTTTTCGGTCACTAAGCTCAAGAGTTTCCGCACGTAGGGCATCGACCAGTACCAGTCGGCCAGTTGCTCCCGGTATGAACTTAGGCTCTCATTACGCGGGACGGTCGCGTCGGAGAACTCCTCGGAACCGTTTTCCCGCTCACCGTCGTGGTGGGTACCATGTTGATCCAGGACGGGGCCCTCCGGTTGAGCTGGTTCAGCCACTGCAGCGGCCCCACCGGGCGGAGCGAGCGGTTCTTCCGCTCCGTCATCACCCCGCGCTCCTCGGCGAGCTGCTCCAGCGCGTCGCACAATTGTCGTAGCGGTTACGGCCGCCGCACCACCGGCAAGCGCGCCCAGTAGAAAGAGCGTCATGGTGTGTCCCCCTGTGTACCGTCGACTCGTTGATAGACACCAGGACGGCGGTACTGCAACCCAAGGGTGTTCCGATCCAGTGTTTCGGAGTGTCCGACGATAAAGTGCCCCCCCATCGTGAGGTAGTTGAGCATCGCGTTCACCACATTTCGTTGCAGGTCTTCATCGAAGTAGATGAGCACGTTGCGACAGAAGATGAGGTCAAACCGGTTACGAAACGGATACGAATCCCGCACCAGGTTGAGCCGTCGAAATACTACCATATCTCTCATCGTCTGCGTGATCCGTCCTCCGGTGGCGGTCTGCTCAAAATAGGCAGCCCGCCGCGTCCGCGCCAACTTTGCCAGTTCTTTTTCGGTATACACCCCTTTATCCGCTTTTTCCAGCGCGGATGCGGCGATATCAGTACCCAAAATTCTCGTCACCGCTCGGACCGGTTCACTTTGTTCTGCGATGGTCATCGCAATATTGTAGGGCTCTTCTCCACTCGAGGCCGCCGCAGACCAGATGCGAACTCGGTCACGACTCCCGTGTGCCAGCTCGTGCTCCCATTGAGGCACGAGGTCCTCCGCAACAAAGGTAAAATGAAGCGTCTCGCGGTCGAAATAGGTGTGGTTGGTGGACAGTCGGTTCACCAACTCGACAAAGAGCGGGCCATCGGGATCGTTCTCAAGCTGGTCCGCGAGCTCTCCGTAGGTTTGGTATCCCAGGGTTCGCATCATGGACCCGAGACGCGCGGTCAGCAGCCCTCGCTTCTTGTCACTGAGACTTATGCCGACCCGCGTGCGAAGCATGTCGGAGATTCGCCGAAAATCGGCGCGCGTGAGAACTCCGGATTCAGCCATCGCTCCCCACGGTCACCTGCGAGCGGGCCAGAATCGTATCCGTTTCCAGAAGCATGACCACCTGATCATCGCGCCGGCCCACGCCCCCAATGAACTGGTGCATACCATGGTCATCGCGGTAATCCGGCGCCGGCTCGCGGTGATTTTCATCAAAGTGAACCACCTCATCCATGCGGTCCACTACAAGTCCAATCTGTTTGCCCTCGTATGCCACAATCACAATGCACGTGCGACGATCGTATTCACGATAGTCCATCCCTAACCGCAACCGGAGATCGATAATCGGGATGATCTGCCCCCGCAGGTTGACCACACCCCTCAGATACTCCGGCATGTGCGGAACGGGCGTGATCTCCTGCATCTCCACAATCTCTCGAACAACCGTAATCGGCACCGCAAAGGATTGATCCTCCAGGGTGAAGCACAGGTAGCGATCCCGGGTCATGTCCTCTTCTTCGTAGGTGGTTTCTTGCATTTCAGTGTTCGTCTCAGAATTCATCGAAATCGTCGTCCTCCAGCGAGAGCGTAATTCCCTTTTGCGGCTGCCCGTCCGAAGATTCATCGGTGGCCTCGGAGCGCCCTGCCGTCACCTGAGCCGGCGTATTCGCCGAGGGACGGCTGCTACCCTTCCCAGTTCCGTCTCCGTTTCCGTTTCCGCGGGCCGAGTGCCCCGAATTACCGGACCGCTGTGCCAATTGCTGCTTGAGATACGCCACCATTTCCGGCGTCAGTTCCATGCCGTCCATAGAGACGCCTCCGTCGGTCGCTGCAGAGCCCGCAGCGGCGGCTCGTGGGGTGCGATCCAGCGTGAAGTGCTCAGTTTGACCATGGAGCGACTTGGCTTGGGCGCTCAACTCCTCCGACGCGGACGCCGTCTCTTCTGCGCTGGCGGTGTTGCTCTGGGTAACCTGGTCAATCTGCTCCACGGCGTGGTTAATCTGTTCCAACCCGGAAGATTGCTCCTCGCTGGCCGCGGTGATCTCCTCCATGAGGTGGGCCACTTTAGATACCCCGTCAACGATCTCCCGGAACTGACGCGCCGTCTCATCTGCGATCTGATTTCCCGTTTGGATCGTCGAGATCGATTCTTCAATCTTCTCGCTCGTTTCTTTCACTGAGGCAGCACTACGAACCGCCAAGTTACGCACCTCATCGGCTACCACCGCAAATCCTCGCCCGTGCTGCCCCGCTCGGGCTGCCTCTACATTGGCGTTGAGAGCAAGCAGATTGATCTGGAAGGCGATGTCATCGATGACGGTAATGATCTTCTTGATCTCCTCACTGGAAGCATCGATGCTTCGCATATGCTCCACGAGCTTTTCCATCTGGCCGTCGCCCTGTTCGGCTTGCTGCCGCGCCTGTTGGGCAAGCGTGTTAGCCCCGGAGGCGTTGGTAGTGTTCTGTTGCGCCTGGCTGGAGAGCTCCACCATGGAGGAGGTGATCTCTTCCACGGAACTGGCCTGCTCCGTGGCGCCTTCTGAAAGCGTCTGACTGGCAGAACTCACCTCATCCGCTCCGGCCGAAACCTGTTCAACCGTTTCGCTCACCCGGGTAAGCACGTCGTTCAATTGGGTGCGCATCTTGACCAGCGCCTGACCAAAGATGTCCTTATCTGACGACACCTCGACTCTGAAGTTCAGATCACCCGTAGCGATACGCTCAAGATCCTCCGTTTTACGACTGAGAGAATCGATCATCCGGTCAAAGGCTCCGGAGAGTTGGCCGATTTCATCCGTCCGAGTCTCCTTCATGAGGTCCTGGTGAATGTCACCTTCGGCGATCTGCGCCGCCCGTCGCCCAATTCGCTTGATCGGTTTGATAATGGAAATCGTCAGCCAGAATCCCAGGACGACCGCTACTACTACTGCCGCAATCACCAGCCACAGGAGCACCTGCCGAGCTGAGTCCGCGAGCGAAGCAGCCTCTTCATGGTCTCCGGCTGCGGTCTCCCGATTGGTCTGCACCACCTCCGCGGCGATATCAACCACCGGTTCAAACGCTGGCCGGAGCTGCGCAGTTATCTCGGTTGCCGTCTGCGCATCCAACGTACCGGCTCCCGTCTCAGCCACGATCGTCTGAGCTTCCTCTTGGTAGCTCGTCCAGGCGTCCTCCAGATCTTCCAGCAACTGAGATTCGATGTCGGTGAGTTCAGCGGAGGTGTAGTCACTCATTCGTTCCCGAAACTGCGTTTCTGCATCCTGAACCGCCGCCGCAGACGCCGAAGCGTCCCCTTCCGTTTGAGCCAGCGCATATTCCAAAACTCCCCGATAATGGTCTCCGGCGGCGGCGGAGATGTCCGCCGCGCGGTCGATTCCGCGGACGTCTTCACGGTACATATCATCTATCGTGCCGCCCAGGACCGTTCCAAACCAGTATCCTACGCCACCGAGACCGAGGGCCAGTAACGCCATGGTCAGGAACGCGCCGGCCAGTTTGATACCCAATGTCATTCTCATTCTTGTGCTCCTCTCGCGCGTTTCTGCGCGAAGACCTGGTGCGCCAAAACCCGCGCATCCAGAATAAAAGTTACTTTTCCATTTGACATAATTGACATGCCTGCGAGACCCGGTACAACGCCGGTATACTCCGGCAGTGATTTCACCACCGTCTGTTGCGTTCCAATGATTTCGTGCGCGGCAATACAGAATTCATGGTCGCCGTCGCTGAGAATCACGCCGGTGCGGACCGTCTGAGTTCCCTCCTCCACGTCGTACGCATTTTCACCGTGTTCCTCCGCTTCCATCTGATCTCCTATTCGCGGCAGATAGCGGTGAAGATCGATCAACGGCACGAGACGGTCGCGAAGTTTGAGCAGCGTTCGGCCATCGACAGTATGTTCGATGGGGACCGTGTCGAGTTGCACAAACTCCTGAACGTCGGTGAGGTCGATCGAATACGCCTGCCCCTCGATGATCACCGTAACGGTATCAATGATCGCCAGTGTGATGGGAATATACATGGAGAAGGTGGTGCCCCGACCGGCGTGCGAATCGATCGTGATTCGCCCTCGGACGCTCTCGATGTTGCTACGAACCACGTCCATCCCCACGCCCCGTCCGGACACGTCGGTCACGGCAGTGCGCGTGGAGAATCCTGGTTCAAACACCAGATCATATACTTCACGATCCGATCGCGCGGTGGTAGTGTCCGCAATGAGCCCTCGCTCCACGGCCTTGGCCAAGAGCGCATCGCGGTCCAGTCCCCGCCCATCGTCGGAGACGGTAATCGCGATCTCTTTGCCCTGGTATCCCGCCGAGAGGGCGACAGTGCCGACCTCCTCCTTGCCGGCGGCAACACGCTCTTCCGGGGGTTCCAGGCCGTGATCAATGGCGTTGCGAATAATGTGGACCAGGGGATCCGCGATCTTTTCGATAACGGTCTTGTCCATCTCGGTGTCACCGCCGTCAATGGTAAGCTCCACCGATTTTTCTACCCGCCGCGCCACGTCCCGAGCGAGGCGCTTCATCTTCTGAAACGTGCCCTGCAGCGGGATCATTCGCACTTCCAGCGCAACCTCGTGAAGCTCGCGGGTGAGCTTCATGAGATTGTTACCGCGCTTTCGGAAGATCGGCACGTGCACGTCCGCCAAGTCGGGGCTATCTAAAACCATCGATTCGGCGGTGATGAGTTCGCCTACCAACTCAAAGAGGCGATCGAGACGCTCCGTGGGCACCCGCACCGAGCCACTACTCTGCCCGGAGGCGGCGGAACCGTTGGTGGAACGAGCACTCCCGGTGGAACCGACACTCCCGGTAGCCCCGGCACTGCCACCACGCTCACCGACACCGGCATCCCCACCGACACCGGTGCCGGTACCGCCGGCGGAATCAGCAGGGCCGGACGCGTCACCATCGCCGGGGGCGCCGCCGTTCTGCGCCTCCGCCATGGCAGATTGTTCCACATCCTCCGGATCGTCCTCCGGACCCGTCTCCGGAAGCGCCAGATCTATGCCGGTCCCCGCCACCTCGTCTACCATAGCGCGGAGTGCGTCCAAGTCCTCCTGGATCATCTCTATGGTGGGCGCGGTGATTCCGACGGAGCCGTCCGCCATCCGACGAACAATCGTTTCCAGCTCATCACTGCGTTCCACAATCTGGTCGTATCCCAGGACCCCGGCGTTTCCTTTGAGGCTATGGATTTCCCGCGCGAGCCCGTTTATCGCATCGGCGCACTCCGTTCCAGGAGCGATCTGCTGCATATGCTGGTCGGCCCGGTCCAGCCCATCCGGCGCTTCCGAGGCAAACATCTCCCGCACCTGGTCGGCGAATTTTGCGTCCACGTCGGCCTCCGACGCATCCCCGTCGGCAGTGGTTGGTGTATCGTCCGCAGGAAGCGGCATATCAGGGAGCGCCGCATCCGGACCATCCACGGGATTCATCAGGTCACGCGCCATATCTTGAATCCGGCGCACCACGGGGGCCGTATCCTCACTGAGTTCGCCGTCGCTCAGATGACGGTCCACCGCATCAATGAGTTGCCGCAGAAAATCGATCACCTCGATCAAGAGCTCGCTATGGCGCGGGGTGAGCTCCGCCTCGCCCTTCTGAAAAATCGTGAGCAGCGCCTCCGCTTCATGAGTTACCGCTTGGATATTGGCAAAATTGAGATACCCCGCGGATCCTTTCAGCGAGTGAAACAATCGAAACACGGTGTGAACCACCTCACTGTCCGCACTACTCCCGAGGGTCTCGATATGATGTTCGGCATCCTCAATCAGCTCATTGCCTTCTTCCACGAACGACTGAATGAGGTCCTGAGTTTCTTGATCCATTACGTGTCTCCGGATGTGTCGGAACCGTTCTCATCGCGCAGGGATTTCACCTCGTTCAAGAGGTCCTGATAGACCTCTTTAAGCCGTCTATTCTCCGACCGAAGCCGCTGAACATCCGGAGTAGCCCCATCCTGCTCTTCGGCTTCGATATCTTTGAGCGTCTGAATCAACTCGGGAAACGACACCGGCTTACCGAAGAACGCATACGCTCGATTGTTGATCGCCTCCTTCGCCGTTTCCAAATCGCCGTAGGCGGTCACGATAATCACCCGGGCGGAGGGATCGAACTCACGAATCGTTCTAAGAAGCGTCATACCGTCAATCTCCGGCATGCGAACATCACTCACGACCGCGTCATAGCGTTCTCGCCGGTACCACTCGATCGCCTCGCGCGGTTTGGTAGTCGATTCGATCTGAAAGCCGGTGGGTTCCAGGGCCATTTTCATGTCTTGCAGCGGCAAAGCTTCGTCGTCAACCAATAGAATTCTCATACATACATCCAGTCTATGAATAGCAAACCGCGTGCCAAGCATGATTATCTGCATAATTTTAATATAATTAGAGATAATAGCCCGGTTCCGATCCGAACCCGGGGCGGACGCACCACACACAGCCGGGAACGGCTATCGTGGACGGCGCTCGGTGTGGAAAAATCTACAGCGCCCACATCCCGGTGTGTAGATTATGACACACTAGCTTGAGGTATCCGTGGGATCGGTGACATCCCGGTAGCGACCGTACAGCTGCGTCCGTGTGAGTCCGAGATATGCCGCCGCCTGCGTTTTGTTGCCCTGAAATCTTTCCATGGCGGCGGCCACTATCCGCCGGGTAAACGCTTCAAGATCAAAGGGGGCGTCCGGCAGCACGAACGCCTCGGAGACTGGAAGCCTCACCTTACGGTCGGACGGAGAGTTCTGAGATTGGCGATGGAGTGGAGCGGTATGAGAAACGGAGAGGTGTCGCTGCACGTGCCCGGCGGTGAGCTCGCGCCCTTCTTCAAAGATCGCAATATTCGTGAGCACGTTTCGCATCTCTCGGATGTTCCCGGGCCACGGGTACTGCTCGAGCAGATTGAGCGCCTCGGGACGGACCGTGACAAACTCGTGGTCAAACTCTTCGGCAAACGTCCGGAGAAACATCCACACCAGCGGCCCAATCTCCTCGATGCGCTCCCGCAAGGGAGGAATCGTTGCCCGACACACATTCAATCGGTAATATAAGTCCTCCCGAAACGCTTTTTGCCGCACCAGTTCTTCCATGTTCTCGTTGGTGGCGCACACGAACCGCGTATCTACGGTGAGCTCCGTCGTCCCTCCCACCGGGAAGTACGTCCGTTCTTGGATTACTCTGAGCAACTTTGCCTGAAGGTCAGGTGTGAGCTCCGTAATCTCATCAAGAAACAGCGTCCCCCCCGCGGCCAGGGAAATTTTTCCCGGTTTGCCTCCGCGCTCGGCACCGGTGAATGCGCCGCCTTCATACCCAAACAACTCCGCTTCAAAGAGCTCCTTGGTGAGGGCCGAACAGTTAAGCGCGATAAATGCGCCGGTGACGTGCTCATTTTGGTGGTGCAGGTACCGCGCGAGCACCTCTTTTCCAGTGCCCGTCTCCCCTTGAATGAGCACCGGAATCTGCGGAAAATCCTGGAGCTTGCGCAGTTTGCGGTAGAGATTGCGCATCGGCTGGGAAAACAGTCCGGCCTCACCGGTTTCCGAAATCGCGAACGTCTCATTACGACGACCCTGATCGTACTCCTGAATGATGTCCGCAAGCTGTCGGATATCGATGGGTTTCGTAAGAAAGTCCAGGACTCCCAGCTCCATCGCGTTAATCGACTGGGCTACTTCCTCTACTCCCGAAATTAACACGAACTGTACCGGAATCCTCAGATCGAATGCGTGCTGTACGAGGGCGATTCCGGACATCCCCGGCATCGTCACATCGCTAATTACGAGGTCTAGAGATTCCGTCTTCAGGCCTTCCAACGCGGCGGCACCGGAATGAAACACATGTGCTGCATGTCCTAGAGATTCAACAAAGCGGGCCAAGTCCTCCGCCGGCCACCTCTCATCATCAACCACGGCGATATTCATCTCCCGATAACGGTACGGAAAACGAGCCAATCTGTACAGCCGGGCCGCATCGCAGTACTATACATGTTCAAATATGGCACACGGTTCAAACCACGTACTGATAGCTGAAGACTCAGGGGTCCAACGCAAAATACTGTCTCGTCATCTCAGCACTCTGGACTATCCCATTATCGCTGCCACCAATGGGCGGGAGGCGCTGGAGTTATTTCTCTCGCACCAGCCGCGCATCGTGATTACCGACATAGAAATGCCGGAGATGGACGGCCTCCAACTCATCCGCCGCATCCGCGAAGTTGGAAACGAGAACGTCCATATTATGGTGCTGAGCTCCATCGAGCGAAAGGACACGGTGGTGGAGGCGCTTTCTCTCGGGGCGGACGATTATCTCGTGAAGCCGTTTCATCCCGATGAGCTCACCGTGCGCCTCTCTTCCGCAGAACGCAAGATTCGCATCCTTTCCCAGGATCGCATCATTACACTCATGGCGAAACTCACCGACTACCGCAGTCCGGAAACCGGATTTCATATTGAGCGGGTTCAGAAATACACGGAGATCTTAGGAGAAATACTCCTCGCCAACGACCACCCCCAACTCAATCGCCGAATCCTAAATACAACGATTTCGGTAGCGGCCCTGCACGACATCGGTAAGGTTGCCATTCCGGACGAAATACTCAAGAAGCCGGGAGCGCTCACTGAAGCTGAGTTCAAGCTCATGCAAACGCACACCACGGTGGGCGCCGATATCCTTGATGAGGCATATCAGGAGTTGGGCTCGGAGGTGCTCCGGGTGGCGCGAGATGTGACTCGCTCACACCATGAACGATACGACGGGACGGGCTACCCCGATGGACTGGCTGGGGCGGACATCCCGTTCACCGCACGAATCGTGGCGCTGGCGGACGTATTCGATGCGCTCAGTAGCGAACGGGTCTATAAAGAGGCGTTTAGCCGGGAACGGTGCCGGGAGATTATCACGAAAGAATACGGTGGGCACTTCGATCCCCACGTGACGCAGGCATTTCTGAATCACGAGGACAAATTCTGGTCTATCCACAAACTTCTGCAAGATTAGGTGGATGTTCCCATGCACCAGTACATCCGTACCCCGGCATAGTGCAGTCTTAGTGAAACTCTTGGTCGCTGAGAATGATCTTCTCAAACACTTGGTCAATGATCTTCATCACCTCCCGCGCATCACTCTGCGGCACGCGGGCCTGCTTCCAGAGCGAGAGACGGAAATACTCCATGAGATTCGTGCGAACATCTTCCTCGGGATAAAAGACATATGCCACGTTCTGGCCAACCGGCTTTAACACCGTGAAGTTACCGTAGCTTACGACCGGCTCCCGACCGACAAACACCCGGTCCTGACGCTTTGTCGTGTGGGTTATGAGCTCTTTGTACCGGTACGGAATGCGCTCGGAATCGGGACGGTACGCCGGTTCGGTATGGCTGTTGGGCCACCCCGCGGGCTCCACCAAGACATAGATCTTCCGACCTTCCGCTTGAAACGTCAGCCCCTCGTCACTCATATAGATATCTTTCACGTTATCAAAGGAGATGAGCTCATAACGCGTATAACTTGAGGACGCGTGATAGAACGTGCTCACAATGTATCCGTTCTTTTTTGGTAACTCGCCGCTCTGATACGCCGGAAACAACTCTTTTGCGTGTGCCATGCATCCTCCCTAATAGCAGATGTTCCTATGGTACTGCGGGGACGCGTGTTGTGCAAACGAACGTCGCCAGGACACGCATTGTTTAACACCGAATCGTGACGTATTATGATCGGGATGGACATTGGGGCAGCTTTTCAAATATTAGAGCTTCCTGCTGGTGCAACCTTGGAGGACGTGAGCGTCTCGTTCCGGCGGTTGCTGAAATTGTATCACCCAGACCGCAATCTTGATCGCTCGGAGTGGTCACACCGGAAGACGGTCCAACTTACCCAAGCCTATGAGGCAGCGTCGGATTACCTCCGCGCCTGCCCGCCCAATCCAGGCACGGCCACGGCCACCCAAACTGACACCGGTCCCCGGAAGGCGGAGGAACCGGAGTATACCGCCCCCGCCGGTGAGCAGGGTCCATCGGTAGGGTATAGCGTTTCGCTTCAACTGCGCTTGGCCGGCGAGTTTGATCTTCTCTTGGACCAGCTGTACGCCTATTACTCCTTTGGTCTCGACAACGTTCACTTGCGCACGGAGGGAAGCCTCAGATACCGCTATCGCAATACCTTACGGCGACTTCACAAAGTGGTGGCGGGCCTTCAGGAGCTCCTCCAGTGGCCGGGCAGTTCCGTTCAGTATGAGCAGGTTGAGGTGGTGCACCGCTTCGCCGCGGCGTTCTACGAGAACATGCTCATCAAGGCGCAGGAGCACCACGTGCCCACCGGTGATGAACGCAAGGCGTATCGGTTGTATCGGCAGGGGGCGGAAATGTTAGATACCGCGATCAAAACCCGCCTGTTTGACGAGTTCTCAAAGGATGGTTCGTCTTCATCATCGCGCTCGTTGTCGGAACGCTCCCTGATGCTGCTGATGGCGCAGTACCCCCGTTCTCGGTATACCGCGGAGACGCTGATCAAATACTATCTACTGGAGGCGTTTGGTCGGCTGTGCCAGGTCATTGACGAAGGGTGAGCGGTCCCGGGCCCCGGCGGCCCGAATCGGGCCGGGCATTGCCCGGCCCCGGCCCGCACTCAGGTTACCCTGTAGCGGCGTCTTTCAAATTCATCTGCGCGATGGCCAACTTAGCGATCGGAATACCGTATGGTGAAACCGACGTATAGTTGAGCCCCGCATCGCGAAAGAACTCCACGTTCTCCGGCTCCGCACCGTGCTCTCCGCACAAGCCCAACTTCAAGTCCGGTCGGACCATCCGCCCCCGCATGGACGCGGTGAGAATCAGCTCTCGCACCTGCTGCTGCAGCACCTTGAACGGATTGCTCGGCAACAGGTCAAACTCGTTGTAATCGGAGAAGAAGTTGTTGAAGTCGTCCCGAGAAATTCCGTAGGTGGTCTGCGTCAGATCGTTGGTTCCAAAGGAGAAGAAATCAGCGTACCGGGAGATTTCGCCCCCATTCAACGCCGCCGCCGGCAGCTCGATCATCGTTCCCACCGCGTACTCGATTGGATCGGTCTTGTGTTGCTCCCGGATCTCGTCCTCGATATCACGAATACCGAGAATGTGTTTCCCCTCAATCCGCTTGCCATTGCGAATTACCTTCAGCTCATTGGGCGTCATCACCAGCGGAATCATGATCTCCGGCTTAACGTCGACACCTTCTTTCTTGAGCTTGTACGCCGCATCAAAGATCGCTCGCAGTTGCATGCGGTAGATCTCCGGGTAGGAGATGGCGATTCGTACTCCCCGGTGCCCCAGCATCGGGTTAAACTCCTGAAGAAGACGAGCGCTGGACTCAATTGAGGCCTTGGTGAAACCAGTTTTGTCCGCTTGCGCCTGTTTTACAAACGCCTGCATCGCGTCTTTGGTCTGCGGGAGAAACTCGTGTAGTGGGGCGTCCAGCAATCTGATCGTCACCGGCAGCCCTTCCATAATCTTGAACAGATCGTAGAAGTCCTTGGTCTGATCCACTCGCAAGTCTTCCAACGCCTTGGAGCGAAGTTCATCGGAGTTTGCCAAAATGAGATACCGGAATCGATTAATCCGCGACTCATCAAAGAACATGTGTTCCGTGCGGCACAATCCGATGCCCTGCGCCTTAAACATGCGCGCCAGCTCCGCGTCCCGCGGCTGGTCAGCGTTGGCGTGAACGTCCATGCCGGTCAGATGTGGCTGGATGACATCCAAGAGTTCCAGCAATCCGGAGTCCTCCGGAGTCGGCTTGGTGAGATCTCCGCGCCCCACGTACATGACGGGGTCCTCGTAATAGGGAACATCCATCGTGAGATAGTCGCCCTCTTTGATCTCGTTGCCGTCGATTACCATCGACTTGCTGCGGAACGTAATATCGGACCGCACCAGCGCAACCTTCCCCAAACTGCGGGCAACCACCGGCGCATGGGACGCGTAGCCCCCCTCAGACGACAGCACCCCCTGGGCCACCTCAATCGCCTTAACGTCTCCCGCAAAGGTCGAGGGCATCGCCAAAATGGCATTCGTATCGGTACCGGCGATCTGCGCCTCCCGAACCGCCGCAATGAGGCGGTCGGTAGAGAAATACACTCGGCCGATCGCCGCCCCCACGGACCCGGCGATACCGCCTTTCATAGTGGGGACACCCTTCACCGAGGCCTTGTCCAGCGTCGGATGAAGGATCTCTGAAAGGCGCCCGGGCTTGATCGTTTGGATCACGTATCGGTCACTCACCACGTCACGACGCATGAGGTCTAGGAGCGTCTTGATCTCCGCCTGAGCCGACTTGTTTGGTACCGATGCCTGATCGACGAGCCACAACACGCCGCTCTCGATCGTAAATCGGACGAATCGGATTTCCCGGAAGTGGTCCTCCAATTTGCGGGAGATCGTACTGAGTTGCTGGAAATGGTCCTCCGAGAGCTTGTCCAGGGCCTTCCCTTTCTTTTCGTTCTCGTCAAACGCTTTTGGGAAGAACTCCCCTTGCAGCTCGTCCGCTCCGGAAATGATGTTGTGCGAGTAGAAGTACCCGGCACTGCTTTCATCATCGAAGTTTCCGTAGACCATAGCTTGCACGAGAACCGCGCTATCCTCGCTGGTGGGACTCGTGGTAAAGGCGGCCCGAAAGAGGCGAAGCACATAACTGAGCTGAAAGTACGGCTCGGTGAAGAACTCCGCGGGAAGCAGCTCGCGGTACTGGTCAATTACCTTTACGATGGAGGATTTGCGCTTAGCCGCAATCAATTCCTCGCGGAACGTTTGCAGCGCCGTGCGTCGCTCCTGATCCTCACAAGTTACCAGCTCCAACTTAAGGATGCTCGAGATGAGAAACCCGTATTCCTTGTAGGCAAACGTCTCACCGGCGGAAGCGGCGAAGCCCTCGAGGGTGGACTCACACAGCCCCACATGGTGGACCGACGGTAACGCGCTGCGCACGTTGAGCATCGGGCTTTCCGCAGCTTTGAGCAGGAGTACCTGCTCCGAGCCGCCGAATCGCCGACTCATCCGCGACTCAACGGTTTCCACCGGATCCTTGAGAATTGCCCACGCCGAGGTGGTGTTGTCAGGGAAATGAGTAAGCGCCGGACTGGACACGACGAACCCCGGACAGACCGGTACATCGAGGTCGGCCAAAGATACGGCGCGCGCACCCCGGCTTCCCACCAGATCAAGGGCTTTTTGATCGGGCATGCGTTCCCGATCACCAAAAAGGACGATATCACTCATGTCGAAGGCTCCTTCCGATCAAAACAAGTCCAGCGGCTGATCAATCCCACCTTTGAGAAACATCTCAAAG
This sequence comes from Alkalispirochaeta sp., assembly GCA_048614515.1. Lineage (GTDB taxonomy): Bacteria > Spirochaetota > Spirochaetia > DSM-27196 > Alkalispirochaetaceae > Alkalispirochaeta. The sequence goes on along the minus strand of JBMCMH010000014.1, from coordinate 11,749 downwards.
CGCGGACTGGCCCCCTCGAAGAGGTATCGCTGCAGTTTAGAGACATCTTTCATGTTGTCACCCACAACACTAACCAGGATCGGGGTGCCGTGTTTCACTTTGCCCCATTTAAACAAGGCGTTGATGTCGTTAATGCGTTCATTGTCATACCAGATCAGCACATCCAGCGACGGATACTTCTGCCGATAGCTGGCAATGATGCGCTTCCATGCCTCGACGTTTCCGTTGTGAAACAGCTCATTGGTAACCACCACCGAATAACGCGGCGTCATCCGCCGCTTTCCACCGGACGCACCACCGGCGGGGGGCGGCGAACCCGCGGTTTGTGCCGCCCGAGGTGCCTGCGGTGCCGGAGCGCGGTCCGAGACATACGCCTTCTTCGTCTTGACGTCTTCGCCGTTGATCAAGCGGTACGCGTCGGTTAGCGCCTGCTTCAGTACGTCGGTGGAGGCCCCTTTCTCCAGATGTTGGACGTATACCACCACCAACTCATCCCGGAGCACGGGAAGCGCCCCTTCCCAGGACGCCTCCTTCTTGGGATTGATAACGAAGAGGCCCGCCTGCGGGTGCTCGTAGGTGACCACGATCTGAATCGCGCTCCACTCCGCCATGCGCGCCGCTATCACACCGGCATCCTCGATCGTCCGGGGAGCGTTGGTGGACCGGTAGTGATATCCAAACTTGTCCACTAGCAGCGCACTCACCGCGGGCGCCATCTGAGACCGTTCCATCTCTCCGTTCTCAATCGCTTCGGATAGGAGATCGGCCAGATTGGCCCCCTTGGTGATGGGCCCAATAAACCCGGTAACGCGCTTGAAGTGCCGCAGAGCGGCGTTGAAGCCGCTTCTGCGGGACAGAATATCCAGGTTACCAACCATAATGGTCAGAGTTCCTGAAGCTCGTCGTCATCGATATTGCCCTGCTTGGGCGACACATCCGCTTGGCCTTTGACCTTGGGTGAACCGCCTCCTTCATTGGCAGCGACAAAGTCGGCGCCGGAATCGCCTCCGCTTGCCGCACCACCATCCTGGACCGTCTCGAAGTTCATGCCGATATCCTCGCGAACCGTAGACCGCCGTCGCTTAAAGGCGGCGAACGCTGCGTCCTGGAAGCCCTTGGAGACACCGTGGAGAAACTCGTTCAACACGTTGGCCATACTATTCAGCGTGTACTTCTTGCGCTTGATACTCGTGATATCCACGTCAAGCAACAATCCCGACTGAATGTGATAGGGGTTGATCATGTATTCAAAGCTCTCAAACTGGCTCTTCAGAAACTGCACCCGCTGATCCAAGACCACGCGCTCTTTGGGGTTCTGAAATCCGTAGACTTGCTCAATCTTCTTAGTGATCGCGTTGAGCATTTTACGAAAGAGCGTCTTCTCGTGAAGATACGTCTGGTTGAGCTGTTCCACATCGGTGGAATCCGCCTTGAAATTGGTAATCTCATTCCAGGTTCGCTTCATTTCCTGGACCAGCGGATCACCGGACTCGGCAAACGTCTCAACTTCACGTCGCTTCTTGATCTTCTTGTTGAACTTGGCAGCGAGGTCCTCGAAATCGTTAACACGCATGCCGGACTTGCCGCTGGCGTATACAACCTCGACCAAATCATAGAGGCGCTGAATCTCGATACGGAACGCTTCGAGTTGCATATCATAGGCGTCCTGCTCTTTCTTGAGCTGCTCCGCGTCGTAGTACTTGAGCCGCATCTGATAGCGCTCATCGGGCAGACGATCCTGCTCGCTGTCTTCGTACTCTCGTACGATGAGCTCACGGGCGTTTTTCAGGTTCTCCACGTACTGATACCCCATCTTCGAGGTATCGAGAATCGAAGTGAGTGAATTGATCGCCGTGTTGAATCCGCGGTTCCGGATGTTCTCCATGTCGATAATCTTCTTGAGATTCTCGCGGATGTTGAGCGGATCAAACTCCGCCGGGTCGATCTCCGCCCGCAGACCTTCAATTTTCTGCATGAGGTCCTTCGCGAGGAAGGTGTACCGCTTGGAGGTTTCATCTTCTACATCGTCATCGGTGTAGTTGGTGACGCGCTTCATCTTCTCGAAGATAATCTCCGTGTCACCGAGCTCTTCCTTCCCTTCATCGATGAGTTCGTCCTGGTACTTCTCCACCTCTTGGTCAATCAGCGAGGTGATCGTCCGGGCGATCTGGTCTTTGATGAGGTACTCAACCGTGGCCTGATACTGGAAAATCGGACTGATCAGTTCACTATCGAGAATGTTCACGGAAAGCTTGACGTCCGTCACCGTCTTGGGTTTATGCGCATTGTCTTTGAACGCACACTTCACCACGGAATAGGCGTTCTCGCCGCGAATAAATGCACCGACATCCGTCTTTTGTCGCAGCAGGGAGTTGGTCTCGTTCTCCAGGTCGTTCATACCGCGTTGGATATGACCCTGCAGGTGACCGTACATGTTTACGATCGATTTCTCGATCTCGCCGGTATTGAACTTATCCGCGCCGGCGATCTGGTCCAGCATCTCCGCGATCTCTTTCGGCGTATACCGCGCGAGCGCCTTGTTCTCTTCTTTGTCGATGAAGTTCCGGATCTTCTTCACCATCTCGTCTTCCGTGGTGGTGATGTACCGGTTGAACATGTTCTGGTAGTTCTGGTTGAAGTAGTTGTATAACTTCTCCTTCAACCCACCCATAACATCGAGGCGCTGAAGAACTTCTTCGGGAAGCTTGGTTTGGATCGTCTCAAGGATCTTATCCGCTTCCTCGTTGATCAGCTGATCGTATTCCGTTTTCTGGTCGCGACCATCTTGGGCGAGACTGTTGCGAGACCCTACCGCTGAAGGTCGTTCTGGATGAAATACGTTTGGACTGCGTGACAAATCAGACATAATTCCCCCTAATTGTCAGTAATCGTGGCTTATTACACGAATATATCGTATCGTGCGCTGCTTTTCCGGGTTCCCGTCGAACAGTACATATTTCATGACTACTCGACCCCAATCTCAGATAGTAACTCGCCGGCGCTCCTCCTCGTAGTCTCCACATATGATTCCTCCAGGAGAACTCGCAACTCTTCAGTGGGCTGTTCTCCCTGCTGGACGCGCTCGCGGAGATCCGCGAGCCTCCGAATATGCTCCTGCTCCGATTGTCGAATAAATCGGTCAGCAATTGCCCACATTGTATCACCTCGGCGAATTTCATACACCTCTTGATTAGGAAGCTCCAATTGGTTACCAGGAAATATCCAATCCGGGTCCCGAGCGTCCGGCGCCATCGATCCGATCGGCGCATATCCGTTGAGCTCAGCAATACGGTTTACCATGCGCAGAATATCGGAGACGGTGACGGTTATCGGGGCGTCCGCCGACGGAGCTTGGTCATCGGAAGCAAGCTGAGTAGTGGGGTCATCACGCACCACCTCGTCCGGAGCTTCGTCGCCGTCGGTCGCCGTATTCGCCGTATTCCCGGCACGGGCGCTATCCGGGCTATCCGCGCTATCCGCGCTATCCGGGCTATCCGCGCTATCCGCGCTGTCCGGGCTATCCAAAGCTTCGGCGCTATCGGAACCACCGTCCCTCCGGGTGGCACCGTCGGCGCCATCCTCCGCGTGAGGTTGCTCCGAGGGATCCACTCCATCGGCGCTGTCATTGTCCCCGTTCATGGCCGTGTCGCCCCGGGTGGCGTCGTCCGTCGCCACGGCGTCTTCGCCATCGTTCTCGCCGTCGACGTCGTCCGCCACCAGCGCAGCCTCACTCCGAGCGCCCAAGCGCGCCAGTAACCGCTCACCACTGTCATCGCGCCAGAGGAGCAGCGCAACCGCACCGGCGATCAGCACCACCCCAAGCACCACAAACGTCGGTCCGCGCCACATCCCCGTCGCCGACCGAGCCGCGGACCCCGTGCCGACCCCGCCACCCCCGCGGGATGAGCCGGCTCGCGCGGCCGCGACTGGTTCCGCACCCGGCCGGGAGTCGCGCGGTGATTGGGCAGCCGCCGGGCTCCCCGCCGCGGCCGATTTAGACGCGGCCGGGCTCGCCGCCGACGCCGGTGTAGACGCCGCGGGAGTCGCCGGTTGACTCGCCGCAGCGGTATCCTCAGTCGCCTGAGATGCTGCCGCCGGTGTCTCAGCCGCAGGAGCCGCCGCCGAGGTGGAAGGTGCAGCCGCCGTCTCCGCCGGTGTTGGGTCCGGCGGCGGCCGCGTCGTGGCCCTGCGCTGTTCCAAGAGCTCGTCAAGAAAGGCAAGCAGCCGCCGCTGCTCGTCCCGGAAGAGGTTGTCCAGAGAGTCCGGATCATCGAGGGCGGTATCGATCCGCTCCACGGCGGTGACGTTCTCTCGGACAAACTTGAGCGAAAACCCGTGCTGCACCATAAATCGCACGGAGTATCCCTCCCCCGAGGGGTACAGATCCGCCCAAATAGGTGCAGGACACGCCGCAAGCAAGTCACTCACCCGCTGCACAAAGCGCTCCGGTGAGACGTCCGTCTCATCGCCGCCGGCCGCGTTCCACCGGTGTAGCTCCGTCATGAGTCGCCCGTACGCGTCGTCGCGATCTCGATCCGCATTGCCGGGGTCCTCACCGGCCGCCGTTCCCTCCGGCAGGGTATCCACACCGCTAAACACGCGATACGGCACACCGGGCACCACGGGAACGCGTCCTTCAAAGAGGTACTCCGGGGCGGCCGGCCACTCTCCCCTCCCGGACACGCGAAGCGTTGTTTCCGTGGGCTCACCGGGAATCTCGGATAGATCGAACTCACGGCTCACCGGGGCGTATTCCATCGGGAGGCCCGCCACGCGTAACACGTCCAACAGGTGGTCAAGGCGACGCGGCGTCTCCGATGCAGATGCCTCCCGCGCCACGATCACCGGCTGCATCGCCCCGGCCACAAGCGCCCGGCGCAGGCGCCATTTGCCCCACCGCAGCAGCGCTTCCGGATCAACCGGCCCTGCCACGGCAGATAGGAGATCCGGATCGATCAGGCGACGCGAAAGCGCCTCCAGTCCCCCCGACTGCAGGGCCGTGGCCGTAAGCTGCCCGTGGGAGAAGCGAAACAACGACCGATCGGTTCCAACCAGAAATCCCGCCGGCTCAAACAGCTCCCGCCGGTATGCCCCGCCGGAACTCGTGACGGCGGCCGCCACACGCTCCATACGGTACGCATCGTGACGATCGCGCTGTTCTACCTCGTCCAATTCATAGATGCGGTGTGCGTTGACGGTGAGATACAGGTTGCCGTCGCTGAGAAACTCCACAAACGCTCCCTGCGGGAGCCGACGGTGGGAGGAGGAGATCGGCCGCTCCCGGACGCGCTCCATACCGGTGAGCGGAGAGAACGCGTGCACCAGTTCCGGGCTGCCGGTATATTCCGGCCGGCGTGGACCCACGGCACCCACGGTCTCCGCTTCTTGCAACGGATTGCCGGTAACCCGATCACTTAGTACGACCGTGCCGATATAGGGGCGGATGCGATCGGGGAGATGGGAAGATGTACCGACGCGAAGAAACGGACGAACCCGGTGATCATCGGAACCTACGTAGATGACGTAGCACTCCCGGTCAATCCGAAAAACGCGTCCTCCTACTTTGTTACTCGTCGGCTCACTCACAATCGTGTCTTCCAATTATAGCAACCAATTTGCTCCACGTCATTTTCTATTCCCTATGAATCCTTTGCAACACGTCGAATTCAGACTATTCTTGAGACGAGATGGTCATTACACAACGACGACAGAGTAAAATCATCCCGGTGGCGGGGGGGAAAGGCGGCGTGGGTAAGACGGAGATCACCGCCGGTCTCGGGCTGCGCTTGGGACAACTGGGATACCGGGTAGTCCTGATCGACCTCGATCTTGGCGGGTCAAACCTCCATTCCACCCTGGCGATCAAGAACAAGAATCCAGGCCTGGGAACGTTCTTCTCAGACAAGAAACTGTCGTTTGAGTCCCTGGTCAACCCCACGCCCTATGAGAACGTGTCTTTCGTTCCGGGAGATGTGCTCGTGGCGGGGATGCCCAATCTCACCTTCGCCCAGAAGAAGAGCCTCCTCTCCCACGTGGAAAATCTCGACGCGGACTACGTGTTGCTCGACCTGGGATCGGGGGCATCTAATAACGTGGTGGATTTTTTTCTGGTGTCAAACTCAGGGATCGTGGTGAGCTCGCCCCATGTGGGATCGATTCTCAACGGCTACAGTTTTCTCAAGAACGCCGCGTACCGGTTTCTGCAACGGGCGTTTGCCAAGGATAAGGAGATCTCTACGTATCTCAGGACCCGCGTGCGGGAACGGATTCCGGGAAAGCCGATGAAAATGCACGAACTGGTGGAGGGAATGCGGGAGATTAACGGGGAGCAGGCGGATAAGGCGCAACGCTTTATTGATCTTCTGCAACCGAGCATGGTGCTGAACTTGGTGCGTAGCGCGGACGATCTCAACATCGCCGAGAGCCTACGGGAGCTGGTGTCCAAGAACGTGGACGTCAACCTGCAGTCCCTGGGGGCGGTGATGTTTGAGGAGCGCCTCTCCGCCACCTTTCGCACCACCAAGCCGCTGGTGATAGCGGATCCTCAAAGCCTCTTTGCGATCGAGATCGATCGGCTCGCTCAAAAGATCGTGCAATCGCCACAGTTTCCGACGTTGGCCCTGGAGAAGAGCATCTATGAGAACTCCTATGAGCTCACCCGGATCGAGTTGCAGTACGACGAGGCTGAGGCGCAAAACGCCGCCACCAGTCAGTCCGGTCAGGGAGGCATCAGCGAGCAGGACGCCGAGGAGTTCATTCAGGTTATGGCTCAGCAGCGCAAGAAGATTCAGGAGTTGCAGGGCACCGTCCACCGCCTCACGTTGGGTCGGGGATAAGCGGACCCACCGGTCGGGAGCTCAGCGGGATGAATCGTGATGACCTGCGCCGCCGAATCGCCGCAGTGTCGCGGGAGGAGTTTTCCCGCTCCGGCGGCCCCGGGGGACAAAACGTAAACAAGCTCAACACCCAGGTTACGCTGTCGGTGCCCATCGCCGCGTTGGGGCTTGCACCGGAACAGGAGGTACGCGTCCGCGATCAGCTGGGGACTCGGATCAACAGCGAGGGAGAGCTGGTGATCCACGCCGCGGAGACGCGTAGCCAGCTCCAGAACCGCACGCGCGCCGTGGACCGCGCCACGAGCCTGATTGATGCTGCCCGCCGACCCCAGCGCCGCCGAAAACCGACCCAGCCGACCCGGGCCTCCCGAGAACGGCGGCGGCAGGCAAAGGAGATACGAGGACGCCGCAAGCAGGAGCGCCGGCCGCCGGAAACGTGGTAGCTGCGGAGCGGAGCCGGTGTGGCCCCGCCGAATCGAGCGCGATTACTCGATGTCCGCGCTGGACAGCGGATAGTCGCGCTCGGCAATATTGCCCACCCATGCGGGGTTGATGTCCCGGGACGGATCAAGTGCCCGTCCCACGCGCAGACAGTGGACGTGGCTGGTGGTGATAAAGACGGAGAACCGCTTCTGGTTGCCGCCGGTGGCGGTGCCGATCACATACACCCCGGGAACGTTGGTTTCCATTGTGGCTTCGTCATGGACCGGGCGCTCCTCCGATCCGGTCCGACCAACGCCCAACTGATCATACAAGGTGTAGTCCATCTCAAACCCGGTGGCGAGATACACAAAGTCGGAGGGGATCCGGCGGCCGTCTTTCATAATTGTTTCCCCCGGGCGGAACTCAACGGGCTCGGTTTCCGGGAGAAACTCAATCTGCCCCTTCTCGATGAGCAGGCGCGCCTCCAGAAACAGCCGAGAAATCGTCACCGACTCATCCAGGGCGGCGCGGCGGTAACTGAGCGTCACGCGGGCCCCCGCCCGCCAGCAGCGGACCGCCGCTTCAATGGCTGAGTTGCGGCCGCCTACAATCAGGAGGCGCCGCTGAAAATACTCATGGGGGTCGCGCCAGAGGTGCGTCACGTGGGGTAGATCCTCTCCCGGAACGTTGAGCCACCGAGGAGAATTGAGATCACCGGTGGCAAGGATAATCGTCTTGCCGTGGTATTCATGAGTGTTACCTGCCAGATCCCGCGTGACCACGGCAAAGTCTCCCTGCTGTCCGCGCGTTTCAACCACCGGCTCATAGGTATGTACGTCCAGGTTCAGCGTCTCCACAATGTGCCGCAAATATGAGAGGTACTCTTCCCCGGTAGGAATCGCTTGGTCCGGACTGTGAATGGGAACGCCTGCGATGGAAATCCACTCGGGACTGGAAAAGAACCGGGTGAACCGCGGCCAATGGCGAATCGCCTCCCCCACCGTGCCGGCTTCCAGATGCACATATGTATACCCGGCGCGCGTCAGCACTGCCGCCATTTCCAGACCGATTGGTCCGGCCCCGATCAGAATCGTATCGTAGGTCATGGGCGGAAGATACTTACGCAAGTCGCTTTTGCTCAAATTTGCCGATCGTAGTATGGTGAGGACGTGGCGCGGTGCGTTCTGATACTTTCTACGGTTCTGGCTGTTCTCTCCTGTACACCAAGCGGCACCGAGATCGCGGTACAGCACGGGGAGGCAACCATACCGGCAGCGGCCTCTACCGCGTCTCGGCCGCTGGTAGGCTCCTGGGAGGTGTACCTCGGCGAAGCCCACCCACGGGCCGAAGAGCACATCCTGTGGCGCTACCAGAACATCCCGCCAAAGAGCGGGCGCTACACCACCGACGACAATGGACGATATGTCAGCGGCCCGATCACCCACCGCGTGACGCTCACGGGGGTGCCCACGAGGCCGCCGATCGGAATCTATATTCCCCCGTCCTCAGCAACAACGAGCGCCTGGATCAACGGAGAATCCTCCGATCCGTTCCGACGTTTTTCGATCATCCCCCTGCTTCCGGACAATTCCGGGACGGTTGAGCTCACCATTCTCACTGAAGGGTACTACTCTCCCCGAGAAGGACTGATGCGCACGCCCCCAGTCGTGGGTTCCTTGTCTGATTTGCTTCACAGAACGGGACGCCGCGTATTCTGGGACGGCCTGATCGTCGGAATCCTGCTCATTTTGGGAGGATATCATCTCTTGCTGAGGCTCAGCCGGAGCCCCGCGTTTACACGAACCATTCCCACGGTGACCCTTGCGGTGTTTCTGCTGCTGCTGGCGATGCGGGTACTTCTGTTGGAAGGAACGATGCTCCTGGGGAACATTCCATGGCTCAGCGTGGAGATGCACCTACGTCTGAGAGGGTTAGTCGTATACCCGTTGGTGGCACTGTATCTTCGATATCTGAGCTATATGTTTCCCGGCGAGTACCAGAGGACGATCTCACGATGGCTGGAACGGGCGTCCTGGGGGTGGTTCGGACTCTCTTTAATCGTCCCCGGACGGTGGTGGATGGATGTTCTCTTTGCATGGCTGCCGGTGCTGGTGGCGGCGCTGGCAATCGCTGCGATAACGCTATTTCGGGCGTGTCGGGCGAGGAGAAACTCCGCGTACCTGTTGAGTGCGGCAGTGCTGGTTCTGGTGGTGGGGGCGCTGCTGGAAGCAGCAAGCTGTTCCGGCTCGATCGCTTCTGATATTGCCCCGATTCCACTGACGGCGGTCGTATTCGGCGGCCTCAGTTCCCTTGCCCTGTCCCGAAGAGTGTTTGAAATGAGGATCTCTCTCGCTCATCTGCGGGAACAGGCTGCCCATGACGGCCTCACCAACCTGTATAATCGTCGGACCTTGGACAACAAACTGGAAGAGGAATGGGCGAGGCATATCAGATCCGGTGAATCTCTGGCAGCAATTATGGTAGACATCGACTTTTTCAAGCCGTATAACGACACCTGGGGCCACCAAGCGGGTGACCGGGTACTCAAAGAGGTAGCGCGAACGCTGGCTGACAACGTCCAGCGAGCGGGAGATGTGGCTGCACGATACGGCGGTGAGGAATTCTTTCTCCTGCTTCCCGGCACGACCGCTCGCGCCGCCTATCTCGTGGCAGAGCGGATCCGAGATGCGATCCATGGGAACGCGCTTCCGCATCCCACCGCCAAAAACGGCACGGTGACCGTCAGCATGGGAGTCACCGCGGTGGTGCCGGAGCATGATGCGCATGGGCCCCGCGGCTACCAGGCGTTGGTGGAGGCGGCGGATCGGGCGCTGTACGACGCGAAGCGCGACGGGAGAGACACCGTACGCACCGCCAGTGTGGAGGGCGCTAGCGGAGACCGAAATCCTGCACGGTATAGTTGATGTAGGTGGAACGGGGGCTTGCGGCGTATCCAATACCCACCACCCGGTATACCGGAGAGAGCATATTGCGCCGGTGCCCAACACCGGGAACTCCCTCGTTTACCACCAGGCGCAATATAAATAGACGCGCCGCTCGCACCGGATCGACGGAGGCCTCCAAATTGACCGACCGGCCGGCGGCAACGTTCTCACCACCGTAGGCGTGGTATCCCGCCTCCCGCGCGCGCTCCCGTGGTGTACGATCGGCGCAATGCCCCCACCGATCGTGGGTGGCGAGATGGACGGCATATTCCTGAGCCGCCCGGCAGAGCGAACGGTTCAGCTTTAAGGGAGCTACCGGCGGCTGCGACAAAAGATCATAGTAGGCACCGTTGTCGGAACGCGCACGAAAATCATCGCGCAATCGGGATTCCGCGTACTCCTGCGGTGAGGTTCGCAGGAAATTGAGCTCCGCGACGGTAACTCGTTGGAATAACGTATACACCTGTGCTGTTACACTGCTTCCTTCCATTCTGTGTGTCCAATAATGACACGAAATGCAAATGTTTTCGAATGATCGTTGACAACCCGGCTGGAGTGAAGTAAAGTTAACTTAGCCTAACTAAGGCAATCAGCACTAACAATACATGCGGAGGTTTCTCATGCCCGCACTCAGCGACCTCAGTCGCGGCGACCGAGGTGTCATCTCGGGATACGTCGATAGCTCCAACGAATATCGTGCCAAGCTCCTGTCTATGGGGCTCACCCCCGGCACGGAGTTCTCTATTGTTCGGTACGCGCCGATGGGAGATCCCATCGAAATCGAAGTGCGCGGGTACCGATTGTCTCTGCGCCGGGCGGAGGCGTCCGTTGTGGAGGTGAACCAATGAGTCGCACCATCGGCATCGTGGGCAACCCCAACTGCGGGAAAACCACACTTTTTAACGCCCTCACCGGCGGTAATCATCGGGTGGGTAACTGGCCCGGGGTGACGGTTGAGAAGAAGGTGGGAGAGATTCCGCTCTACGCTCCGTCTATTGAAATGGCGGTGGGCCGGAGAACTGCTGCCCCCGACGGCACCTCCACAGCGGACACCGCCACCGCCGAGGCTCCCGCTGCCATCACCGGACGGCCCAAACTGGTAGACTTGCCGGGCATCTATTCTCTCAACGCCGTGAGTCAGGACGAGGTGGTGGCGCGCAACTTCCTGCTCTCCGGCGACTACGATCTGATCATAAACATCGTGGATGCCTCCAACCTGGAGCGCAACCTCTTTCTCACCCTGCAACTCATTGAGATGCGCGTACCGGTCCTGGTCGTGCTGAACATGGTGGATATGGCCGAGAACAACGGGCTCAAGATCGATCCTCACCATCTCTCGCAGCATCTCGATTGCCCGGTGGTCGCGCTGCAGGCCAACCAACGGCGCACGGTGGAGGCGCTCAAACCGGTACTTCGGGACGCGCTGGATACACCGCGCCCCTCCACCGCCCGGGTAACCTATCCTGAGCCGGTAGCAGAGCAAATCGCTCGCTGGCGAGAGCGGCTGGAACCGGCGGTCGGTCGCCTCGGGTTCCACCCGGAGTA